>JACJYL010000002.1:1330000-1704690 GCA_020636105.1 Lewinellaceae bacterium
TCAACGGGCTGCTACCGGAAGGTGACAGCATAATTTGGGTGAGTACAGATCTTGGTTTGTGCCGGATCAATCACCAAACACAAAAGACACATAGTTTCTACCTTGCCGATGGCCTTTCTGCCAATGAGTTTAACCGTATTTCCTTTTACAAATCCAAAGAAGGCCGGATGTATTTCGGGGGGCTCAACGGCGTGAATGCCTTCTTCCCGGGGCCTGATTTTTTACATAAGAAACAGGAAAACCGCGAAACGCCTCTCATGCTTACCTCCTTCACTACTTTCAACGGAAAAATAGACAGTCTGATAGAACGGAGGGCCGGGCTGAACAACCTACATTCCGTCATTTTCACTCATCGGGATAAATTTTTTACCGTAGAATTTAGCCTGGCGGACTACCGAAACCCCGCGCAGAATATGTACAGTTATATGCTGGAAGGTTATGATAAAGACTGGTCACCGGCCTCTGCTGTAAATATTGTTCGTTACAATAATATCCCTGCAGGGGATTATGTATTCAGATTACGTGGGAAAGCCGGACGGGAAGACTGGAACGAAGAAGAATTAGCTATTGAGGTAAAAGTACTTGTGGCGTTTTACAAAACCTTATGGTTCCGGATTTCCGTAGCACTTTTACTGGCAGGATTGATTTTCGGGTTTTTGAAATACAGAATTTACCTGGTCAAAAAACGGGAGAAAGATCTCGAGGCACAGGTCAAAGCGAGAACCAGCGAGCTCGAAAAAGAAAAGCAGAAATCCGAAGAACTGTTGCTCAACATTTTACCCGCTGAAACGGCGGAAGAGTTAAAAAAACACGGCTTTGCCAAAGCTAAGCGGCATCAGCCTGTAACAGTAATGTTCTCTGATTTTGAAGGGTTTTCCCGCATCTCGGAAAGGCTGGAACCCGAAGAATTGGTTGCCCTCATCGATCGATGCTTCCGTGCCTTTGATGAAATCACCGAAAAGCACGGACTGGAAAAGATAAAAACTGTCGGGGATGCCTACCTCTGTGTTGGAGGCATTTTTACGAGCGACGAAAACCTGGCCATCAATATGATCAATGCCGCTCTGGAGATCCAGGAATTCATGAAGGCCTTGGCTGCCGAAAACGAACCGCAAGGCAAACCCTTCTTCAGGGCACGCATCGGCATACACACAGGCCCTGTTGTGGCCGGAATTGTTGGATTCAAAAAATTTGCTTTCGACATCTGGGGAGACACCGTAAATGTAGCCTCCCGCATGGAGACTTACGGGGCGGTGGATCGCGTAAACATCTCAGAAACTACCTATTCTCTTGTGAAAGAAAAATTCACCTGTGCCTATCACGGTGATTTCAAGGAGCATGATACGGCTGTGAAGATGTATTTGGTGGAAGGGCCGGCTGCTGCTTAAAAAGAATTTGCCCTTAATTTTTTTGTCAGGTGTGAAAATGTTAAAACAGAAAAAAATGTGGTTAAAAAATGTCCCGTTCCTCTGACTCGTGGCTTTTTTAAGGGGAGGAGCGCCGCTCCCTGGACCTCAGAGGTTTTTAAAACCTCTGAGGTCCAGGGGCTGCTGGAGCCGCATCAGAGATCCCTCCGGTTGACCAGCCAGTAGGAAACCAGAAGGAATATGACCAACCATACGGAGGCAATCCCCAGGTCCTGGTAAGACACATAGTCCTGGGAATACATCAGCAAATACTTTTCAAAGGGTAAGCGAATGAGGTTCCAGCCAGCTTCAGAAGGAAAGCAATCTGCAAGAAGTTCCAGTTTATATTTTTGAGACAGTATAAGCGTAGTGATGGGCTCTAAGATGTAAATGTAAAAGAGAATACTCGCAAAAGCGAATCCGGCTCTTTTGATCAACAGGCTAACGACAAAACAAAACATCAGTAAATAAAACACCTGCAGGAAATAGGCCCCCATAAATTCGATATTCCTGAAAACAAACTCAGGTTCCGTGACAGGAGAAAGGGAATACCCTACCGCAAATCCGATCAATGCTAAAAAAATAGTGGCCAACATGCTAATTCCCAGCATAAAAACGATCTTACTGAGCCAGAATTCTCGTCGGCTCATTCCGTCAATGACATTCTGCCTTATGGTTTTGTAATCAAATTCATTGGTGACACTGGCCAAAACGATGAAACAAATGAATATGGTAACCATTTTATACAAATAGGCCAGGTTCTGCCAGATGTCTACAAAATCAAAAATGGGCCATTGGTCCGCCTTTAGGAACTGTTCCGCTCCAACTGGCTCGTTTTTTTGAATCCATTCCAGGAAATAATTAAAGGCTACAGGGATGGTGAAAAAGGCAAATATCCAAAGTGCTCCAAGCACTCTGAAAAAGCGATTGGTATAAAGTTTAGTCAGTTCTATTTTTAATAGGCGCAGCATATTAATTATTTTTTGAAACACATAGATTCTTAACACATAGTCACATAGATTCTTAACACATAGTCACATAGACTCTTAACACATAGGCACATAGATGCTTAACACATAGGCACATAGACACATAGACTCTTAACACATAGGCACATAGGAATCCTTGCCAAAAAACCAGTGCACAAACATTAAAAATCAATAAATTAATGCCCTAAAGCTTCTTCACTCAGGATTTCCATAAATTGTTCTTCGAGGCTTTTTTTGAGGGTATGTAAATGAGTGAGGACAATTCCTTTTTCCACCAAATATTTATTGATGGTCAGGCTATTCAACTGAAGGGTTCCTCTGACAATTACCTTACCGTCTTTTTCTTCAATTTCATCCACCCCGGGAATTTTTTGCAGCGCTTCAATAAGTGTTTGCATATCTTCTGCAACGAGCTCGATGGTGGTGCTTTTGGCAAAATCTGCTTCTACAATCCCCTGGTAAATGAGGTTACCGGTCTGAAGTACGCAAAAATCTGTACATACTTTCTGCACTTCGTCGAGCAGGTGGCTGGCCAGGATGATGGTTTTACCCGTCTGGGCAATCTGTCTGATCAGTTGACGGATATCAAAAATACCCTGGGGATCCAGGCCGTTGGTGGGCTCGTCCAGTACGAGTACTTCCGGATCGTTGATGAGGGCTGCCGCAATAGCCAGACGCTGTTTCATGCCAAGGGAGTATCCTTTGAACTTATCGTGTCCTCTGCCGGAGAGCCCTACAATTTCAAGTACTTCCTCTATTCTGTTTTTTTCAGCCCCTTTGATCTGGCAAACCAGGCCCAGGTTTTGAATTCCGGTCATGTACGGATAAAAAACAGGCTGTTCGAGGATAGCGCCAATATTTTTCCGCATTTCATGGGATTCTCCTTTTCCAAACCACGAAAAAGTGCCCGAAGTAGGTTTAGTGACCCCCAATAACATCCCAAGGGTGGTCGTCTTGCCGCTCCCGTTAGGACCGAGCATTCCAAAAACAGATCCTTTTTCAATGTTAAGGCTGAGGTGGTTAACAGCGGTGAGCCTTCCGAATTGTTTTGTCAGGTTGTTGATCTCAAGTATAGTTGGCATAGTCATTTTTTCTTTGAAATGGTTTATGGAGGTTTTACCAAATCGAAATGGATTCGCTTATTGGCGGCATAGAAGTAGGGTCATTTCTCATTCACGATAGACGAATCAATTACTTTAATAAATTTCTGCACCCTGTCGATGATCTCGGGAAGGGAATCGAGTTTCAATTTGCCGTGCAATTCATAAATCTGGGTGTTTTCCTTACCGATGATGACGACGGCCAGGGCTGATATGGCTTTTCCATCATCCAAGGCATAAACGCCCATTTCTTTAATGGCGTCATTGATTTCCTTTTCGTTTTCAGCCTGGCCTTCAGATGATTTTTGCCCCATAAGCCCCATAAAATAAGCCGCCATTCCGGCAAGGTTTCCACGGTTGGTGACTTCCATATAAGTTCCATACCCCTCTTCTTTAAGCCATTCTTTAAATTGAGAGGAAGCATCTTCCAGGGCTTCGGAATGTTTAAAATCAACCGTCACCACCTTTTGGATGCCTTTTGTCAATTCCACTCCTTCCCCACCAAGTGCTAAATTGGCTCCCGCACGGATGACACTTTCGTAAAAATAGCGCAACCGGACTTTATCATAGTCGTCGTGTAATTTTTGAATGGCCCGGCTTTGGGCAAAGGAGAAGACAGGCAGTAAAAGCAAAAGCAGCGGAACCAGGTGTCGTTTAAAGTTCATTTTCCCGTTTTTAATTGTGATCAAAAATAGAACGGGAAAAGAAAACAAGTTAATTTTTTCGATGAATAGAGGATTTGTACGGATAGTTTGACACACAAATGCTGTTTTTACAAAAAATAACATTTGTGTGCCGAACTATTATATTTTTAAAATTTTACAAATGCCTGCCTCATTTCCATTGGTAATATTAAGGTAATAAACCCCGGCGGGAAATTTTGACAGATCAAAAGCCATTGGGTTGGAGGGAATGGTTTGAGTGGCCACTATTGTGCCATCGGCCCTTAGAATCCGGGCCTCACCAACGATGGGATCTCCGGAAGACACGATTACCGTCACCCTATCAGTTGCCGGATTTGGAAAAACTTCCAGAGAAAGTGATGGCCGGTTCACCGTCAGGACTTCCAGGGGTGTTTCGCTATTGAAATCATCCATACAAAAAAATAGCGGGGTATTGATCCCCCAGTCCCCTACATCAGTGGAGGATAGGGTAAACAAGAGGCTGTCGATGGTCCCAAAAGGTACATTGGCACTGAGGGAGGAGAGGTCCAACCAGGTCCATTCATTGACGATGTAATCCTGGTCATTGTCCTCAAAAGTGTAATCCGCCAGGTAGAATGTTACACTGTCCGGAAACAATTGTCCCTGGGCGTAGGGCTGAATCTTCAGTTTAAAATAATCGGGCTCGTCTCCGGAATCTCCCCCAAATTTTTTGGCAAAACCATCCCCGTCCCTCATGCTGTTATGGGTGTAAGTGGTATTGGTAAGATAAACCCCTCGGAGCGGTTGGGCCGTCGCTGCCCCGGTCAGACGTATGATCGCATTTTGCTGCCCTACCGCATAATTCATGCTTTTATGAACCCCACTACCCGGTTTGGCACTGTAGAGGTTGGCATATCCCGAGGTTTCGCCATCCGTCATGCTGGAAATAGCCCACCCGGAGGCCCAGTATGAGAAAAGTGAATCAAAGAACGAAGGAAAATCGGCATCCCCATCCTGGTAAACCGCACTATCCATACCATTTAAAAAAGTATCTGCCTGGATTTCGTAAGATTCGAAGGTGGAGGGCGTTTGTGCTACCGACCATAAGGTACCTGATAGTAAAAACAAAGTAAAAAGGCACTTCATAATTGTCATTTTTTATTGGATGTTTGTTGAAATTTTTAATTGAAAATGTCTCCCGGGCATAGGATAATATTCCACCACCTCATAATTTTTGTTCCAACAGTTGAATACAGTTGCCGATAAGGTGAAGGTATTCCTGTTGAATTTAAACATTCGGTCCAGGTGTATATCGCCCACCGAATAGCCAATAAGGGATTGCGAATTATCACTGGTGGTAAAAATGGCTCCGCTCCACCTATGGGCATAATAAAGCGTAATTTGGTGATAACGGATGATCAGGCTCGCCCCTCCCGTATGAGCCGGTTGATAAATGAGTTGTTTACCCAGGGTGGCCTGCGCGAAATCTGCCGCTTTTATATTGGTCGAGCGGATAAAACTGTAGCGGGCGTCTATTCTCCATAGCCATTTCCCGATCTCTTTTTTGACATAACTTTCGGCCTCCAGTCCCCTGCTCCAGACGTTCCTTGCATTTTCGGGAGACCAGACCGATGGACCAGGAAGCCATAAAATCCAGTTATCAACGGATCGGAAAAACGCAATGAGGCTGCCTCCGTAAGTGGACTTGCCTTTTTTTGTCAAGGGGGTCATTATGATCCCAGCTTCATAACTCCAGCTTCTTTCAGGCTTGAGTTCCGGATTGCCTCCCGGCACCCAATAAAGGTCATTGAAGGTGGGCAGACGGAAATTACGAATCATTGAAGTTTTGGCGGTCACCCATCTACTGGGCATCCATTTTAAGACTAAAGCCGGCAATAATGGTTGGAAATAACCATCAGCATAACTTGCTGCCAGGCTGACTTCCCCGCTCCACTTCCGGCTTTCCCCGGTTTTCCTGAAAGTCATATTCCCTGTCCACGCATTTCGGAGCGGCATAAAATCATAGTTATTGGAATTTACCCAGATCCTTTGATATCCTACGCTCAGGTGGAAACTTCCAAAGGCCGGATAAAACTGCTCGGCCCCTTTAACACTAAGGGTATTCGATTGGGATTCCGATTGGATCCCGGCAATAGTATCCCGATAATTCAACTGATCCGATATGTAGGCCGCAGTGGCTGAAAAGGCGTGTTTATCTGTCCACTTTTTCCATTTGAGGATAGTTCGTAAAGCATTGTCTTCCTGCCCGGCTACACTCTTTAACTGAAGCCTGTTGGCAGGCAATTCTCTATAAGAATGTTGTTGCCATAAGTGAACATCCCATTCCGAACCGGGACGGCGGCTAAATCGGGCCTCCTGGATAATTCCATATTGTTTCAACTGCGCATGATCCACTTTCCGGGGAGTTCCATGAAGGTCAAGGTATGGAAAGTCATTTTTGGCCTGATGGTAATAAATCCGGGTAATCCCCGTTACTTTTCCCTGTCCATACTGCACCCGGGCTGCGTTTGTGAAGGCCCCAAAACTCCCCACTGCGTTTTGCATCATTATCCTGGGGGCATGTTGATCAAACCTGTTTTTCATTTGAATGGCCCCGCCCAGGGCACCCTGGATATTGGCAGTAGCCGCTCCTCCGGGGGACCATGAAATATCATCGGCCAGGACTACGGGGAACAGGGAGAGGTCGGTTTGCCCAAGCATAGGATTTTGAATATTGACGCCATTCCATAAGATGGCCGTATGGGAAGCACTTCCCCCGCGAATAGAAGAACTACTGATGCCTGAGGGTCCGTAATTTTTCACAAAAACATTATGGGCGGCGGCCAGCAGATCACCCAGGTTTTGCAAAGCCAACCGTTCAGTCATGGAAGAATCCGTCCTTTCCCAATCCCTGCCTTCCTCTCTGGAAATCCTTAAAGATTCACTGACCAAAACCTTGGGTAATAACAACAGGGTATCCACTTCCTGCTGGGCAAAAAGCAGGTCAGTAAAAGAAAATAAGGACAAGAAAATAAACAAAAATTTCATTTTACCCTGTTTTAGGTAAAAGAGAGGAAGGAGAAGCGATGCAGGGAAATCCTAAAAGACCAGAGGTTAACGGTTCCTTTTGAATAAAAAACAGCAAAACTTATACCCACCCGGTCTTTATACCCGAAGACGAATGACAAAAATTAACCACGGCAGGTCTTCTGACTTACTCCGGATCGTGCAACCTTCCCATTATAAAACAGTGGTTGTCCTGCACTTCCTTTTTGTTGAAAAATCCAACAGGAGCTTACAGCTGCGGGTACAGTTCCCGATTTACACGGGGATTCCCTTTTCCGTAATCAGGGCAAATGTAGGTTAAAACCCCATGACCGCAAAATATTAAACAGGCCCGTTGCAAAGATGGCAGCACATTTTTTTCTTTTATTAGTTGGATTAGCCTATTTTTGTAAACTTTCTTAAAAAAAATAGCGCGTGAAAAGAGCAATTATCATTGAAGACGAAATCAACGGTTTAAACAACCTTAAAAACATGCTGGCGGAAAATTGTCCAGATATTGAGGTGATCGGTGATGCCGGCAGTATTGCCGAGGGGCTCGAATTATTGGCCAATCCACCGATAGAACCGGATGTTGCCTTTCTCGACATCAGTTTGCCTGATGGTTTGGTTTTTCAACTATTAAATCAGATCAGGCCCATTGAATTCGATATCATTTTCATCACGGCTTATGAAGAATATGCCATCAAAGCTTGTGAATACAGTTCCATAGGGTATGTATTAAAACCCATTGACCCTGATGCTTTAAAAGAAGCCGTGTCGCGAATTGGTTCGCAGAAGAACAGTGAAACAGAGCGCCGGCTGGATGTATTCAACACCTATTACAACAATCCAAACGCCTTTACCAAAATGAGCATTTCCGCTCTGGATGGTATCTATTTTGTCAACATCAAGGATATCGTCAGGTTTGAGGCAGAAGACAATTATACGCATATTTACCTGGAAAGCGGGGAACGTATTACAGCTTCCAAAACGATCAAGGCTTACGAAGAACTGCTTGCTCCTTTTAACTTTTATCGCGTACACAAACGTCATGTCATCAACCTGAACTATATGCGCAAATTCGTCAAAGGTGACGGTGGTTACCTCATCATGGACGATGAAATGAAGATCGAAGTATCCCGCCGCCGCAGGCCTGCCTTTATGGAAAGAATGAAACGGTTACACGGAGGCGTTTAGAATGAATGTATCCCGGCAGGAAAGTGCTCATGATGTCGCGGCACTCGACGTATGGATTTAAAAAAATGGCGGGTTACGGGTTGTAGGGTTTATCAAATCCCTCCCGTAACCCGCCATTTTTTGGGCTACAATTTTATTTTGTTCAACCGGTCCATGTCTCTCTTATTGTCTTTTTCTTTGATGGAATCCCGTTTGTCAAAAGATTTTTTACCCTGAGCCAGGGCGATTTCTACCTTCGCTAATCCCCTTTCGGAAATATATATTTTGTAGGGAACAATGGTAAAGCCTTTTTCCTTTACACGTTTTTCCCATTTGCGGAGTTCGGCTTTTTTGAGGAGGAGTTTTCGCAGGCGGCGAGGTTCATGGTTGTGGATATTGCCGAATTTATATTCTCCGATAAACATGCTGTTGACAAACAATTCTCCTTTTTTGAAAGTACAATAAGCATCTCTAAGGTTCGCATTTCCCTTGCGGACAGACTTGATCTCCGTTCCTGTCAATAGGATTCCTGCTTCCAGCGTTGCCTGGAAGAGGAAGTCGTGGGTTGCCTTCCGGTTGACGATCTCTATTGTACTTTTCTTCTTTTCTGCCATTGTGCTTGATTACGCCTTGCTAACGCATTTTTTGTACAAAAAGTTCAAACTTTCTTATCGGATCAGGTTTACAGGCATCCTTTTCCCGGGAGAGATGTCTATAATTTCCAATAATGAGTCCTATTGTTAATAATCCGGGAGCGAATTTAAGAAATAGTAGCAAACTGCGAAGGGTTTAAGGCTTAAACAATATTTATTCATTTTAAAGGAATATTTGTAACTTGGCTCCCCGAAACTGACCATACCTACATTATGGATAACACCACAACGAACAATAAAAATGGCGATGATCGACCGCCGGTATTCCAAACCTGGAATCAGATGTACGTCTTCGTTCTCATCATGCATGCCATCCTTATCACCTTATTTTATTTATTCACCAAATATCATTCCTGAACAGACAGCCCCTGAAACTACAGGGGGAAACACATAAAACCTAAACCATGCACGCATTTGACTGGATTGTAATGATGGGAACCATGTTGGTCATCGTTTTTTATGGTGTCTATCAATCACGTAACATAAAAAGCTCCAAAAGCTATCTCATGGGAGATCGTGACCTCCCATGGTGGACGATAGGACTCTCGGTAATGGCTACCCAGGCCAGCGCCATTACCTTTCTTTCCACGCCCGGGCAGGCTTATGAAGACGGCATGCGGTTTGCCCAGTTTTATTTCGGACTGCCCGTTGCCATGGTATTTCTCTGCATTTTTATTTTGCCCATTTATTACCGGCTTAATGTGACCACCGCCTATGAATTCCTTGAAGGGCGTTTTGATCTGAAAACAAGAACCCTCACCGCTATTTTATTTTTGGTCCAGCGCGGACTGGCCGCCGGAATCACCATTTATGCTCCGGCTATCATTCTCTCGACTATCCTGGGATGGAGCCTTGGATTTACGGTGTTTTTTATCGGGCTCATCGTTATATTTTATACGGTATCCGGAGGCACCAAAGCAGTGAGTGTGACCCAGAAACAACAGATGATCGTCATTTTAGGCGGTATGGCTATTGCAGCCTATATCGTGGTCGCCAAACTCCCGGACGGGATTGGTTTTGAAGATGCCGTGAACATTGCCGGAAAAATGGGTAAACTCAATGTGGTGGATTTTACCTTTGACCTTTCCAATCGATACAATTTTTGGTCGGGTATGCTGGGAGGTGTATTTCTTTTCGTTTCCTACTTCGGGACCGACCAGTCCCAGGTTTCCCGCTACCTCTCCGGAAAATCACTGACCCAATCCAGGCTGGGCTTGTTATTTAACGGCCTGGTCAAGGTACCTATGCAGTTCCTGGTCTTATTTGTGGGGATACTGGTTTTTGTCTTTTTCCTGTTCACCAAACCCCCTGTACATTTTAACGAAGCCAATTTAAACAGCCTCAAAGGATCGCCTTTTGAAGCCGAATTTCATCACCTGGAAGCCGATTACGACAAGATTTATGACCTTAAGGAAGCCGAATCACGGGCCCTGATCAAAGCCATTAAGAATAAAGACGAACAGACCGTCAAAGCTTCCACCAAAACCTTAAAATCACTTCAGGCCCAGGACATTGACATCAGGAAAAAAGTGGAAGACCTGATCGCCATGGAAAATCCGTTAGCCAAAACCAAAGATACCGATTACATTTTTGTAACTTTTGTACTTCACTACCTGCCTATCGGGTTGGTTGGCTTGTTGCTCGCGGTAATATTTTCTGCGGCCATGTCTTCGACCTCTGCGGAGCTCAATGCCCTGGCAGCCACTACCGTAGTCGACCTTTACCGGCGTTCCATCGTCAAAGACAAGGATGACACCCATTACCTTAAGGCTTCAAAATGGTTTACGCTGGTATGGGGCGGCATTGCCCTGCTTTTTGCCGTCTTAGCCGACCTGTCTGAAAACCTGATCCAATTGGTCAATATTATTGGCTCCTTATTTTATGGCGTTATTTTAGGCGTTTTCATGGTGGCCTTTTTCATAAAATGGATCAAAGGGAAAGCCATTTTCATCGCAGCCATCATCACGGAAATCTTTATTTTGATCATCTTCACCCTGAGAATGATGGAGATTATTGAAATCGCCTATTTATGGTTGAATTTGATTGGGTGTATCGTTACGATAATCGTAGCAACGATTATCCAAATGAGCCTGCCCACGAACCCTGCAGTGCTGGATGGTAAGGAAGGTGATTAATGTGGTCGTTTTTCTATAACTGGCAGCACTCTGAAATTAACGCGGCGGTAAACCTCTACTCAATCATGTATTGCGGAATTATTGGTTTTAATTTTATAACCGCCGAATACAATCAGGTGCAGAGTACCTTAATCTTTGTCGCCAAACAAATGGAAAGAGGATTCAAGGTGCAGCGCACCGTAACCTAAATCTCCGACCATCCAAAAAATGTTGCGGTAGCCTGTCCTCGGCATACGTTGCCGGGACGCTACACCTTAGATAGATTTTTTAATCTTTTTACAACAAATTTTTCGGTCTTGCCTGGCTGCCAGACAGGTGCTCTGCACCTATAATAAATTCCGGCGGTTATTAAATCAAATTCAATCATTTGGCAGGTGATCCAGACCGTAGCAATGTTTCTGGATGGCTATCGTTTCGGCGATTACCAAAAACATTATTTATTTTTGTAATTTCGGAAAAAATAATTGGAGTTAATGAAGCAACTAACATTAGCAGCCCTTTACGGCCAAAAAAACACGGCCTTCAAACAAATGATTCATTCAGTATGGGAAACCATCGAAGATTCAGATTTGAGGAGGATCTTTATAAAACACCCTATGGATCAAATCCACGGCACCATGGTCGGGATGGAAAAAATCATTGGATTTGAGCGGCATTTTAATGCCAATATTTGGGCAAAAGAAGAAAAAAAGAAGGAAATGGATTTTTCAAACATCTTTTCCAATATTGACCCGTTTTTCCCTATGAAAATACAATTCGGCGGTTTCAAAGAAGACTTTGATGGATTTATGAGTTTTGAGGGTACGCCTTATAACCGGTCGTTTGAAATCAACTGGAAAGCAAAAAAAATTATCCTGATCGGCTGGTCATTGCAGGAAGGAACGGATATCGCGGATAATAAACTATTTAAATTAAGGCAAAAATTATATGAACGAAACCATCTTCGTCCAAAAATGGACAATGACAATGACTTTTATATGGTCATAGGTGAATTGGCCCATTTTGAGTTATTCGACGATGAAGCGCTGGCAGAACTCAAAGCCGCCGCCCAAAGATTGGAAAAAGTCATTCGGGATCAATTATGCAACAAACCCCGGGAAATAATGGTCACCACCGATGAATTGTTTTTCGTTCGCTATCAAAAGGAATCTTTGGAGATAAGTTCGAGTGAAGCCTGGAACATCAAAAATTCAGAGAAGAATTCGTATTTTGTAAAGGATTTATTTTGATCCATTGGCCGCATTGAAAAGGGATTTCCTTATTTGAGCGCAAGCTCAAAAATAAAAGCAATTCATCCTTCGGCCCTCCCGTTCCATTGGCAATCTTGTATCATTTCTAAACAGCGGAAAAATGAAAAAAAAATGGTTGATCTTCCTCTTATTCGCTCTTTACTCATGCGCTGCCTTGAAAAACCAGGAAGAGACCTATCCCATCGGACAGATCATTACCTCCAAAGGTGAAATGCTTTTCTGGCTGTACGACGATACGCCCTTGCATAAGGCCAGTTTTATCAAATTGGCCAATGAAAATTATTGGGATACCTTGACTTTTAACCGGGTAATCGAAAATTTCGTCATCCAGGGCGGCTGCCCGGATACGCCGGAAGGGTTCGCCGATTCTCCTTATTTGATAAAACCTGAATTCAACGAGCATATCAAACATATTTACGGAGCAGTGGGCGCAGGTCGGGATGACAATCCTGGAAAGCTTTCCGCCGGATGCCAGCTGTACATCGTTCAAAATAAAAACGGTATTCCCAGGCTGGACGGGAATTATATGATCTTCGGGCAGGTTTTTAAAGGATTGGAGGTGCTGGATGATATTGCAAAAGTGGAAACCGATTCCCTGGACAAACCTTTGGTGCCCATTTACCTTGATGTAAATGTAATTTCATTGACTGAAAAGCAACTTAAAGCATACGGGTATAACCCAAAAAAATAAATTCCCGGTATTATGATTCAATCCTATAAACAAAAGCATGAAGTAGCCGATTACTACGACACCATAATCATCGGATCCGGGATGGGGAGTTTGACTACGGGGGCCCTCCTTTCTAAAGAAGGGCAAAAGGTGCTTATCCTCGAACGTCATTATACCGCCGGTGGATTTACGCATGTATTCAAACGCAAAGGGTATGAATGGGATGTTGGCATTCATTACATCGGAGAAGTTCAACGCCCGGACAGCCTTACCAAAAAACTGTTTGACTATGTTACAGATGGCCAACTTCAGTGGGCAGATATGGGAGAGGTTTATGATAAAATTATCATCGGAGATAAATCTTATGATTTGGTTAAAGGCGTTCAGCAATTCAAGGCTAAATTAATCGAATACTTTCCCGACGAGAAAAACGCCATCAATGATTACGTCAATCTCATTTTTGAGTGCACGAAAACAAGCAGGAATTTTTATGTAGACAAAGCGCTGCCGCCAGTTCTCAGTAAACTCATCGGAGGCTGGATGCGCAAACCTTTTAACCAATTTTCCGACCGGACAACCTATGAGGTGCTTAAAACAATTACCGACAACGAGGAACTGATAAGGGTGTTAACAGGGCAATATGGAGATTATGGCCTGCCTCCTAAAAAAAGTGCTTTCGTGATGCATGCAGCGGTGGTTCGCCATTATTTCAATGGCGGCAGTTTCCCCATTGGAGGATCTTCCCGAATTGTAGAAACAATTGACCCCGTGATTGCCGCCGCCGGGGGCACCATTCTTATAAATGCAGAAGTGGACAAGGTCGTTGTAAAAAATAATAAAGCGACCGGCGTACAAATGAATGACGGCAGGATTTTCTCCGCCAAAAACATTGTCAGTGGAGCAGGCATCATGACGACCTATAAAAAATTACTGCCCGCCGAAGTGGTAAAACAGCATAAACTGCCCGAACAATTACAGAAAATCAATCGTTCGGTATCCCATGCATGTCTTTACATAGGATTAAAAGGATCGCCCCGGGAACTTGAACTGCCAAAAACCAATTATTGGGTATATCCTGGTGATACAGATCATGACACTTGTGTTGACAGGTATGTGAAGAACATCAATGAGCCCTTCCCGGTCATTTATATTTCTTTCCCTTCCGCTAAAGACCCCGATTGGTCCAACCGGTATCCTGGCCGGAGCAGCATCGACATCATTACCCTGGTGCCCTTTGACGTTTTCGAAAAATGGGAAGGCAGCCAATGGATGAAAAGAGGAAGTGAATACGACGAACTCAAGGAAAAAATTGCCGCCCGTTTACTCGATGAATTGTATAGGCAATTGCCCCATTTAAAGGGAAAAGTTGATCATTACGAACTTTCCTCTCCATTGACTACACAACATTTCGTCAACTACGGCAAGGGAGAGATCTATGGAATCGACCACTCGCCCAGCCGCTTTCGCCAAAGATTTCTCAAACCGCGGACACCGATAAAAAACTTTTACCTCACCGGGCAGGATATTGTGACCGCAGGTGTAGCCGGTGCTTTATTTTCGGGTGTTCTGACCGTAGGGGCTATGACGGGAATTAATGTGATAAAAAAGATAGTAAGTAAATAAGGTATGATTCATGTTTCTTCTCCCTCCTCAACCACATCCACCTTTTTAAATACCCAGTATTTTTGCAGCGTATAGTTGAATCCAATGGATACGATGAGATCGGTAATGATCCTGCTGATCTTATAATCCAACCCCAGGAAGGTAGTGATGCCATGCGTACCGGCTGCTTTTAAAACAATGCTATTGATCACTACCGCAACAAACTTCAGGAATTGTCTGGTGAGGGGCTGTTGATAGGGAATGTTTGGGGAATGAAAAGTCCATTTTTTGTTAATGCTAAAATTAACGATCGCCCCGATGACCCCTCCAATGGCAATGGATAGGGTATAATGGAAATGAAACACTTCCGTAAAAAAGATCATTACCAGGTAATCGACCATTCCGCCGATAAAAGCGGACATCTGCGCTTTTAAGAAAATGATGATTTTGCTGATCATTTTGTCAATTTCTTTTTCTCTGACCGGTCCCTGTCATTGGCGAGATCCAACAGTTTATTAAAACTAAGGATATTCACGACGAGTAAAGTTACTATAGCTAAAGCACCCAAATAAATAATTGATCCCGTAAATATTACCTCAAGGACAAGTATTGCGGAAATGAGGATCCGCACTTCCGTAGGGCCAAGAATTCCGGAATCTATTGAGTATTTTCCGGTAATTTTATATCGTAAGATGGCAGTCAACATTTCCCAACCATACAAAACGACAAAAGCATAGCCGATATAGATCCATGGTGCTTCCACATAGATCATAAAACCGAGACCAATAAAAAGAATTCCTATCCAGTCGACCGTAATATCGAGCACAAAACCATACCATTTCCTGGGAATATTTCTGTAATAAGCTATTCGACCATCCAGCGAATCGCCAAACCAGCTGACTAAAAATCCAAACACCCCGAATAGCAGACAATATTTGCTTAAATAGGCTGCGGCAACAAAACTCAGGAAAACCAGAAAATTACCCAAAAAACCGATGCCTGTAAGCATGTTGGAACTTAACCAGGAAGGCATCTTTTTTACTAAAAAGCTGATGGAGTTATGTTCCACATCCCGTAAAATATTCGTTCTCTTTCGGTCACTTGTGATGGACTTTCCGGCCTCCTTATCTGAAATATTTCCTTTTTTCATCATCCTTGAGATTATTTCAGGCAATTAATTGAATTGGCTAAAAATACGATCTTAAATTGATGTTTCCGAAGTTATTCACCTATTAATTCACCCCCAATAAACTACTTAATGTTTCCTCTTTTCACTATATTGAGTTTTCAATAATTTCAACATAAAAGCAACTTTAAAAGCCATACAAAATGCAACATTTTCACAAGGTGACCGTCCTGCTTTTTTGGGTCATTTTAGTCTATTCCTGTCAGACTCAAGATGGAAATTCAAAAAACGAACCATCCGTCAACAAAGTTTTCATGAAAACCGATGGCCAAAAAGTGATCGACACCGAAGGCAATCCAATTATCCTGAAAGGGACCAATCTCGGCAACTGGCTCGTGCCGGAAGGTTATATGTTTAAAATGGGCCAGGTGAATGCGCCGCGTAAAATTGATGAATTGTTGTACGAACTCATTGGCCCGGACAGTCTGAAAGCCTTCTGGGATCAGTACCTGGAGAATTACATCACTTACGAGGACATCAAATACCTGAAACGCATCGGGTGTAATCACATCAGGCTGCCTTTCCATTATAAATTGTTCACCGATGACCTTTATATGGGATCGAGGAATTCCGGCTTCAAATACTTTGACCGGATCGTGGATTGGTGCAAACAGGAAAACCTTTATGTCTTATTCGATATGCATTGTGCCCCAGGAGGGCAAACCGGGGATAACATTGACGACAGTTACGGTTACCCTTACCTTTTAAAAAGCCAGTCTTCCCAGGATTTGATGAGTGAGGTTTGGTTAAAAATTGCTGACCGGTACAAAAACGAACCCATTGTCTTGGGGTATGATCTGATCAATGAACCGGCCGCCCATTATTTTAACGATGAAATGGATTTTTTTAATGAACAACTTTTTTTACTTTACCAACGAATCATTAAAGAAGTGCGCGAAGTAGATCCGAATCACATCATATTTCTCAACGGTTCGGTCTGGAGTGGTAATTTTGATGTTTTCAAAGAAATGATGGGCGATAATATCGTTTATGAATTTCACAAATACTGGTTTCCTGTGAAAAAGGAAGCCATTCAGAAGTACCTGGATTTCAGGGAAACGAACCAGGTTCCCGTTTACATTGGGGAAACGGGTGAAAACAGCGATCAATGGGTCAGTGATTTCAGAACCTTACTGGACGAATACGAGGTGCCCTGGTGTTTCTGGCCGTATAAAAAAATGAACAATACCGCCGGGATCATGAATTTTGAAGAGCCGGAACATTATCATTTGATCACCGAATACGCAGCAAGTGACCGGAGTTCCTATGCAAAAGTCCGGGAAAACAGGCCCGACCCTAAAAAAGTACAGGCGGCACTGAATGATTTTCTGGAAGGAGCACTTTACAACAATAATTTTCAAAATGAAGGTTATATTAAAGGGCTGGGCTTAAAACCGGAATAACCCGATTGGTATACTTGAACCATAATTATTACATTGTATGAACCGTTTCTTTATTTTAATAATCTTGATCACCCTTTTTATGACATCCTGCGAGCAAAATAAACCTGACTTAGGCTCTTTTGAATCCTACCCTACCCCGGGCGATGTAAGCCTGTGGCCGGACTATAGCCCACAAGCCACGACATTTAAAATATGGTCTCCCTCTGCTGAAAACGTCCGGCTGCATTTGTATACAAGCGGCATGGAAAGCGAACCTGTCAATACCTACAACATGGATACCGGAAAAAATGGGCTGTGGGCCAAAAAAATAGACGGCGATTTAAACGGCACCTATTATACTTTCCAGGTAAAAATCGATGGCAAATGGCTGGAAGAAACCCCAGGCATTTACGCGCAAGCCGTAGGGGTTAACGGGCAAAGGGCCATGGTCACGGATATGGGAAAAACCAACCCCGAAGGTTGGGAAAAGGATGAAGGCCCTACCGTGAATTTTCCGAATGAAGCCATCATTTACGAATTGCACATCAGGGATCTCACCATCCATCCCGAATCCGGATCGAGTATGCCCGGCAAATATTTGGGCATGGTTGAAGCCGGCACCACCGGACCGGGAGGCGTCGCTACTGGACTGGATCACCTCAAGGAATTGGGCATCACCCATGTGCATTTGTTACCCACCTTTGACCATTATGCCATTGACGAAAGCAGGCTGGACAGCGCCCAGTTCAACTGGGGCTACGATCCGCAAAATTACAATGTACCTGAAGGATCATTTTCGACTGATCCCTTCAATGCTGAAGTGAGGATCAAGGAATTCAAACAAATGGTAAAAACCTTCCATGAAAATGGCATCGGCGTGATCCTGGATGTGGTTTACAACCATACCGGCAGGACGGAAAATTCTAATTTCAACCTGGAAGTGCCGGGGTATTATTACCGGCATTGGGAAGATGGCCGTTATTCAAACGCCTCGGGTTGTGGCAACGAAACCGCTTCAGAAAGAACCATGGTGAGGAAATACATTTTAGAATCGGTCCTCTATTGGGCCAGGGAATACCATCTCGATGGTTTCCGCTTCGACCTGATGGGGATTCACGACATAACGACCATGAATGAGCTGACTGCAAAGCTTAAGGAAGTGAATCCCAATATATTCGTTTATGGCGAAGGATGGACTGCCGGCGACTCCCCATTACCCGTTGATCAACGCGCCCTGAAAAAAAATATACGGGGAATGCCCCTCGTGTCAGCTTTTAGTGATGATTTCCGCGATGGGCTGAAAGGCTCTGTTTTCGAGGAACAAAGTACCGGTTTTGTCAATGGTGGGGACAGCAGCGAAACCTCTGTAATGTTTGGCATAATCGGCGCTATCCAGCACCCCCAGATCAATTACCAGCAAGTGAATTATTCAAAAGCTCCATGGACGAATGACCCCTGGCAGTCCATCTCCTATGTTTCCTGTCACGACAATCAGACCCTTTACGATAAACTTAAAGCATCCAGGAAAGATGCAAGTGAAGCCACATTAGTCTCTATGGCAAAATTGGCCAATGCCGTGTTATTGACTTCACAGGGCGTTCCTTTCCTGCACGCAGGGGCTGAGATGTTACGCACCAAAAATGGAGAACATAACTCCTATAACCTGCCGGATATTATCAACCAAATTAACTGGAACTGGAAGGTGACCCACGCGGATATGGTTGACTATTATAAAAACCTGATCCAATTGAGGAAGTTACACCCTGCTTTCAGGATGACTTCCGCTGAAGACGTCAGAAATCACCTGGAATTCAAACGGGTGGAAAAGGGCCTGATCAGCTACCAGATAAAAAACCACGCCAATGGCGATCCCTGGAAAAATATTTACGTTATTTTCAATGCCCGGAGCGAGGCTGTTAATTATGAAGTGGAAGGTTCCTGGCATTTTGGGGCCCGGGCTGATTTCTTTGATTTAAGCGGCGAGGAAACCGCCAAAGGTCATATCGAAATACCTCCAATTTCAATGGTCGTCCTGTTTCAAAAATAATCACTTGCATAAATAAATTTAAAATTATGAAAATCAATTTTATCGTTCTAGGCACCCTTCTGGCCTTATCGGGATGTACAACACCACAACCGGAGCCGGAGCCTGTTAAGGCGTCATTCTCTGTTGAAGGGAAAGAAGCGACCATCTACACCACTTCAGAAACCCCGAATTTAAGACTGGCCGTTTCCGGCAAGGCCGCCTTCGCAGCCGCGGAGCAACCCCTTGAAACAGAGGTTGGCATTTTTGTAAATCCCGAAAAAAAATTCCAGACATTCCTCGGTATTGGCGGGGCACTGACCGACGCTTCCGCAGAAGTCTTCGCCGCCCTTCCGGAAGACAAACAGGCAGAATTGTTAAAAGCCTACTACGATAAAGAAGAGGGCATCGGCTACAGCCTGGCCAGAACCACCATCCACAGCTGTGATTTCAGCAAGGAAAGTTATACTTATGTTTCGGACGAAGACAAAGCTTTGGGGACTTTCAATATTGACCACGACAAAACCTACCGCATTCCGTTGATCAAAAAGGTCATGGAAGCAGCCGGCGGTGCGATACCGCTTTATGTCAGTCCGTGGAGTCCGCCAGCTTTCATGAAAACCAATAACAACATGCTCCAGGGGGGAAAACTGCTGTCTGAATATTCTGATGCCTGGGCACTCTATTACACTAAATTTATTAAAGCCTATGAAGCCGAAGGCATTCCCATCTGGGGCCTCACCATCCAAAACGAACCCATGGCCACCCAAAGGTGGGAATCCTGCATTTATACCGCTGAAGAAGAAAGGGATTTCCTAAAAAACCACCTCGGCCCTACCCTGGAAAAAGAAGGACTCGGAGACAAAAAAATAATCGTCTGGGATCACAACCGGGATTTGATCAACCACCGCGCCAACACCATCCTGGAAGATCCTGAAGCTGCAAAATACGTCTGGGGTGTCGGTTTCCACTGGTATGAAACCTGGACCGGCAGCGACCCTATGTTTACCAACCTGGACAACGTAAAAGAATCATTCCCTGACAAAAATCTCATTTTCACAGAAGGCTGTAATGAAAGTTTTGACCCCTCCAGATACCAGTACTTTCCGAATGCGGAACGGTACGGCCGCTCCATGATCAACGATTTTAACCAGGGAACGGTAGCCTGGACCGACTGGAATATCCTGCTCGACGAAACAGGCGGGCCAAACCATGTGTTGAATTTATGTTTCGCGCCGGTCCATGCAGACCTGCCCACCGGCACGCTCGTTTACACGCCCTCTTATTATTATATCGGGCATTTCTCAAAATTCATCAGGCCTGGTGCCAAAAGAGTCAGCACTGTTTGCAGCAGAAGCCACCTGTTATCGACTTCCTTTTTGAATGAAGACGGTTCGATGGCGACAGTAGTCATGAATCACACCGACAACGCCATCAATTACAAACTGTACATTGGCACGAAAGCCATTGAACAGACGATCTTTCCGCATGCCATGCAGACATTGGTGTATTAGATGGTTAAAGTCACTATATAATTTTATGGTTTCAATGCCATCAGGATTCATTGTCCGAAAATTCACGCAGATGTTCGCAGATATCTATAAAAAGTTCCTTTTAATCTGCGTATATCTGCGTGATCTGCGCGACGAAACAATGAATTAATACGGCAAACCAAATAGTCTTACTCAACCGCACTGATGTTAAAGACACAGCAATATGAAAAATTTTGTCCTCAATGCCTTTTTGCTTTTCCTAAGTCTGATCTCTGTCCAGGCCACTGCACAGGAAATTTGCGACAACGCCATCGATGATGACGGGGACGGCCTGATCGACCTGAATGATGATGATTGTACCTGCAACTCCCTCCTGCCCTCTTCCCTGATCCCCAACCCTTCATTTGAAGAAATGACCTGCTGCCCGACCGCCAACGCCATGCTGAATTGTGCCGTTGACTGGATACAGGCTTCTGCACCGACTACAGATTACGTTCATACCTGTGGCGGATATTTGGGCAATACGAGTATCCCTGCTTATGCCCCACTACCCTTTCCCGATGGCGACGGAGGGGTGGGATTCAGGGACGGACAAGCCCAGGTGGGAACCAATTTCAAGGAATACGTAGGAGCTTGTCTCACCCAACCCATGGAAGCAGGCGTAACATACCGGCTGGATTTTTTTGTAGGTTTCAGGGATAATGTTCCGGGAAGTCAGGGATTCAAAATCGCTGTTTTCGCGGCGACAAATTGCAATGAATTGCCCTTTGGTGGCAACAATAACACCGTCGGGTGTCCGGCCAACACAGGAAATTATGTCCAGCTCGGAGAAACTTATGTCAGTGGCTCCAACGAATGGGTGAATGTGGTTTTTGAATTTACCGCCGATCAGCCTTACGAAGTGATCGTGCTGGGGCCAAGCTGTTCGGCCAATCCCTATTATTACCTCGATCCTTATTTTTTCCTGGACCGGCTTACCCTTGCGGAATCAACAGCCTTCGGAACCCCGTTCGAATCGATCACAGGAAGCATTTGCAACAATAACCTCCTCCTTCAGGTAGCTGAAGAAGCCGGCAATTCATATCAGTGGTACCAGGACGGCATAGCCATGATCGGGGAAACCAATCCTGCTTTGTTGCTTACCTCCATAAACAATACCGAGGGGACTTACCTGGTGGTCATCACCACTCCGGACGGGTGTTTTCTCTCCCGTGAATATGACCTTCGTATTCCTCCTTATTACGGCACAGAGACAGCCAGCATTTGCGAAACGGAATTTTACCTTTGGGGAACGGACACCCTCACCCAGGCCGGTGTTTATGAAACCCTGTTCGAAGCGACCGATGGGTGTGATTCCATTGCCCAACTGATGCTGGAGGTCAGGGAAAACAGCTATGCCATCGTTCGCGACACTTTTTGTGCAGGAGAGCCCTATTCCTTTTATGACATTGCCACCACGGAAGAAGGCACCTATCAAACGACCCTCATCAATGCGGCAGGTTGTGACAGCATCATCACGCTGGAACTCACAGGAATAGGAACAGGAGCCGGCGTTCAATTGCCGGACTTTCTTTTATTGGACCTTGGCAAAAGCATTGATCTGCAGCCCGATTATTACGATCCCATTTTTGACCTTTTTACCTGGTATGATAATCATGGGAATATCCTCAGCAATACCCTGACCCTTCCCATGTACCAGCCCACAAAATCGACTACAGTATATTTCCAGGCAAGCAACAATATCGGATGCAGTGATGTGGATTCGGTCATCGTCAGGGTCATTCCCGATTACAGCCTGTATATTCCCAACGTTTTTTCGCCCGACAATAATGGCATCAACGACTTTTTTACCTGTTATGCCCCCATTTCCCTTGAAAAGATCATTTCGTTTTCCGTTTTCGACCGATGGGGAAATCTCGTATTTTTTGAAGACCAGATTTCAGGCGCCGGACTTTACAAAGGATGGGACGGCACCTTCAACGGAGCCTCCGCCCCACAGGGAGTATATGCCTATATGATCCGGGCTTTATTTTTGAATGGGACCGAAAAAGTTTTTTCAGGTGACGTGACATTACTACGTTAGGAACACTTTTAAAATAAATTGACCTATTTTTAACCTTAAACCCATTATCATGATAAATACTTATAAACTTGCTGCCACCATTTCATTTCATCACCAGTATTATCCGGAAAATAAGTTACAGGATTTCCAGGTATATCCTTCTCCTGAGACCCAAAGAGTGCTGGATGCATCAAGTATTCAAATCAAACAAACGGGTAACCAGTTATACTTCTTTTATCCCCAGCAAAATCAAAGTGTTGAGCCTTTAAAATCACTGGAATCTTTAGCTTTTTATTTTGCTTCCCTCAACCCGTATTTTTTCAACTTCACAGATTTACCTTTAAAGGATCAAGAGGAAACCTTCGTTTTTTATAACAACCTGGAAAGTCCAAACCTCTCCATTGAGGCTTTTGTCACTGAGTCAGATCTTTCATCCTTGTACGTTGATGACCATTTTCATCCCCAACCCCATTTAGGAGTCATCATATTGGACTTGAGTCTCCCCGAAGAGGATCAAACGCCCCCGTCCTACCAGCTGAACTTTGCTGTCCGAAAAACCATTTGGCGGTATTTTCTAATTAACCACCAGCCCGGCCAGGAATTAACCGATTTAAATATCGAAGCCGCAGGTACCGATATTCATTTTTCAGAAGGCGAAGAGCATCAATTACCAAACGGACAAATCGCAAGGCTTTTTATTGCTGATGATCCTCTTCCATTTGCTTTACCTGCGCCCCCAAAACTCAAATTCAACCTGAATTCGAGGCCAAATAGCACTAATCTTCCTAATCCTGATCCCGGACATGTTAAAATGGAAAAGTCAGGGAGTGACCACTGGTTTTATTCGGACATATATGTTTATTTGTAACCGAACATTTCCTGAAAAAAATATCTTTTTAATATTGGCCATGTTATTCCACCGGATTCCAGGTTAGGAAAGCATATTAAATTAGGACTGGCACCATGCCTGCGCTCCGCTAGGCACCGGGCTGTCCGCTCCATGCTTCCGCTTCCATCCCTTGTTGTGCTCGTCCCTGCGCCGCCCTGCGCTATCCGCTCCGGCCTGATCTATTGTTCGGAAAAACTTCTTGGCGAACCTGGCGCCTTCCTGGCGTTCTCTACCGTACAATTTTTTTGTCACGCTGATGGAACAAGGTGAAATGCCATCTGCGTTTTCTGCGTTTATCTGCGAGAACCAACCATAAATTTTCAAGACTTCCCCCAAAAAGGTATGGTAGAGAATCCTGGCGTTCCTTGCGGTTAAATTATTCAAGGACCCCATCATTTCACCAGCATCACATCTCCGGAATACTCCAACACCCGGTCATCATAAAAACGGATCTCAACCAGATAAGTGTATACCCCTACCGGAGCAGTATCGCCATTGACACGCCCGTCCCAGCCTGAAGACTCCCGGTTAGGGGCAAAATCCTTCTGCTCAAAAACGAGCGCCCCCCAACGGTCAAAAACCATCATTTTTTGAACACTCTGGAGGTGTGGTTCCGGTCCGAATACTGCAAAATAATCATTGACACCATCTGCATTCGGAGAAAACACATTGGGAATATATACTTTCCGGTTCCCGATAACACCTACATGAACCGTATCCGAGGCCACACATCCGTCTTCAGAAACGGCATTGAGCACAAGATCCGTTGAGGCTTTTGGATACCACGCCAGATCCCAGCATTCAGGATCGCACATCATCGGATCCGGCGACCAGTAAAAACTTTCCAGCCCGGTATTGGTAACCGGATGAATGGTAACCAACTCCCCCAGTTCAACAAAAACATCACTGCCCGCATCCACAAAAAATTCCGTAGGAGGTTGCAAAGAAAATTCCTCCTCATAAGTACACCCGTACCGGTCTTCGATACCGATCGTGTACGACCCGGCTATGAGGGATTCAAAAAAGGTCAAACCGGTCGGAGCCCCCTGGAAATAATAGGAAAGAGGAGAAACGCCATTCAATACATTTTGGATCAACAGGCTTCCGTCAGTCGTTTGAATACAACCCGGGTTCTGGACAACCACTTCCGCCACGATACCCGGATCAGGGACTATGGTAAGATCCAGGGTCAGGATACTGTCACAGCCGATGGAGGACACCAAACTGTCCACATAAACCCCTGTTTGGGTATAACTATGGCCATTGAGTGTAAAGGAGAGTCCCTCGCATAACGTATCCCTTATTTCGTAAAATTTGGGCACCACGTAAACGATTTTCACATTGGAAACCACCCGGCATTTCGAATTCGACAAATTTCCGGGCCCATTGGCCAACAGATAGCGATAGTAATAATAACCTGAAGATAGCTGGCTATGGGTATAAACGGGATTGTTGGCGCCGGGTATATTCTGCCAGGTAATCCCTTCATCAAAACTTTGCTGCCACTGAAAAGCGGGAGTATCGTATTGATCCCCGATGACCGTAGCATCCAAATCTATCGGCGAACCATCTTCACAAATATTTTCTATTTCAACCGGCAGAACCAGCGCCTCGGGCCCACATGGGCGAAACTCGATGTTATCCAATGCCAGATCATTACCATTGCCTCCGGGGGCATTATTTTTCAGCGATAAAACAACCGAAGTTTGTCCGGGAGCGGTGGTAAACGTAAACCCGTAAGTCTGCCATTGCTGATTTTTCGGAATATTGCCCGTGGTGAAAAATTCAACCCCATCAATCAAAAAAGAGACATTGGGATCAATATGATTGGGCGTCCCGGTTTTGATCAGGTTGATCACATCGGCCCTAAAAACATACAAGGTATTGTCGCACAATCCATCCACTTCCTGCTCATAAAACAACCCGGGTTGAAAGCTTGCATTGATCACCATCATATATCCGAATGGATCTGTACTGTTGTCGCCAATACCCAGCCAGGCACTGTAGAGTCCCGGCCAGGCGGCCAGGTTATTACTGAGCGTATAATACCCGTCCGAAGGCGGCGGATTGGTGGTATAAATATACCCCGGTGCGATCATCGGGTTGGAGGCCGGCATATTGGCCGTTCCTGATCCGAAGTCTCCGTCTGTAAATATGTTTTCGCCGAGATTGCCCCCGCATATCTGGGCCCTCACATCATTTGAAATAGAAAAAAGACCAAGAAAAAGCAGGAAAAAAATTGTTCTATTCACGGTAATTGTATTTAGCTGGTGAATTTACCATAAATAGTTAAGAAATGGTATGGCCAACCTCGGCTGTAGTAAAACTGTCGTGTATGCCCCATGACAATCCTTCGTTTTTCCGTTAGGATTCAAAAGCAACAAAACCAGTATGCGGATGGGAAATGGTTCAAAAAGTTCAAATGGTTCAAATGGTTTCATATCAATCTGGAACAACTTGAACCATTGGAACAATTTGAACCTTGAACAACTTGAACCTTAAACAATCTGGAACCACTTGAAACCATTTAAAACCCCGCCTATTCAGATCAAACCCTCCCCAACGCCTGCTCCAAATCCGCAATCAGATCCTCCTTGTGCTCCAACCCCACCGATATCCGCATATCCCCGAGTGAAATGCCCATGGCTTCAAATTGCTCCGGTTTTAGCTCTTTCAGGTAACTGATGGCCGGAGCGTAAATAAGACTTTCATGGCCGCCCCAGCTCACGCCGATGCGGAAGATCTCCAGGCTGTTGAAAAAAGCTTTGATTTGCTCCAGGTTTTCGGTCGCCAGCCGGAATCCCATCAGGCCGGTGAAACCACTCATTTGTTTCAAAGCCAAATCGCGCTGTGGAAAACTTTCCAGGCCCGGGTACCGCACCAAAGCTATTTTGGGATGATTTTCCAGGAAGGCAGCCACGGCCATAGCGTTTTCCTGGTGCTGGCGCATACGGATCGGGAGGGTTCTCAAACTTCTTAAAACCAGCCAGGCTTCAAATGGTGCCGTTTTCGCGCCAAGCAGTTCAAATTCTCTGACAAAAATATCCTTGATGTCTTTTTCGCTGCCCATCACACATCCGCCTACGAGGTCGCTGTGCCCGCCGATGTATTTGGAAATCGAATGGATCTCCAGGTCAATGCCCATTTCCAGCGGCCTTTGGAACATGGGGCTGGCCCAGCTGTTATCAATGGCGGTTTTGATGCCGTGTTTCTTAGCCAATGCTGCCACGGCCCTGATGTCCTGTAAACTGAATACGGCAGAAGAAGGGCTCTCCAGGTAGATCAACCGGGTATTGGGGCGGATGGCCTGCTCAAATTCTTCCACCATTTCCCCGCTCACCTGGGTGACTTCTATCCCCATCTTATCCGGCAGATACGTATTTAAAAGATTGTTGGCAGGACCATAAATATTCTTAATGGTAATGACATGCGCATCTTTTTCCAGACAATGCATCACCACCGCCGAGATCGCAGCCATGCCGGAAGGAAACAATAAAGCCCGTTCCGCTCCCGAAATCGCAGCCAGTTTTTGCTCCACCATACGCACCGTCGGGTTGTGCCCTCGCGAATAGATCAGGCTGTCCACCCGGTCATCAAAAGCGGCATCGATGCTTTCCCAGTCCGGATGGGTAAACAGGCTGTTTTGAAAAATGGGCGGCACGACAGCTCCCCGGTAGCGTTCCCGGTCTTCGGCGTAGTGACTGAGCAGTGTTTCGATATGTTTTTGTTTCATAATACAAATTTTAAGAAAATCCTTATGTCAAAGTATTCTACATTTGGTGTTAAAGAACAAATCAAAAAAAGTTTAACCGCAAGGATCGCTAAGTTACCAACCTAATTATCTCAATTTATCTCAATCTCTATCTATCTTTTTCCCCTTTTCATAAAAACAACCAATCCCCAAAATGGCTATGGTCGGCGCGATGATCAGATTGATGATGGACATCAGGTGCCAGGGCGCATAGGAAGCATACGAAATACCAAGTGCCGTGGTGGCAAAAATGGTACTCGCTGTCCAGGGCAACGCACTTTCCAGCATGGTGCCATAATCCTCGATGGAGCGGGAAAGCACCTTCCGTTCTATCTTTAGCTCATCGTACTTGTGCTTAAAGGCATCCCCAATGATAAAACTGGTGGCGTATTGGTTGGAGGTGAGGGCATTGGTCATGCCGGTGGCCACCAATGAACTCAATATTGTTTTGGTTCTCGTATTCGCAAACCCAAAAAGCTTGTGCACCAGCCGAGGCATGGTATCAATGATATCCAGCACTCCGATAAAAACGAAAACAAAAAGGGCAAAAACGATGGCGTTGATGAGGGCGTACAATCCTCCCCTTTCAAACAGTTCGTGGATGGTAGGAGGCATGGTTTCAGCATAGGGCGTCATATCCATATCGAAGCCATGCAAAAGTGTGGTAATCACCTGGTCAAGGGAAAATCCCTGGAAGACCAGCGCCAACACCGCTGCGAGCAGGGAACATCCGATCAAAGTGGGCAAAGTGGGCCATTTCCGAAAGGAGCCTATCAGCACAAAAACAGGAGGCAGCAGCAACAGCAGGTTAAAATGGAACAATTGTGCTATGTTATCCAAAGTAGCCTGCACCTCAGGATTGTTTCCGTCTGTCACCAACGGAGGGAAAACCCATCCCATGATCAGAAAAATGGTGGCCGCGAGAATCGCCGACGGCAAGGTGGTGTACATCATGGAACGGATGTGGTCATAAAGATCCACATCGGTGGCCATGGCCGCCATATTGGTGGTGTCTGACAAGGGAGACAATTTATCCCCAAAAAAGGCTCCCCCGATAATGGCTCCGGCGGTGATGCCCAAATCCGCATCCTTAGCCACGGCAACACCCAGGACCACCACACCCACCGTCCCGATAGATCCCCATGAGGTTCCCGTCAACAGCGAAAAAATGATCAGGATCAAAAAGGCCAGCACATAAATAAAATTGGGGTTGATCCATTTGATGCCATAAAAAATGAGCATGGGAATGGTGCCCGAAATAATCCATGAACCAATGATCAGACCAATACAAAAGAGGATCAAAATAGCAGGAAAAGCCTTGGCCAGTTTATCGGAAATAGCATTTTGAATGGTGATCCATGGCACTTTGAGGATCAGCAATTCTCCAATCGCAAAACTGGCGGCCAGCAAAAAGATCATTTCCAGCGGAAGATCACCCTGTCCCCAAAGCTGGGGACGCAAAACCACTCCGTAAATGATCAAAAACAACAAAAATAAAACGGGTAAAATAGCGGCGGTAAAGCTTACCTGGTGTTTAGTATGCGGCATAAGCTGAAGAGGGTTTTAACGGTCAACGGTGTAGGGTTTACGGCTAACGGTATTACTTTCCTGCCAAAATAAAGCATAATTTGAGTTATTTCGTGCTTTTCGATAAATTTACCTCCTCAATTGCAAAACACTTCATTTATGGACCCTATCTACCATCCCGAATTCATCAAAGTCCTTTTCGACAAGATGAGTGGCTCATATACCCGTATGAACTACATCACCTCCTTTGGATTCAGTGCCCGGTGGAGAAGGCAAAGCATCAACAGCATTAGTATACAAAAAGGACAAACCGTCGCCGACCTGATGACGGGCATGGGAGAATGCTGGCCATATATTTTAAAAAAAACAGGAAACAAAGGAAAGATCATTGCCCTCGATTTTTCCGAAGGTATGCTCAAGCACGCCTACCGCAGAAAGGAAAAGTTTAAAAATTTTAATATTGACATAAAAAAGGCCAATGTTTTTGACAATGACATCCCTGCCCAATCGGTGGATGCCGTCATTTCGGGCTTTGGCATCAAAACCTTTTCTCCTGACCAGCTCATGGACCTGGCGAAAGAGATCCGGCGCATCCTCAAACCCGGGGGGCAATTTTCGCTCATCGATGTTTCGGTGCCTGAAACAACCGGCTTAAAAGTGTTTTATATGTTCTATCTCAAAAAGATCATTCCCGTGCTGGGATGGCTCTTCCTCGGCGATCCCGATAATTACAGCATGCTGGGCATCTACACCGAAAATTTTCAGAATGCCAAAAACGCAAAAGAAATCTTCCGGAAGGCAGGCCTGGAAGTTGAAATGACCCGTTATTTTTTCGGCTGCGCCACGGGAATCAAAGGAAATAGCTGAAAGACGGATTCAGCATTAAAAAATCAGCTATGAAATTTACCCGTGACCGAAAGTATAAAGTCGGGTTTTTATTTTTTAACCGCAATGGACGCGAAGAATACTTTGCGCCCATTGCGGTTAAATTTTCACGAACAATTCTAATTAAACATTTCGACAAAATGCTTTCCCCAGAAAGGATGCAACCCATTTAGCATTGTCATTTATCTCCTTTTTCCCTTAATAATCCAGCATCTGCCTCATCTGATCCGCCACTTTTTTCTTGGAAGGGAACATTGCCATTTCCATCACAGCATTCAACGGAATTGCAGGCACCTCCTCTGCCCCGAAAACCCGAACCGGTGCATCCAGATATTCAAAACACTCGGACTGAATCCTTCCTGCAAGACTTTCCGCAAAGGAATTTCTGGCAATATCCTCGGTAATGACCAGTATTTTTCCATGCTTTTTTGCTGCAGCAAAAATGGTTTCTTCATCGAGAGGCGCCAGTGTCCTCAGGTCGATGATCTCGATTTGCCCGGGAAAATATTCTGCGCCATTCAGCGACCAGTGTACCCCGCGGCCATAGGAAACCACCAAGAGGCTTTCTCCTTTTTCAACACGGGATTTATCGGCTTCCAGCGCAATTCTTGCTTTGCCGAAAGGTATAATATAATCCTTTGACGGTTCCACGTTCATAGCAGATTTAGTACCACTTACCTTTGACCAGTATAATCCTTTGTGTTCAAAGATCACCACCGGGTTGGGGTCGAGCCAGGCGGATTTCATCAATCCCTTCATATCTGCTGCCGTACTTGGGTAGGCGATCTTGATGCCCCGAATATTGGCCACTACGGTTTCCACACTGGAAGAGTGATAAGGGCCTCCGCTTCCGTAGGCTCCGATGGGCACACGTATGACACAACTCACCGGCCATTTCCCCTGGCTCAGGTAACAGGAACGGCTCACCTCGGTAAACAACTGGTTGAGTCCCGGCCAGATATAATCGGCAAACTGGACTTCTACGATGGGTTTTAATCCCACGGCAGACATCCCCACGGTACTGCCAATGATAAAGGCTTCCTGGATGGGCGTATTAAAAACCCGGTGTTTTCCAAATTTTTGAGAAAGCGTTGCCGCTTCACGAAAAACACCTCCCAGCCGATGCCCCACATCCTGTCCGTAAAGCAGGCACTCCGGATGGTCTTCCATTAGTTCTTTGATGGCATGGAGGGCCGCATCCACCATAGGAATAACGGCTTTTCCTTCTTCGGCTCTTTGTCCTTTTTCTTCAGTAATGGCTCCGGGAGCGAAGGCATGATCATGCAGGGAGGCCGGATCAGGATCTTCCGCATTTTTAGCCTTTTCAAAATCGGCCGCCACCTTCTTTTCCGCCTTTTTTACCAGGTTTTTTAATTCCTTTTCTGTGACCCCTTCCTCTAACAGCTGGTTCCAAAATAACGGAAAAGGATCCCGTAACCGGTGTTCTTCCAGGTCGTCGCGATACCATTCCATGCGAACCCCTGAAGTATGGTGGTTGAGCAACGGAACTTTGGCATGGATGAGAAAGGGTCGTCTTTCTGTACGAATGATATGAAAAACTTCCCGGACCGTTTTATAACATTCAAAGAAATCCGTGCCATCAATACTACGGCTCTCCACCCCATGAAATCCTTTGATATATTCATCAGCATCCTGGGCACGTGTTTCTGCTGCATTCGCGGAAATGTCCCATCCGTTATCCTGTACCAGGTAGAGGATGGGGAGTTGTTTCAATGCTGCCATCTGAAAAGCTTCGGCCACTTCCCCTTCTGTTACGGAAGCATCTCCCAGGGAACAAACGACCAGGGGTTTTTCATCTACTAAAGGTGCCAGGCCTTCCTCTTCCTTGTATTGCATCCCCATCGCTGCCCCGGTAGCCGGGATAGCCTGCATACCTGTGGCGGAAGACTGGTGGGGGATTTTTGGTTTGTCTTCGCGGCGTAAACTCGGATGGCTGTAATAAGAGCGCCCTCCGGAAAAAGGATCGTCTTTTTTGGCCATCAACTGCAACATCAGCTCGTAGGGTTCCAATCCCATTCCAAGCAGCATGGAATCATCCCGGTAGTAAGGCCAGGCGTAATCCTGTGGAAGCAATTGCATCCCCACAGCCAATTGAATGGCCTCATGCCCCCTTGAAGTAGCATGAACGTATTTGGAGACAAATTTAAAGTGATCTTCATAAAGCTCGGTCATGGCTTTAGCAGTAGCCATAAGCTCAAACGCTTCTAATAATATTTTTTTGGACATCTTTGGTTTGGCTGCAATCATGACGATTGAATTTTATTGGTATAGGCTGATTTGGTCTTCCTAAAAAGGGTATTACAGGGGAATTTCAATACTCAAAAAACGTTGTTTTTACTTGCCATATTTTAAGTAAAATTTTCCAATAAAGCAAGTTTTTTTAACTTAAAACTAAAGGCTCAAAAGAGTCAAAGTTGATATTTCGAGCACCGGATCAAGCCGAAAGTTTAATCCATTGGAGGCTCAGGCAATCGCTCAAGACACTTTACAAAACGAGCGGCATTGAAGGGCGTTTTGGTCGACAGCACCTTCACCATTTCCGAAGCCACACACTGCGCAATGACCAGTTTGGCATCTTCTTCCGAATACCCTTCTTTCATCAGTCGATCCAGAGTCTCCCGCGTTTGTGGCGGATCATTTTTCTTCAACTGGACATCTACTGTTTTGATAAAAATTTCTTTGAATAATTTTGGATCCATATTGCTGGTTGCTCGTTACTGGTTGCTGGTTGCTCGTTGCTGGTTGCTCGTTGCTGGTTGCTCGTTGCTGGTTGCTCGTTGCTCGTTACTGGTTGCTCGTTACTGGTTGCTCGTTGCTGGTGAATCAGCAATAATAATGGCTCTGACCATTAGGCATTTTTAAATTCAGAGATCGCGTTTACCGTATAATCCGACAACACCAGGTGTCCGCTCATTTCAGCCCTTTTCTCCAGCAATACATCCCAGTGGTCGGCTTCTTCCCAGAAGGCCTTTTTGAGTAATCGCATCGCTTCGGGATTGCTCGCGGCCAGTTTACCCGCAAGGCGATCGATATAATCGTCCATATAAGTTACCTCATCAAACAGTTCATCAAAAAGGCCTTTATTTTTGGCCCATTTGGCTGTTTTCCATTCCGTGGCATTGATGGCTAATAAAGTCATGGCCGCTTTACCCATTTTGCGTTCTACTGCAGGCCCCACAACAAAGGGGCCGATCCCTACCGCCAGTTCGCTCAGTTTAATTGAAGCATATTTAGTAGCCATACAATAATCCATCGCTGCGGCTAATCCTACTCCTCCGCCAACCGCTTTTCCATGTACTCTTCCAATGATAAATTTAGGGCATTTGCGCATCGAATTGATGAGGTTGGCAAACCCCATGAAAAACTTTTTGCCGGTCTCGAAATCCTTGATGGAGATCAGTTCGTCAAAACTGGCCCCGGCACAAAAAGTGCGCTCCCCGTCACTTTTAATAACAATGACTTTGATTTCAGGATTTTCTCCCGCTTCAGTGATGGCCTCTGCAAATTTTTTGAGTAAAAGTCCCGGCAAAGAATTGTGTGCCGGATGCGAAAAGGTTATTGTTGCAACACCTCGTGCATCAATGGTTGTATCGATTGATCCTAATTCGGTTTTATTCATGCTTTAAGAGAATTTTTTATCGCCTCAACCGATTTAACTCAATGGATTAAGAAGAAAAATCAGCATGTTGCATTTGTGAGCAAAGATAATTTTTTTTACCCTGGTTTACCAATTAAATGGAGGATATCTTTCGGGCAATCTATTAGAACATTGAGTATCTTAACTTGGGAATATATTCTTTACAGTGATGAAAATTAATAAAACAGGAATAAACTAAATGCCGGGGCGAATTGTCCAAAAACACTTACTTTTGGGAAAATATTAGCACAAATATGTACATCCTGCTCATCACCATTGTCATCGGCCTGTTCATCGCTATGCTGTTTCTGAATGTTTACTTCAGGATCAAAGTGCTGAAGTCCTATAAAAAACTCGTGCAAAACAATGTAGAGTTTAGCGCCAAACATTTATTCAACAAAAAACGGATGGCAGAAGAGATCTTCCCACGCTACCCGCATATGAAAGAGGAGATTGAAACATTCACCAATCACATTCAGTATTCCATCAGGATGGCCAGCGTGCTCATTGCGCTGATCACTGCATTTGGCGCAATTTTGATGTACTACCGTTGAAACTAAATTTTCGATCCTCGGAACACCTTGAATGCAGGGATGGAGATTGAAGGAGATTGAGGAAGATTGAAGGAGATTGGAACAATTTGAAACCCTCCCGACCTACGATACGGGAACCTGTCCTCTGCATTTAATGCAGGGATGTCGCTACGCTCCATTTGAACAATTCGAACCACTGAACTGCCCCCCTAAAAACGGTTCAAAAACTATTGAGTGGACTTACGCCTTTTCCCTTGCCATCTTTTCCATCCTTTCACCCCTTCATACCAAACTACGAATAAAAAGCCCGCTCCAATGCTGACCAAAAGCTGGTGAAGATCAATGGATTCCATCTCAAAGAATGTCGTAAGGGGCGGTACAAAAAGTAAGGTCCCCGCGATCAGGATTGTGATCCCAATGATGATCGGCACCAGGTTGTTTTTGTGCTTTAGGGTGGTAAGCATTGAGTAATAAAAAGACCGGTTGACCAAAGTCAGAAATATATTGGCGGAAATCATGGTTGTGAAAACCATGGCCCGGGTTTGCAATTCATCCACGCCGTTATAAACGGCATATTGATAAACCAGCAAAGTGCCGAGGGTGATCATAAGTCCCTGGATGATGCTGGTGGTAAGTTCTTTCCAATTGAAAAATGTAGCAGTAAACGGCCTCGGTTTTTCGATCATGGTATTTTTTTCCATGGGTTCATTTTCGTAAATGATGGAACAGGTCGGCCCCATGATCAATTCAAACAAAATGACGTGAATGGGAGAAAAAATATTGGGATAAATCCAACCCAGGGCAAGGGGAATAAAGACCATCAAAACAATGGGAATATGGATGGAAATAATGTATCGAATGGCCTTTTTTAAATTGGTATAAATCCTTCGTCCCATAGCGATGGCATCCACCATTTTTGAAAAATCATCTTCCACGAGAATCAGAGAAGCCGCCTGTTTGGCAATTTCTGTTCCTTTTTTTCCCATGGCAATGCCGATATGTGCCGCTTTCAGTGCAGGGCCGTCATTGACACCATCGCCAGTCATTGCGACGATCTCATTTCTTTTTTTCAGGGCATTGATGATTTTCAGCTTAGCTTCCGGGAACATGCGGGTAAACACCATGGTGTGCGGGACGACTTCTTCCAGTTCGCCATCCGTCATTTGCATCAATGCTTCTCCGCTAAGGCTTTTATCATACCCCTTGAACCCAACTTGTTTGGCAATGGCACGGGTAGTGGTGGCATTATCCCCTGTGACTATTTTTACGGAAATTCCCGCCTTTTCAAAATCTTCAAAAACAGTAAGAATATTTTTTTTGGGCGGGTCATAAAAGGCGACAATGCCTTTAAAATCAAAACGAAATTGTTGTTGTTGTTCGGGAAAATCACCACTATGATTGAGCACCTCTCCTACACCTAAAACCCGGTACCCTTCGACTGCCAGCATATGCACTGCCGCTTCAATTTTGCGTTTATCCTCCGATGAAAGGTTGGAAATTTCCATAAAGGACTCCGGCGCCCCTTTGGCAGCGATAATGCGTTCCCCTTTCCCGTTTTGGAAGATATGAGTCATCATAGGAGGTTTCCCTCCGAGGGGATATTCGTGGATCATTTTAAAATCGGGTCGTTCATCAACGTCGAGATATGTGGCATAAGCCTGGTGCAGGGCTTCCTCCATGGGATCGAAAGGAATGGGCTCGCTCGCCCACATGGCCAACCGTATCAAAGCTCTTTCTTCCTTCGATAGATCATGATCGATGCCAACCGTTTCACCAGTATTCTGTAAAAAAAGTTTTGCCAGGTCCATTTTATTCTCTGTGATGGTTCCTGTTTTATCGGTACAAATGACCGTGGCACTTCCGAGGGTCTCTACCGTTTTCATCTGTTTGACCACGATGCCTAATTTCATGAGCCGCCAGGAGCCCAGTGCCATAAAAGTAGTAAAGGCCACCGGAATCTCTTCCGGCAGAATACTCATGGCAAGGGTCAGTGCATTGAGCAGGCTATGGAGCAGATCAAGAGACCTTGCATAATTGAGTACCCATACAATCAAAAAAATTACGGCCCCTGCAATGACCATTTTTTTGACAAAATCATTGATCTGTCTTTCGAGGGGAGTCTTTTCTTCCTGAATACTTTCCAGGCTTTTTCCGATCTTCCCGATCTGGGTGGCATTGCCTATGGCAGTTATGGTTGCAATGGCCAGTCCGCTGGCTACCGTCGTGCCCCTAAAAATAAAATGATCTTCTTTGGATTGATCCTTGTAAACGGTGAAGGATTCCCCGGTAAGAATGGATTCGTTGACCGAAAAATCATTGGAATGAACGATGGTGCCGTCAGCCGAAATAATGGTTCCTTCTTCCACCATCAGGCTGTCTCCCACCACCAATTCTTCGCTTTTGATCTCTTCCACCTCTCCCTCTCGTATTACCTTGCAATTGGGCTGGGTAAAGGTTTTTAACTTCTCCAGCGCCTGCCGGCTCCTCGAATCCTGATATAGGGAAATGGTCCACACCAAAACAATGGCCACCGCCAGGAAAATCCCGTCTCCTGTATGCCCGGTAATAAAATAAATGGAAGAAGCGGCCAGCAACAAGAGGATCATGGGTTCCCGGAGAAAACTTTTTATGGCCGCAAAAAATTTGTTTTCTTTTTTATACTCCAGGCGGTTGTAACCGTATGTTTTGCGTGACTGAATTACCTGTTCTTCAGATAAACCTTTTATTTTAAAATTGTCTATTGACATATTTTTTTGATAAAGGCTAGTGGTTTGTCAATACTAAATTTCCGAGTATTGAACATTGAAGATATTGTTATAAATAATTGTTATGCAAAGGAATAAATAATATTTACAATTAATATAGCCCTAATTTTTAGACTTGGTAAACCACTAGTCATGAAAATTATAATTTTGACCCGATCCCCTGCCGGGATAATTCCTTTTTATCTGTTTATTGGTTATCTTTATTTTTTCTGGATTGATAAAAAAACAATTCCTCAACAAAAGATAAATCCAGTTTTAACAAATCTCCAATTTGACTTGAATCCATTCCATTGGTTTTTAAGGTCTCAACCACTCTTGACAAGGCCTCTAATTTCCCCTGTTCAAGTCCCTGTTCGAGCCCCTGTTCAAGTCCTTCTTCGAGTCCTTCAGCCCTTCCTTCCGCATACCCTTGCTCTTTTCCTTGTCTTTTAAGTTCCTGTTCAATGGCTTCCATGATTCCCATAGGCTCTGATTTTTTGATTAATGGTTGAATATTGTTATCAAAAATACGCTTTTCCTGTACTTTTTCCAAATTGATATAATAACTGATAAAGTTGAACAATCGTTCGATTTTCCATTTGGGATATCCCCTCTCAAATAGCGTTTTTGCCATTTTTAGTTTCAATTCAAGACGATTTACATCCTTACCCTTTTGTAGTTCAATCCAGACCGTTTCTAATATTATAGAAAATGGATTTTGAGGGTTTTCAGCAAATTCTTTTTTGCTTTTTTCCAATACTTTATACGTTCGGTAATTGTATAGAATGCTGGTACCCCAAAATTCACTTTTATAAAATTTTGGGTGAAAAGAAAAACGGTGATCGGTAAAAATAGCTAAAGCCGTAACCGGTTTATTATATTTGTCAATTATCCGATAATAATAGGTAAACATCCTATGAGAAAAAGCAAAATCCTCATATCCCTGAACTTCAACGTGACATAATATCCATTTTTCTTGCCCATTACGAAGATATATTTTCACCAGCTTGTCAACAAATCTTTGGGAAGCCACTGAATCCGGGAATAATTGTTCCAGTTCTTTGTCCAAAAACTCAAACTCCCGATTAAAGTCTATTTCAGAAATGACTTCCGAAAAAAAATAGCGCAAAAAATCTTCAAAAAAATCCTCAAGGACGCCTTTCCATAAAATGTCTTTTGTTATCATTTGGTAGATTGAGAAAAATTAAAAAGGAACCCAATATACCTATAAATGTTTTAAAAATAAAAATAATAAACAAAAAAGTTTTAAATTAAATAATTTCCTTTACCAGCAAATTGATGTCACTGTTTCCCAGGATTGTTTTGGGGCTTCCCGCCGAAGCTACCCTGATCATGGCCAATCCCATATTGGTCGTGCTGGTCGCTGCACCGGGAAAGTGTTTCAAAATGGCATAAAGCGGGCTGAAAAAAACGTAAAGCAGGTTGTATAGTTTTGTTCTTGACGTGATGCCTCGTTGTGGTTGAATAAATCCCGGACGGAACATATAAGCTGATTTAAACCCTAAGTTTAGCAGATCATTTTCCGTTTTCCCTTTGACCCTTGCCCACCGGGTACGCCCCTTTTCCGTAGAATCCGTGCCTTGCCCGGAGACGTAACAGAAGGTCATATTTTCGTTTTGTTTAAGCAGCGTTTTAGCAAAATTCATTGTCAAATCGTAGGTTATTTTTTGATAAACATCTTCTGGTGTTCCGACGCTGGTGATGCCCAGGCAAAAGAAACAGGCATCGTAACCTACGAGATCCTTTTCAATCGGAACCAGGTTGAAAAAATCTTCCACAATGAGTTCCTTCAATTTCGGATGCTCCATTCCCAGGGCATTCCTGTTCACTACTAAAACTGAGTCAATGGTTTTGCTGTCCAGGCATTCCAACAACACTCCTTTTCCAACCATTCCTGTTGCCCCCGTGATGATGACGTTGAGTCCCATATTCAATAATTTTATTTATTCCAATCTGAGGTCAGCAAGCAAAATATTTCACTGTCCAAAAACTTCCCTTCAAAGAAATAATTCTCCCGAAAATGAGCTTCCTTTTGAAACCCCAATTTCAGGAGTAACTTTATGGAAGGGACATTCTTTGAGTTGACATTCGCCTCCATGCTATGAATCGCCATCTCCTCAAACCCAAAATCCAGCAAAAGCTGAAGTGTTTCCGTCATATACCCCTTTCCCCAATATTCAGGTAACAGCGAATATCCAATCTCTGCTCTTCTATTATGCCGATCCAGCTTCCAAAAGCAAAAATATCCGGCAAATTTGTTGGAGTTTTTTTCCTCAATCACCCAGTTGATCCCCTTTTTTGCCTTAAAATCCTCCAGGATTTCTTTGATCTTTGCTTCCGAATCACTCAAACTCCTGTGCCATACCGAATCCATGAACTGCATGACTCTTTCATCCGAACGGAGGGCAAAAAAACCCGGGGCATCTCCCAATTCAAATGCCCGGAACAACAATCGCTCGCTCTCCAAAACGGGAAATCGATCAAATACCTTATCATTTATTTCCTTAACCATTTTCAATTTTTTAGTGCTCAATTTTTCAAAACCCCTCTTTTCTTCCCTCGATCTGCGGGCTAAAGACAATCCCTGGTTTCCCAATAAAATATATATCGCCAAACCAGCAACATGTCAACGAGCAACCAGTAACGAGTAACCAGTATCAAGCCCCCAGAACTCACCTCAACAAAGCCACTCCTCCCTCAATCTCTACATCTCTCCACCTGTTGTTCTCAAACACACGGAAAGACATAAACCACACGTAATATCCTTCCCCTGCCGGTTCGCCACGATACTCCCCGCCCCATCCCTTATCAGGACTATCCGATTCAAAAATCATTCCGCCCCATCGATCGAATACGATCATGTTAAAATCCACCAGCGGGCAATCAGATAAAGGCTGAAGGTAATCATTTATGCCATCATCATTGGGCGAAAATGCATTGGGCACATATACATCACACACTTCACATTCAAAGATCACCACCTGGTCGAAAATTTCTTCACATATATTGTAGGCTCTGACCGTGTAGATCCCAGGAGTTGGAACTTTATAAACGGCTACATCCTGCCCATCCTGCCATTCATATGCCGCAAGGGTTCCCGCCCCGGCAGAGGCATCCAGCCGGATATCATATCCCGGGCAAAGGAAGGTATCTCTTCCCAGTTTGGTCTGGATGGTATCCAGGATAAATACATTGATGCTATCCACAATATCATTACAGGCAGTCTGAATGGTTACTTTGTAATCACCACTCTGTGAAACCGTATAAGTCGGTAAGGTGCTCCCATCCTGCCACTGGTAGGTTGCCCCGGCCACGCTCAGGTCAAAACCAAGGGTTTGTCCGTTACACAAAACCGTATCCTTCCCAAGGTCGAAAAACGGTTCACCGATAAACTCGACAAGGATCATGTCTGAAAGGGTTTCACAAGGTGTGGTTACCGTTACGGCATAAGTGCCTGTTTGGGTAATATTCCTCTGTGGGGAAATACTTCCATCTTCCCACAAATAGGTGGCCAGGTCGGGATGCGTAACATCCATCCACAGGGTATCTCCTTCACACAACACCTGGTCAGCCCCCAAAGCCAAAGTCAAAGGAAGATAATAATCCACCTCAATGGCATCGGATACCGTACCGCAGGCATTGGTCACGTCAACGGAATAACTCCCCGAAGTCGTTACTTCAAAATTTGGACCTACACTTCCATCCTGCCACAAATAGGTAGCCAGGTCATTAGTCACATCCAAAGACAGGGTCTCCCCAACGCAAAGGACCTCATCCGCCCCAAGCTCAACTACCGGCACATCCAGCTGGACGACGACCTCCACGGAATCCACTCCTGTTCCGCAAAGGGCTGTGACAGTAACCGCATAAATTCCACCAGTATTGATGGAAAGTTCGGCATTCGTACTGCCATCCTGCCATTGATAGGCAGTCGCTCCGGGGAATGTAGCATCCAGGACAAGGGTATTCCCATCACAAAGTAAGGTAGTGTCGGGTCCGATATTCGGGCTGACCGAAATTGGCACCACAATACTAAAAGGGATGAACTGAGATTGGGCGGGATTGTCACACAGATCGAGCACCTCGGTGGCACCATCTGTAATCAAAGCCAATTGGTAATTTCCAAGGCCCTGTAATGGCGGATCAACGGTAAGCGTGAAATATCTTTCCTGTTCCCCTCCCGCATCACAGCCCGCAGAAGTCAGGCTCAAGGTATAAGGTCCGCCCGGACCAGCAAGGGCAAAATTGGATGCTTCGATTGTACCGCACTGGATATATTCTGAAAATTCAATGCTTATCGTATTTTCATTACACTCATCCGGGAATTGCGCCCCCTGAATGTCTGGCAAGGTTTCATCAATAATCCCCAACCCGGTTGAGCTTCCGAAATCAATGGTGTAGCCGTCCTGTGAACCCGTCCAGTTGGAAACCATCAACACATAGGTATTGCCCTGCAACATCGGTACAAAATCGTTGAAAGCGGAATTCCCTGCAAACTGAGAAGGCGGATTGGCGAAACACCCCGGCCCCTGTACATTCCAGTTGGAATCACCGTTGGCTCCTGTGGGACCATGACAGCCCGTACCCCCCGAAGCATTGCAACTCACCTGGAGGCTTGAATTTGAAAAAATATCCTCGCAGGTAGCATTGGTAATATCAAAAAGTGCCCAATCGTAATCGTCATTCAAATTGTTAGGCGTAATGACAAAACCGAGATTCCCATCCTCGTTGGCCGTAAATACGTACCATACAGAATTGATCTCCCCATCGGTACAACTATTTAACCCGTTTATCTCGTTGGGATAATTCCCTGTTCCGGAAGGGGAAACGGTTTCAACATAAGTCTGCTGACAAACAGGAATGGCCCCCAGACAATCCTGAATGGTGGGTACCTGGGCAAATGTTGATAAGGTAATAAATTGGAGAAAAAGGGTAATTAGAAGAGCACCTCTCATAGTTTTTCTCCCGAAGATAAAGTTTTTTATGTTTAGGAAACTAATTTGTGCCGTTTTTGGTATTAGAGTTACCAAAATAGGGTTTACTCGTTACAGGGTACTTGTTTCCCGGCACGTAAATGAGCCAGCAACCAGCAAACCAGCAACGAGCAAACCAGCAACCAACAAACCAGCAACGAGCAACCAGCAACCAGTTATCCAGTAAATCATGAATAAAACCTTACGTCTTATTTCCGACGCCATCCACGGCAAAGAACTGGACTTCACTTCCGGCAGCATCAATCGGGCAATCCTATTGCTGGCGATTCCCATGGTGCTGGAAATGTTGATGGAATCCCTTTTCTCCATCGTCGACATCTATTTTGTCGGACAGGTGGGGGTGGATGCTGTAGCCACCGTGGGGCTAACAGAATCCATCAACACCCTGATCTATTCCATGGCGATGGGGTTGGCGATGGCCGCCACCGCCATGGTTTCACGGAGGGTGGGAGAAAAGAAAAAGGAAGAAGCCTCTCATGCTGCCGTCCAGGCGATTCTGATTAGTATTTTCATCTCCGTTATCATAGGGATCCCGGCCTTCATTTTCGCCGGGGATATTCTCAGGCTGATGGGAGGAAGTGAAACCGTGGTTGCCAGTGGTTCCACCTATACCAGGATACTACTGGGATCGAATATCGTCATCCTTTTACTTTTTGTAAACAATGCCATTTTTCGGGGGGCAGGCAATGCCAACCTGGCGATGAAATCCTTATGGATCGCCAATATTGCCAATATCATTCTCGACCCGCTGTTGATTTTCGGTTACGGGCCTTTTCCGGAATTGGGCGTCACCGGAGCTGCCGTGGCGACGACCCTAGGAAGGGGCTTGGGTGTGGCTTATCAAACCTGGCTGCTCACCAAGGGAACCGGCATTTTATCACCCAAAAAGTCTTCTCTCAAATTTGACTGGACCATCATTCGAAAACTGGTCGATGTGGCCTCAACGGGGGCAGGGCAATTTCTGATCGCCTCTGCCAGCTGGGTATTCCTCATGCGTATCGTAGCCAATTTCGGCAGTGAGACGGTTGCCGGTTATGTAATTGCCATACGCATCCTCATTTTTACGATTTTGCCAGCCTGGGGCATTGCCAATGCTGCGTCTACCCTCACGGGGCAAAACCTTGGTGCAGGCCAACCGGAAAGAGCGGAAACTTCGGTCTGGCGCAGCGCTTTTGTAAATATGTTGTTCCTGCTCAGTGTCTCCATCATTTATTTCATTTTCGCTCCCTCCCTAATCGGGTTTTTCACAGACGACCCGAAAGTCATTGAGGCCGGCATTTTGAGCCTGAGGATCTTTTGCGCCGGCTATCTTTTTTTCGCCTATGGCATGGTCATAAGCCAATCGTTCAACGGTGCTGGTGACACTCGTACACCGACCGTCGTCAACATCATTTGCTTTTGGTTTATCGAGATTCCACTGGGATATTTCCTTGCCCTCACCCTGGGATGGGGGCTCGCCGGCGTTTGCTGGGCTGCAGCCATCAGTGAGAGCCTCATGGCCATTACGGTCGTCGTTATTTTTCGTCGCGGCAAATGGAAGGAGGTGAAGATTTAGACAACCTGAATTTCGATGGACGGTTAATTCAACAATAATTTGAACCTGGAACTTTGAACAGCCCCTCAAATGAGCATCCTCCCCAAAATGGGTTAAAAAATTTGGACCAGTAGCATACTCCCCCCTAAATAATTTGGTCATCCATTATGCACTTTAAACTTTAGTCTTTTACCTTTAGCCTTTAAATTTTCTTTATGGACCTCAGCGTCATCATTGTCAACTATAACGTTCGCTACTTTTTGGAGCAGGCTTTGCTTTCCGTTCGGAAAGCTTCCCGTGGGCTTAAGGTAGAGATATTTGTAGTGGACAACAATTCCGTTGATGATTCTGTAGCCATGGTGAAGGAGAAATTTCCGGAAGTTCTCCTTATTGCCAATACCGATAACCCGGGATTTTCTATTGCCAACAACCAGGCCATCAGGCAATCGACTGGAAAATACGTGCTGCTGCTCAACCCGGACACCATCGTTGAGGAAGACACCTTTGAGAAATGTCTTAAATTCATGGATTCCCATCCTGAAGCGGGGGGGCTGGGAGTCAGGATGATCGACGGCTCGGGCAAGTTTCTGCCGGAGTCGAAACGAGGATTCCCCACTCCTTTTGTCGCCTTTGCCAAATCCTTCGGACTCTCCAGGATTTTCCCAAAATCAAAATTGTTCAATCATTACCACCTCGGTTACCTCGATGAATTTGAAACCAATGAAATAGAAGTGCTGGCCGGGGCTTTTATGCTCATGCGTCGTTCAGTATTAGATGAGGTGGGACTATTGGATGAAGCATTTTTTATGTACGGAGAAGACATTGACCTCTCCTATCGGATCATCCAGGGAGGGTACAAAAATTATTATTTCCCGGAGACGAGTATCCTGCATTACAAAGGGGAAAGCACTAAAAAAGGAAGCCTCAACTATGTAAAAGCATTCTACAATGCCATGATCATCTTTGCGAAAAAGCATTTTCATGGGCAGCAGGCCAGGTTTTTTGTTTTCATGCTGCAATGGGCCATTTACTTCCGGGCCTTCATCACTCTGGCGGCCAGTTTTTTCAAAAGGGCTGCCCAACCGATGCTCGACGCCGTGTTGATGTACGGAGGACTGTATTTTCTCAAGAATTTCTGGGCCAGTTATCATTTCAAACAACCTGACTATTACGACGACAGCCTGCTGTATTTCAACTTCCCCCTCTATATCCTCATCTGGATCACGACCATTTATTTTAGTGGAGGTTATGACCCCAAAGCGAGCATAGGCAAAGTCGTGCGTGGTGTATTGGCAGGAACGGTAATCCTTGCTGCCATTTACGGATTCCTGAATCTTGAATACCGGCATTCCCGTGCATTGATCCTTTTGGGGGCTGCATGGAGTCTTATGGCCACTACCGGAAGCCGCATACTTCAGCATTTTATCAAAAACCGCAATTTTAAACTTAGCGAAATTCCTGTAAAAAACCTGGTCATCGTAGGCACCCTTAAGGAAAGTGAGCGTGTTCTTCATCTTTTACACCAGGTGCAGGTGAAACAAAACTTCATTGGCACGGTAGCCTCCGAGACCACCGAAGATACCAATTACCTAAGCAGCCTGCATCAATTGCAGGAGGTGGCCCACATTTATAAAATCGATACCGTCATTTTCTGCGGCAAGGATGTGGCGGCCCAGGACATTATGCAATGGATGACGCGGTTGGGCCCCTCATTGGAATACAAAATCGTTCCCGAAGAGAGCATGAGCATCATCGGCAGTTCCTCCAAAAATACAGCCGGAGAATTGTACACCATTGATATTCAGTTTCATATTGCCGAAAATGTTTCCCAACGCAACAAGCGCCTGACCGATCTCTTTTTATGCGGATTTTTGTTGGTCAGCCTGCCGATCCAGTTGATCATTGTCAAAAATAAAAGAGGATTGCTGAAAAATATCGTTGCTGTTTTTTCCTTTAAAAAAAGCTGGGTGGGTTATGCCCATTCCGAAAACTCGGCATACAAATTGCCAAAGATAAAACCGGGTGTCCTTTCTCCTCTGGATCGCCTTTACCGAATGAAGACCCTTTCTCATGAGTCTTTTTCTTTTGATGAAAGTACCGTGAATCGTTTGAATTTTTTCTACGCCAAAGATTACCATCCGATGGTGGATATGGATATCGTTTGGAAGGGTTGGCGGAATTTAGGTAATTAATGGATCTTGTTGTTTTAATTGGTGTTAGGATTATGGCCGATTAATTCTTCTCGTCACCTCTGGCATGGGAGACTAATCATTTGTTTCTATGACGATTCCTTTTTTGCAGATATTTCATGACTTCATGAAACGGGTTGCGGTACGCTGTACCTTAAAGTAGTGTTTAGCTGGCGTAGTAACAAAGGTTAAGGGGCGCTGCCCCATTGACTACGGAAAATAGTTACTAGCTAAAAAATGGTACTCCTGAAACAAATCCAACCCTAAGAAACAAGTGCTGTGTCCCGGTGGACTGTACCTTAAAGTAGTGTTTAGCTGGCGTAGTAACAAAGGTTAAGGGGCGCTGCCCCATTGACTACGGAAAATAGTTACTAGCTAAAAAATGGTACTCCTGAAACAAATCCAACCCTAAGAAACAAGTGCTGTGTCCCGGTGGACTGTACCTTAAAGTAGTGTTTAGCTGGCGTAGTAACAAAGGTTAAGGGGCGCTGACCCATTGACTACGGAAAATAGTTACTAGCTAAAAAATGGTACTCCTGAAACAAATCCAACCCTAAGAAACAAGTGCTGTGTCTCGAAACCTATTCCCGGAAATGGATTTAATAAAAAGGTAAGATAAGTATCAATGATGGGGGCTGTTATTTTAAAAATCCGGAAAATTCTTCGTCTTTTGCCATTTCGGTGCACTAACAAATCTCTCCTAAAAAATCCAAATAATGGTGCATTTTGTCATTGTTCGAGAAAGGCTGCCTGGATATCTTTACCTACCTTAAAGGTCTCTATTCTCTAATCAGATAAATAACACAAAAATGTTGAAAAAGTCAATTTTCCTTTTCGCACTTGTCTTTGGCATTATGGCCTGTAACAATGACAACCCGGATGCCAATGCGGTAACCGAAAATGATGAAACAGCAAGTGAAATTCCTACCGTTAAAGTGGAAGAATTTGAAGCCCGCGCACCAGAATTTGCTGGTCAGAAAATAATGATCTCAGGCACAGTGGATCACACCTGCAAACACAGCGGCAAAAGAATGGTCATCCTTGGAGAAAATCCTGATTACAGCGTAAAAATCGAGGCAGGAGCCATCGATCAGTTCAATCGTGAACTGGAAGGCAGCGAAGTCAGTATAATCGCTATGGTCACAGAGTTGCGCATGGATATGGATTACCTTGATAACTGGGAACAGGAAATTTTAAAAAATCATGCCGAAGATCCTGACGGAGGCGCCGAACAATTGTCGATCATTGAAAACCATCGTGCTGATTTGAAGAAAAGCGGCAAAAATCAACTTTCTTTTTACGGTCTCGACTGTGTGAGTTACGAAGTCATCACTGCTGCTCCTATCCCGGAAACAACAGAGAAGAAAGAATCTGAAATGTAAGTTTATGCGAAAAATTAAGTGGAGAAAGTGGCTTCGCATCCTTCATCGTGATGCGGGATATCTTTTTTTTGCGGCAACCGTGGTTTATTCCGTTTCGGGTATCGCCATCAATCATTTGAATGATTGGGATCCTAACTACGCGATCACTACCAGGGATTTTAAAGTCAATCTGCCTCCCGACTTTTCAAATCCTGATGAAGGGGCGGTATTGGCCGTATTGAAACAGGTGGGCGAAGAGAAAAACTACAAGAAACATTACGTTCGTAACCAAGGCAGTCTCAAAGTATTTCTAAAAGGAAATGCCAATATCATCATCAACCGGAGTACTGGCGAAGGGTACCTCGAAAGGGTGGAACGCCGGGCCGTTCTTCACGCCTTCAATTACCTGCACTACAATCCTGGCCGGTGGTGGACCGTTTTTTCGGATATCTTTTCGTTTGCCCTGTTTTTTATGGCAGCTTCCGGGTTATTTATGATCAAAGGCAAAAAGGGGATTACCGGTCGGGGCGCATGGATGACCGCACTGGGAATTATCGTTCCTATCCTGTACCTGGTTTTGTATTATTCATGATCATAACTGTAACTGTTATCACTGTAAACGATTTTGGAAGCCGGTATCTTTGTCGTGTTATCATTATTCAACCAAAAAAATCATGCTATGTACGTAAATGTAGTATCTTTCAAAGTAAAGGAAGGCGACGACATCACTTTCCTGGAAATGCAAAAATTTGAAGAAAATGTAGAAGGCAAACCTGCAGGGCTCGATCACTTCCACATTCTCAAAGATAAAAACAATAAAAACCTGTATTACCTGCTGGAATACTGGGAAAATAAAGCAGCCAAAGAAAAACTGGAAGCCACGGAAAGCCATAAAGCCTTTCATGCTTTGAGAAAGCCACTCATTGAAAAGAAAGAAGAGGTTTTCGAATGTGATCTATTGGTTTGATCAAAAAAACATGAGTCATTCCATATTTTTCAAGGGAGAGATGTAGGAAAATAATTGATTATTAAATACGGAGGATCAGTACATTCTGCCTTTTTGATATTGATAATCAAATAATAACACCCCATGGAAATTCGGAATGACTCCCTTTTTTACAAAAATCCATGTACGGGTTCAATATCCAGGAAAGGATAAATTACCCTCGACAGACGCAGCCCTTGCGGAGGGGCCAGGACTTTGTAATCAGGATTCTCTTGCCTGCCTATAAAAGTGTCCAGTTCCGATACACTGATCTTTCCCTGCCCCACTTCGAGTAGTTTGGTAACGATCAACCGAATCATACCTTTTAAAAACCGGCTGGCGGTGATCCTCAGCCGAAGACCTGCTCCATGATTAATTTCCACAATTTCAGCGGCCATCACTAAACACCGCGTATGAGGCACCTTGTCCGGGGATTTACACAGCGCACGAAAATCACGGTGAGAAGTAAGCATTTGAGCGGCTGCATTCATTTTTTCTATATCCAGGGGCGCTCCGATATAATGGGTACTGAACTCACTCAAAAAGGGATGCTTCCGGAAGTGTATGTAATAGTCGTAAGTGCGGTTCAATGCGTCTTTTTGAGTATTGGCTCCCTCTTTTGTCGGAATAAGGTCAAAGATGGCAATATCTTTCGGCAGCATCCTGTTCAGGCGCTCCACGATATCAAAATCCCAATTCTCTTCAATATCCAGGTGAGCGAAGTACTGACTGGCGTGCACCCCTGCATCCGTTCTGCCACACCCGTGAATCTTCATGGGCTTCTTTAGCATTTTTTCTAAAGCAGCTTCTATCGTTCCCTGCACGCTGACGGCATTTGGCTGCCATTGCCACCCACTGTAATGGGTTCCTTTATAGGCAAGATGAAGAAAATGACGCAAAATGTTATTGTTTTTGCAAAGGTAAGAAAATGACTGGATTAGAAGAGTGTTCCAGGGGTTCAAGTGGAGCGCAGCGACATCCAGCACAGTAGGTCGGGAGAGTTCCAATCTTCCTCAATCTCTTTCAATCTTCATCCCGGCATTCAAGGGGTTCTGACCCAATTATGTCCTTTGTGGTGTCAAACTATGGTTACGGGAGTTAATCCACGATTTCTTTATGCAAACCAGCGTAAGACAATTTAAGTAGTTCAGCTTCAGGAAGTGGAGGCAGTGGCCTTTCCTTATTCTTTTGAAAATGCTGGGCACGGCGCAGGATTTTATCGAGCATACGAATGGTGGTTTCAATGTAAGGCCCTTTGTTGAGCATCACACACTGCGCTCTTTGGCCCATGGCCGAATCGGTAATCTCGGCACGCGTGGGCACTCCTTTTTTAGCGAGTGTTTCCAGTACCTGGGTGGCCCACACATCGGGCACATGGGCCGCTTCACTGATCCGAAGGATTTCTTCCTGGATGCCGGCGAAATTTTTCCAACCTGTTTCGATGGCCAGGTCCCCGCGTGCGATCAGGAGCCCGATGGGGTAAGTGCGCATGGCCTGCAACAAAATTTCCGGAAGGTTACGATACCCTTTTTGGGTTTCAATTTTGAGAATGATTCCAGGGCGGGACTCGTACTTTTCCAGTTCTTCCAGAAGAATTTTTACATCTTCAGGGGTATTAACAAATGAAAAATTGATCGCATCGGCATTATTGGCAACGAAGGCCAGGTCAATTTTATCTTTTTCCGTTAGCCCGCTGATGCTCAGGTCGCTTTCAGGTAAGTTTATGCCCTTGTCAGCCCTCAATTTTCCTCCTTTGTTTTTGGTATGAATGATTTCAATGAGTAATGATTCTTCATCCGCCTGTTTAATTACGCCTTCCATTTTACCATCATCAAAAAAGATGGGCTCGCCGACTTTAATATCCTTAAAAACTTCAGGAAGGGTACAGGAAATATGGGCAGGGTGAATAACATTTCCATTTTTATCCTCAACAGCGTCTTCCCCGGGAGCGGGATCCTTATGGAGGACAAGGTAATCTCCCGGATGGAGTAAAATGGCTTTTTCAAGAGGAAGCAACCCACTGGGCCGGCTCACCTGCTTACCTGATTGTTTTACTTTTTTTAATTCCAGTGTGGTTCCTGCCGTGAGATAGGATGATTGGTCACATACGCCCCAAACGCCATTGCCCTGTTTCTTCTCGACCAAAATCTTCCTTTTTTTACCCCTGCTGTCGGTAAAATGAATGGTATTACCGCGTTTTATCTTATCAAACCAAATCTCATCCACCTGCAAAATATTATCAGCGGTATGATCAGGAGGCATTATTCCGGGAGGAGCGATCCAAATTTTTGCAGGGTGCGATATTTGCCCCAATTCGTCTTTTTTAGGCTTTATTTGAATGACTTCAGGGCCTGGCATCATCGCCCCCGTTCGCAATTTTGGCCCGGCGAGGTCCATTACGATCTTGCATTTTTTGCGTTGCAGGATATTGGCTTTTTTTACATTTTCTATCATCTTTCCCCACATTTCCTGGTCACCATGGGCACAATTGATCCTGGCGCTATTCATGCCATGTTTGATCAACCCACTGACAAAAGCATATTCTTCAGCAGCGGTATCCGGCAAGGTTACCATGATACGGGTTCGCCTTTTACGTGACTTGTAACCAAAGAGCAATTTGGTGTTTTTGGAAAGTATTTTCTGGCTTTTTTCTATGGAAATAATCCCCATACGATTTTCATGAACCGCCTCTCCTTTCAAGTGATTCAATATCGTCTTTAAGGCAAGCAGACTCTTAAAAACATGCGCTTCAATATTGGAAAGCGAAGGCAAACCGCTATTGCGTAACTCTTCCTGTAATGTTATGATATCAAAACTCCTGAAAGCCAGGTAGTGGAGCAGATTCAAGGCACTCATTTTGTACACGGGGTGCACCGGTTCCAGTTGAGAGGCATAAATTTTTTCCATTTCACGAGCCTTTTGAAGAATGGCTTCAATCTGGTGGTTTAATAAATTTATCTTCTCCGTTGTTAGTAACATGCCATTTTCTTGAAGTCATGAATATAGAAAAAAGTATAACAAACCTGGGCAATAAAAGATCTTTGAAAAAGGAAGACTTGAACCTCGAGGCCGACTTTTGCCTTTTTTCGGTTTGCTGACTCCAGCCCTCAGTCTTTTCCTGACCTTAGAAAAAACATCGATTTGTTGTTCCCTCAAAATTAAAAAACCTGCTCCATAAAAAGGAAAAAACTTTCGGTTTAGGAAAAATGATGAATAATGTCCCCCTCTTTTTAAACTTTTCTCTCCTTTTTTGGCTTAAACATTTTATTTGTTGCAAATTTGCGCAATGAACATCAATACTAATAAGAACTAATAAGAACTAATAAGATAAATTATGGCAGAAATAATTCGGATGCCGCTGATGAGCGATACCATGGAGGAAGGGAATATTGTAGGGTGGCTGAAAGAAGTGGGCGATACTATAACGGCCGGTGATACGCTCGCCGAAGTGGAAACAGATAAGGCTACAATGGAGCTGGACACTTATGTCGACGGCGTTTTATTGCATATTGCCGTTAAAGAAGGTCCCGTTCCTGTTGACGGAATTATTGCAGTGATCGGGAAAAAAGGAGAAGACTGGAAAGCTGCTATTGCCGCTGCAGAAGGGGCAAAAGACAGTACCTCCTCCGAACCTGCAACAGTAGCTGAAGCAACCTCAGCTCCCAAGACGGATCACCAGGAAGCCATACAAGAATCAGCATCTGAAGGTAGTTCCGCTAACGGCAGGATAAAAGCCTCTCCCCTGGCACGTAGCCTTGCAAAAGGCGCAGGAATTGATATCGCCGGGATTAAAGGCAGTGGCGACAACGGCCGCATCGTAAAACGGGATGTTGAAGCAGCTATTCAAACGGGTGGTGCCGCTCCTGGCTTGCCACAAACTGTTCAACACAATTTCCCAGCCCAGGTATTCCAGGAGATGGCCCAGGAGGGAAGTTATGAAGACCTTCCCGTCAGCCAGATGCGCAAAGTGATCGCCCGTCGTTTGGGAGAAAGCAAATTCTCTGCGCCTCATTTCTACCTGACCATGGAGATCGATATGGCCGAAGCCATGAAGGCCAGAAAGCAGATCAATGAAATGATCAATCCATCAAAGATTTCTTTCAATGACCTGGTTATCAAAGCAGCGGCCGGAGCCCTTCGTATGCACCCCGCCGTCAACTCATCATGGCTGGGTGATAAGATAAGAATAAATAAAGATATCAATATCGGGGTAGCCGTTGCCGTTCCTGACGGACTGCTCGTTCCGGTCATCCGTCATTCGGATCGCAAGACGCTTACCCAGATCAACGGGGAAGTGAAAATGCTTGCCGGAAAAGCCAAAGAACGTAAATTACAGCCGGAGGAAATGCAAGGCAATACCTTTACCATTTCTAACCTGGGCATGTTTGGCATTGAAGAATTCACCGCCATCATCAATCCACCTGATGCCTGTATCATGGCTGTTGGAGGGATCATTGAGAAACCGGTTGTCAAAGAAGGAAATATTGTTGTCGGCCATCAAATGAAAGTCACTTTGTCCTGCGATCATCGCGTGGTGGATGGCGCCGTAGGGTCTCAATTCCTACAAACTTTTAAGGCATTGCTGGAAAATCCGGTGCGTCTGTTGGCCTGATTCTTTTAGTTACTTTTATTTTGAGGACACCAAAAGGTGTCGAAATAAAATTCGGATTTTTAAAAAATGATTTTTTTATCGCATTTCTTAAAAATCCGGCTTCGAAAGAAGTCCTGTTTTATTTCGGCACCTTTTTTATTTCCCGCCCGATGGGTTTCTCCTTACAACCGAGAGCAATCAATTGTAAAACAATTAATTACAATTACCACAACGAAACAAAACCCAACCTAATTTTCTCCGTATCCTGCTCCCTTAAGCCCTTAGAGTCCATATCCAAACAAAAGAGAATGTCCCCAAAAACACATTCTCTGCCAAACAACAAATATTGTTTTGTTTTTCAAAAAGCACTCCTTTAATTTTTTATCGTTTTTTCTCTGTTTTAGGCCACATTTTTGCCAACAAAAGGCAAATATTTTCGTTAAAAATGATAGATTTGTAGTGTTTCAAAACACAGGGTCAGGGATGGTTTTTCCTTGATCAGGGGTGTTCATAAAAAGCCAGGATTATGGCAAATAATATAATTTCTTTTGAATTTTCAACCAAAAGAAATTTTTCTTCTCAAAAGAAAATATCAGGCAACCCCTCGTTGCTCCAAAAAATTTTACGCCATTCCCTGCCCTCCTACCGAAATATAAACATATTTTTTTCACATAATAAAACCAGGTTATGTCAACAGCAACAACGTCCCCCGTATTCAAAAAATTCATGGAATATGCAAAAAAATGCAATCCAAATGAACCTGAATTCCTACAAGCCGTAACGGAAGTTTTTGAAAGTGTCATTCCTTACGTTGAGGAGCATCCGGAATATATGAATGCCAAAATTCTGGAACGAATGATCGAACCTGAAAGGGTTATCATGTTTCGTGTTCCATGGATCGATGACAAAGGAGAATTCCAGGTTAACAGAGGTTATCGTATAGAAATGAACAGCGCCATTGGGCCTTACAAAGGCGGGCTTCGTTTTCACCCTAGTGTTAATTTGAGCATCTTGAAATTCCTCGCTTTTGAACAGGTTTTCAAAAACAGTCTCACCACCCTTCCTATGGGCGGTGGTAAAGGAGGCTCTGATTTCGATCCTAAAGGAAAATCAGATAATGAAGTAATGCGTTTTTGCCAGAGTTTTATGACCGAGCTGAGCCGCCACATCGGTGCACAAACCGACGTTCCTGCCGGTGATATCGGAGTGGGAGGTAGAGAAATAGGTTTTCTTTTTGGCCAGTATAAGCGCCTCAGAAATGAATTCACCGGAGTGCTGACCGGCAAAGGACTGACCTACGGAGGAAGTTTGATCCGTCCGGAAGCCACTGGTTACGGAACCGTTTACTTCGCAGAAGAAATGCTGAAATTGGAAGGAGATAATTTAAAAGGAAAAGTGGTTTCCATTTCAGGTTCAGGAAACGTAGCTCAATATGCAGCAGAAAAAGTGATTGAGTTGGGAGGAAAGGTCGTTACGCTTTCTGATTCTACCGGTTTTATTCACGATCCTGACGGCATCAACAAAGAAAAACTCGATTTCGTCTTTGAACTGAAAAACGTTCGTCGCGGAAGAATCAAAGAATATGCTGACAAATTCAATGCCAACTACTACGAAGGACAGCGTCCCTGGGGGATCAAAGTAGATATCGCACTGCCTTGTGCCACTCAGAACGAGTTGGACGAAAACGATGCCCAGGTATTGGTTACCAATGGCTGTAAACTCGTGGCCGAAGGAGCCAACATGCCTACCACTCCGGGGGGCGTGGAAGTATTTGAAAATGCAGGAGTACTTTATGCTCCGGGCAAAGCTTCCAATGCAGGGGGTGTAGCTACTTCAGGTTTGGAAATGGCCCAAAATGCTTCGCACAGCCACTGGAGCCGCGAGGAAGTTGATAAGCGCCTGCACCAGATCATGAAAGATATCCACACCCAATGTGTCACTCACGGAAGAGTAGGAAAAAGAATTGATTACGTAAAAGGAGCCAACGTCGCCGGTTTCATCAAAGTGGCCGACGCCATGATGGAACAGGGATTGGTATAAAATGTTTTTTATCGCAGTAGCGCAGGTAAATGAGTTTTGTGTTCATTTTTTCCTGTGCTTCATGCCCTGAATAAAAAAGCCAGGCGATGGTAATATCGTCTGGCTTTTGATTTTTTTAATCCATCCTTTTTTAATTTTTGGTTCTAAATTTTATTGAGGCGTCCCCTTAAAACAACCAATATTGTAAGGAAAATCATAGGTCCAGTGATAATGGTATAAGGTAACCATCTCTCCATCCCAGAGCACTGGATGTGTATGACCATGACATTCATCTAAATCTGCTGAGGAGAGTAACTCCCCATCTTCGCCATAAGGGCCATAAATACCAAAACCGTCTAACATATAACCCATAAGGGCTGAATGACCTGAAGTGTGAGGGTGTATATGATCCTGAAGATCTTCGGATGGAAAATGGTAATGATATCTTTCCGTCCCATCTGTGTGTCCGCCAAATCTATCCAACATTTCATGGGCAGCCGCATCATTCCCGAGGGTTGATGATCCATGGTATATTGCACTTCCGCTTAATGAAATACCCGATGGGCCAAAAAAGACACAATCTGGCTCCTGAGCTACTTCAGGCATGGCTGGTAAAACATAATATACTTCATGTGCTGAAATGATATTCGGATTTCCATCATATTGATAGGCAGCACTCCCCGGCGTTATGGGGAAAATGCCGGTTGGATGATCTGGTAAGGCATTGCCTGTTATAATACGATTGCCATTACCATCTAATGATACGTTGAATTCGCTTATCCATGTAACCTCCCCTTGCACCAAAGGTTTTCTGGTATAATCCCAGGTACCATCAAGGTTTGTCCAATCGGTTGCATCAGCATTTCCAGCGCCATTGGAAGGAAGTCCGCAAAGCCATAAGGATAGAAAATCTGGTTGCGCATCCCCCTGGTTTCTAATCAGGATATTAGGGCCTCCAAAAGGCAAATGGGTCAGATCCAACAGCTCAGGAGTGGCAGGATCTACGATATCATCGGATGGCTTACAGCTCATAATTGTCAATGAAATGATCAAAAAGAAAATGCCAGCCGATTGGAATAGATCACTGAATTTTAGGTTCATCATTAATTATTTAAGGTGTCGCCATAAGACTTTCTACCGACCAAAAGGTTTAATCGGAGCATATTCTAAATGTTGGATTAATTAGTCTATATTTTATTTTCTTTGTGAGTTTTAATTTCTTCCATTCACTCTTTGCAATTTCTGCAGTTAAATCTGTCTTAATTGTTTTAAACTATTTAATTGTATTAATTGCAGCTTGGAGAGATTTCTTTGCCCATATAACCAATTGATCTTTATCCTCAATTATTTCAACTGGAGCTTCATAAAAATGAAGCTTTCGGGAATTATCTTTTCCGTAGGTGTATTGTGGCATATTATATTTCACGAAGTCATCAATATTACTTTTGTCTACTTTCATCCATAATTTATCATGTTTAATTTTTGCAAAAGCCACACCTTTACTCATCAAAGCTGTACCTCCGAATTGATTTTTAATTTCAAACTCTCCAAAACCAGCGAGTTGGTCAAGAATGAAATTTTTATAATCTTCATTTAGTGCCATAGCAGTCATTAGTTTAAGGTAACTACTTTATCTAATTCCAAAATGGTTTTCTCAACAACCCGTTCTCCGGTCTCAATGTATTTTTTATGACCAGCTACAACCGAATTCCAGAGTTTTATGTTCATTTTTTTTACCATTAAAACATTCATTACATCGAAGAATGCGTTTTTCATGTCATAGTTAAGGTCAGCGCGCAGAATGGTTTTCCCATTTTCAGTACGAATGGCAAAATCTGCTTTCATTGTATTAATGCCTGGCATCTTCTTTAATTCAAACACTTCAATAGAAAGAGATTCTCCTTCTTTCCATGCAGTTACTTTTTCTTCAGCTGTAGCTCCATTCATTGCAAAATCGCAATGGCGAGTGGCACCAATACCTTCTTGTTGTTGGGAGGTAACGTGTGATTTTAATACTCCGGGACTTGCATGGCAGATGTCACCAAACTTTGCGATAGCTTTCCAAACCTCTTCTTTTGTAGCATTTATTGCTATTTCTCTTGAAATTGTTGTCATTATTATTTTTGTTTTAATGAATTAATTAATAGAGTCATGGTTTCTTTTCCATGATTAAATTCTCTTGTACTTTTAGCTCTAGTTAATGCACCATAAAAAGTAGAATGTAAGAGTTCTGTTATGGCTAAAGAATTGACAGAGTTAATTATATCTCCGTCCTTTTGTGCTTCCGCAACAACAGGTTCTATAATGCTTAAAAATCTTTCAAATTCAATAGCAGTAGCTTTGCTAACTATTTCATTTGTTGAACCAAGTTCAGACATTATATTGTTAATCATGCAACCAGTGTAATTATTGCCAGGCTGCATATCAAACATATTTTCATACATGCCTAATAATCTATCAATGGCCTTGTTTTTATTGTGATTTAACTTTTTATTTAAGTGATTGATTGTTATTTCTCCATATGCTGTAATAGTTGTAAGTAAAAATTGTTCTTTACTCTTGAAGGCATTATAGAAAGCTCCTTTGGTCATTCCGGTAGTCTTGCATATCTCATCTATGCCCAAATTAGAATATCCTTTTGAACAGAATAGATTAAGCCCTGTTTCAATCACTTTCTCTCTATTGTGTTTTAAATTCATTTTGCAAATATAGTCAAACAGACCGTTCCGTACAAAATAAATTTCAATAAAAACCCAATGTTTATTTTCATTGGGTACAACTATTTAATATCCATCTAAAAATAACGGTTTATATCGAAACCCGGCAAATAAACAGTAAGCTTATTGTTTTTTTAACCACAATGCTCCCCCTGCGAACTCAGCGGTCAAATTCTTCCGTTAAAATTTTTCTGAACACCCCTAATAATGACATTGAAATTTGTCTAAATTTTCCTGTCTTTTGCTCTAAGGAACACTTTTAAAATAAATTGATCTATTTTGGGGATGACTCCTCTTTAGGGACGGGGCGAAGCGGCGGCAAATAGGTCAATTTATTTTTTCAAATCTCTAAGGCACACATTTTGGAACGGCCCCGTCAAAAAACACACAACCAACCCGGAAAGAGACGCCAGCATCAAGTCATTAAAACTCCACCGCCAGTTCGGCGATCACTTCCCCATCACTCATGAGTCGGGCATAATATTTTCCTTTGGGAATATGGCGCACCTCAAACCGGAACTTAAACTTGTGGGATCCTTTTTTTTGAAATTGATCGGCAAATCCTTCATGCAGCAAAGTTCCTGCAGCATCGTAAAGACCAAAAGACACTTTCCTGTCCATGTCGCTCTCATATTTGAAGATGCCATCGATCACGGCGGGACGGTCCTGGAAAGCGCTTTGCCCGGGTTGGCTTTCTGCAGCGTGGCGGATGCAGTATTCAGGAACAGGTTTACCGAGTAATTCAGCGGTAAAAATGGCGAGCTCAGGTTGACCGATATTTTCAATCCTTTTGTCATCCGTAACTGCCCAAATGGCGTATTGTGCGTCGTCGGTACGGATATTTTTTTCATCGATAAAATGCACGAGTGTCAATAAATTACCCTCTGCTTCGGGCCCCATTTTGAAAGGGCTGTCCTTCATGGGAGAAGCATTACTTGCCTGGATGCACATGGCGTAAATCGAAATACTCCTCTTTTGAAATTTTTCCAGCACCAATAATCTTTCCTGGATGATGATCAGGTCCTGCTCCGAGGTGTCTACAGTATGGAAGATCAGCCCGGCAGGAATGAATATTTCAAGATTTTTCTTTTGCAGGTTCTCGAATTTCAATTGTAAGCATCTTTCCGTATGTCCGCCATTACCCAAAGGATCCACCCTGATGAGGCCCGATTGGATGGCTTCCCGGATATCAATGGTTTTAGCAGTTGAAAGGGTTCCAAAAGAAAGGATTGTCAAAAAAAGGAAAATAGTTTTCGTCATGATTCGTATGTTTTAGAAAAAAACGTCCACCAACGATTTATAGTGCCTGAAGCGTTAAAAACAGTTAATGGCGTGGTTAAATAGTCTTAAGGCGGTGGCATAGATGACGGAATGTTTGTTATTTGGCTGATGGAATTAGGGGGAGGTGCTTTGAAAAGCATCTTCAATAAGGAATACTGATTCTTGAACCATAAAAACAACCTAGCTATGAAAGTTTTCAAAACCATGATTCCCGTTTTGGGAATGCTCTTTTTACTCAGTTCCTGTGGTCCGACATTGCGGCCATTCACTCAGGATCTTTACAACGAATACTCCTGGTCCAATGCAGATCTCAAAAAAATCCAATTTTACCTTTCGGATGATATTGTCCTGAGAAGGGAAGCTTCCGGTGGTTCTTCTGAAATTTTCCAGGGGGAAATTAAAGTCGTGGAAGGCCGTGAGATCGAAGAAGTGGTGATCAGAAAAGGAACTCCCGGCGTTTTTCTCTTTAGCCCAAAAACCGACCGTTTTGCGGTCAGCTTTGATGCCAATTCAGATGAAAAATTTCTCGTCTTTGGCCCAAGCCCCAAAGCCAATGACCGCTATGTGCTGATGGCTTCTGAATGGAAACATCGCGGCGGAACAGTAACCTATGGGGCAAAAAAATGGAACGTGGATGTCTCCAGCGCCTGGTCCACCCTGATGGTAGACCTGAAAAAAGTCAACAGGACTTCCGTAAATAAAGAAACGGCTACGGGCCGGAAAGTAGGAAGCTAAGAAAGGTAAACATGGAACATCCCGAATTTTAAAAAATAATCTAAATTGGAATTTCCATGATTATTTGAAGCATTTTTTAAATGTAAAATGTAAAACAAGGAATATAAAATGTAAAAGTGAGTGGGCAAAACGTGTGGGTTTTGGATAAAAAGTCAAATTTTGTTGCAAAACGCATAACTCAAGACCCAAACCCTTCTAAATCCCCGACACTATGTGGTCGAGGATGTCACCCCAACATTTCATGTGCGGGATTTCACAGAGCTCAACTTCGTTACATTTGCGGTTACTTGTTTTACATTTTGCGGTTTATCTCTTTCCATATTCAGCCTGCAGGCTTTAGTTGATTCCTTTTAGAAAAGGGACAAACCGGAAATCAGCGAAGGCTTTTTCTTCAAAATTTTCTTCTCCCAGACGGGTGATACAATACATCGTCTGCACTTCCTTGCCGACCGGGATGACCATTCGGCCCCCAATAGTCAATTGTTTCAACAAATCCCTGGGAATTTCCGATGCGCCGGCGGTTACCAGTATTTTGTCAAAAGGGGCGAACTCAGGCAATCCCAGGTACCCGTCCTTATAAAAAACCCTTATGCCGCCAAAGCCTAATTTTTTAAACAGTTTCCGGGCTTTATCATAAAGTTCCTTTTGCCTTTCGATGGTATAAACCCGCCCGCCCAGCAAGGAGAGGATCGAAGCCTGATACCCGGAACCAGTCCCTATTTCAAGAATTTTTTCCCTCGGCTGCACCTCCAGTAACGCAGTCTGATAGGCAACCGTGTAGGGTTGAGAAATAGTCTGATCATTCCCAATGGGGAAAGCTTTATCTTCATAGGCCCAGGATTCAAAATCTTTGGCCATAAAAAAATGCCTTGGCAATTCCTCCATTGCTTTGAGCACCCGTTCATCGCTGATCCCTTTTTTACGGATTCCCTCTACAAGCTTACGTCGCTTTCCTTTTTGCAAATAACTATCCTTCAATTTTAATGATTACTTTTATGCTTTTATGGATTAAACAGGTGATGTATTATAACACCTTTTACTCCCTTTTGTATTAATGTTTTCAGCTTTTTTGCCCTAAATCACAAAATGACTTAAAACAAATCAAAATCGTAGTAAAAGTTGAATTCCAAATGTACGTAAAATGTCAACAATAAAATTCGGAACAGACGGTTGGCGTGCCATAATTGCAAAAGATTTCACCGTTGATAACGTGAAACGTGTCGCAGAAGGTACCGCTTTATGGATGAAACAAAAAGGTGAAACGGCTGCTGTTATCGGCCACGACTGCCGGTTTGGGGGAGAGATGTTTGCCCAGACAACGGCACAGGTGCTGGGAGCCTGTGGCATCAAAGTTTTTATGCCCACAGGATTTACTGCAACGCCCGTTGTTTCCTTCGGGGTGGTTCAACTCAACGCAGGGGTGGGCATTGTCATTACGGCCAGTCACAATCCGCCCTCGTATAACGGGTATAAACTCAAATCAAAACTCGGAGGGCCCATGTTTTCCGATAATGTGCTTGAGGTGGAAGCCCTTATTCCAGCGCATCCAATGGAAGATTTGCCGGCATTAGCGGAGCTCGAAGCAAAAGGATTGCTGGAATATCCTGACCTGGAATCCCAATACATCAACCATGTCCGGGCTCATTTCGACATGAACCTCATCAATAACGCCGGGTTTAATATCGCATACGACGCTATGTATGGATCGGGCAAAACTGTCATGGCAAAATTGTTACCGAGTGCTGTTTTGCTCCATTGTGACGACAATCCCGGCTTTAACGGTATCCCGCCAGAGCCTATCCACAGAAACCTGCTTGAATTTTCCCAATTCATCAAAGACCGCCCTGAAATCAAAGTAGGGGTTGCCAATGACGGAGACGCTGACCGACTGGGCATGTACGATGAAAACGGCCATTTTGTCGATGCCCACCACTTGCTGCTGTTGTTGCTGATGTACATGCACGAATACAAAAAGGAAAGTGGCAAAGTCGTGGTTTCTTTTGCCGTTACCGATAAAATGCAAGCCCTGGCAGAAAAATACGGACTTGAGATCGTGTACACCCAAATAGGGTTCAAACACATTTGCGCTTATATGATCCGGGAGAAGGTTTTAGTGGGGGGAGAAGAAGCCGGCGGATTTGCCGTGGCGGGCCACCTCCCCGAAAGAGATGGCATCTGGACCGCTATGGTCATCCTGGAATATATGGCTAAAACGAAAAAGTCACTCAAACAACTCGTTGAGGACATTCATGCCCTTGTCGGTTCTTTTGCCTACGACCGCGACGACCTGCACATTACTGAGGAACTCAAACAATCCATCAGCCAAAGATGCCGCGAGAATCCTTACACTACATTTGGCGAATATACCGTACTCGATTTACTCACTATTGATGGGTTCAAATTCATGCTGGACAAAGGAGCCTGGATCATGATCCGTCCGTCCGGCACAGAGCCTGTTCTTCGGGTATATGCCCAGGCAGAAACACAGGAAAAAGTCAGGAAATTACTGGATGACGCAAAAGTGTTGATGGGGGTCGTGTAAGATTAGTCGTTCATTTGCCAATATCATTTCAAAGTTTCCATGTATTTGGAAAACACGAAAACCGGAGTTATTTTTGAAAAAATTAATCATTCACACATGAAATCGAGACGTCTACTTTTTTGTCTGGCCTTTTTTTGTTTCTCCTTTTTAACTCAAAATTTACAAGCTCAGCCGATCGATATTGACTACCATGCCGGTTGTCGATACGCTAAGGAGCATGTAAATTTAAAGCCGTTAACCCCCGAAGAAAAAAACCTGCTTACCCTGAGCAACGGCCGAAGTGATACCATCAATATTCTGAATTTCAATATTACCCTGGATGTCACCAACTTCAGCCAGGAAAAGATCACTGGCGCCTGCGAAATATTACTCACCCCCAAGGTGAATGAGGTGGATAAAATCACCCTTGACCTGCTGGCCTTTACCATAGATTCTATTGTCGGTCCTGACCATATTCCCCTGGAATATGCCTACAACGGTTTTCTTATAGACGTGACTTTTGGGGATACCCTGCAGATTGGTGACACTACTTCCCTGACGGTCTATTACAATGGTCACCCGGTGGTGGATCCTACCGGTTTTGGTGGATTTGATTTCCGCGATGGCATTGCTTACAATCTCGGTATCGGATTGGGATCCAACCCTTATAACTATGGGCGCGGATGGTTCCCTTGTTTTGATAATTTTGTAGAAAGAGCGACTTACGATCTCAATGTGATCACTTACGGCAACCGCAGGGCCTTTTGCATAGGCACTTTCCTGGGAGAGACAGACCTGGGGGATGACCATTGGCTGAGAAGTTACCGCATGGCCCAGGAGTTGCCCACCTACCTGGTAGGAGTAGCCGTTGGAGAGTATGCCGTTCACCACAGTACCCACGAGGGTGCATACGGAACGATTCCGGTAGAATTGATCGGATTTGCAGGAGATACCACCAGTATAAAAAATTCTTTTGCCGAGTTAGGCAATGCTATTGACGCCCTGGAATATTGGTTCGGTCCTTACCAATGGGAAAGAGTAGGTTATGTAATGACCTCCGTGGGTGCCATGGAACATTCCACCAGCATTGCCTTCCCCCTGTCTTCGGCTCTCAGTGGCGCTAATCCATCCCAAAACCGTTTGATGGCTCATGAACTGGCCCACCACTGGTGGGGAAATATTACCACGTTAACCACCCCGTCGGATATGTGGATCAAAGAAGGGAATGCAGAATATGGTGCCCAACTGTTTACTGAATACGCTTTCGGGCCGGAATACTTTAAGGAGGTCGTCAAAGACAATCACAAGACAGTGCTCGAAGATGCTCACATTGATGATGATGGCTATTGGCCCCTTTCAGGCATACCCTATGAACATACTTACGGCACCCATTCTTACCAGAAAGGTGCTTCTATGATGCATAATCTTAGAGCTTACCTGGGGGACACTCTCTTTTCCTCCGGCATGACCTCTATCCTGAATTCCTTTCAATACGACGCGGTGGATGCCGCAGCTTTCAGAGATCACCTTACCAGCGTTACGGGTATTGACATGACTTCTTTTTTTGACGACTGGATCTATGCTCCGGGTTATGCGGACTATGAGATCAATACGGTAGATGTAACCGAAAATGGAGATGTGTTCAACGTGGAAGTGGAAATTCAGCAAAAACTTTTGGCCGCCCCGCATTTTCATACCAATACGCCTATGGAAATCACTTTTTTTGATGAGAACCAGAATGCTCAAACAAAAAAATTCATGGTATCAGGTGAAATCAGCACAGCACAATTCACCCTCCCGTTTGCCCCGACTGTTCAGGTTTTAAACGACAATAACCTGCTCAACCTGGGGCGCACGCAAAACCGTTTTACGATTGAACAAACAGGCTTTACCAGTATAGACTACACTCATTTTTTTCAGTTCCAGGTAAAAGAAATCCAGAACCCGGTCATGATCAGTGTGGTGCATCATCTCACCGCCGCCGATCCGTCCGAAAGTCCTTACGTGGAGCAGGTTTCTTCCAGCCATTACTGGACGGTGAGTGGCTTCACAGATGAATTTTTCAATGCAAAAGTCACCCTTCAGTACCAGGGACAAAATCAAAACTCCCTCGATTATGATCTTTTGGAAGAGACAGAAGAAAACCTCATCTTATTGTGGCGCCCCACCCCGGAAGAGGCGTGGCAGGAATATCCTTATTACGATAAATTAATGCTCGGTTCCACTACTGACGGTAACGGGTTCATCAGAATGGAGCCCATGATGCTTGGAGAATACACCTTTGCCAATGGAGCATTTCCACTTGCCACTGCCAATATAGAGGAACCCTGCCAACTTTCTGTATTTCCCAATCCGGCAAGTAAAGCATTTTATGTGGAAGGGGCATTGCCCGGGGGAGAGGAAGCAAGGCTTGTCTTGTACAATGTTGAAGGGAAAGCCCTTAAAACAAGAACACTTTCCGGTTTGACGGATTTTTCGGAATTCATTGAATTAAACGACATCCCACAGGGCACTTATCTGATAAAATTGACCACAGCAACAGGGGATGAACTGGCCAGTGAAAAAGTACTTGTAGTAGAATAAGAAATATGGAATACTTTAAAATTGTTAATGTCCGTACCACAGAAGAAAAAATCCGGGAAGCTTTGACGCTTGAAAATCTTGAGCAAATGAGCACCCAACTCATCCAACTCGGTCAGCCGGATGAAAGGGAAGTTTCTATTGGAAGCATTTGGGGTGAGTTCACCCTGAGTCGCGACATCATCAGGGGCGGCCTTCGATTTGCCCTCGTGGAATGCCCCAATGCTTTGGCCTGGACGGTCACCACAGGGTTCTCCCCTGCCCCGGAATCCATCGTGCTTCATCTGACGATCAATCGGCAGCAAAAAAAACCTTCCTTTACGGAAGAGATCGAAGATTTTTTGGAGGATCAAAAGCAATGCCTTGAGGCTGTTTTTAACCGCAAGGATGCCGGGGTGCATGGTTAAGTTTTTCCGGGATACAATCCGACCAGGTGGTCAACCTGTATTTTATTTTGCTGAAACACGAGGCCATTATTTTCAACTTAACTGCTGAATTCAACCTTTCTCTATGTATCATTCAGAAGTCATAGCGCAACTCAAAAGGAACAAGGCCATTTTTGAACATCAATTCAAAGGCCTCACCAACCTGCAATACAGCTGGAAACCTGCTCCGGAAAAATGGTGCCTGCTGGAAATCCTCTGTCATTTGCACGATGAAGAAGTGGAGGATTTTCGGGCCAGGGTAAAACATGTGCTGGAAACGCCGGAAGCTCCCATGCCTCCCATAGACCCCGAGGGATGGGTCACCGCAAGAAAATATGCTGAAGCTGATTTTGAAGAACGACTGGACGCCTTTTTGACAGAGCGTCAAAATTCCATCGACTGGCTGGAATCCCTCGAGGATCCGAAATGGACCAATGTTTACCACCATCCTGCTTTGGGCGCCATGTCTGCTCAAAAGTTCCTGTCCAACTGGCTCACCCACGACCTCCTTCATTTTCGTCAGATTGGGAATGTGAAATTTTTCTACCTGCAATATATTACCGGGGAAGATTTGAGCTATGCGGGGAATTGGTGAGGCAGGCTAAGGACCTCGTTACAAAGATTCATTATAGTTTTTGAATAGGGGAATTTTACAAATTTTTCCTGGAAATTAAATTTCAAAACAGCCCTCCATCGCCCTGTGCTTTAGCCTGCCTGACGCCGCAGGAAGGCAGGCGCAGGAAATACAAAAAAAACAAAGCTACAGGGCTTTCAGCCCTCTCTTATGGTCGTTTATTGGAGGCCTAAAGGCCTGGTTTTTGATGATATTTTACCCCGCGCTAAAGCACTGGGCAATCGAAATAGCGCTAAAGCACTGGGCAATCGAAATAGCGCTTAAGCACTGGGCAATCGAAATTTTATCTATAGCGGTTATTTTTGTGATACGGGTAATAAACCTGTGATATTAATCCCGTAGGATCATGGCCCTATGCGGAATATCATCCTCTAAATACTCCTCCCCAATGGGTTCAAATCCCAAATTGCGGTAAAAGCTTAACAGGTAACTCTGGGCGGAAATTTTGACGGGAGTATCTCCGAATAGTTTTTTTGCCCAAAGTAGCGCTTCCTGCATCAGTTGTTTTCCCCCGCCGGAGCGACGAATTTTAGCTGAAGTTACCACCCTGCCAATCGAGGCATACTCAGGATAGGATAAACCTTTGGGCAACAATCTCACATAGGCCAAAGCCTCCCCATTCTCATCCCAACTCACCAGGTGAAAAGATTCCTGATCCTTATCATCAGCATCCAGGTAGGGGCAATTTTGCTCTACCACAAAAACTTCCTGCCTTAATTTCATTATTTTATAAAGCTGTCCCAAAGAAAGCTGCTCAAAGGGAAGACATTGAAAATTCATGCTCTTGCGTTTAAAAAGAAAATTCAGCCGTTTTTTGTTATTTTTCGATCAAAATTCATAACATTTCACTCCGCGAAGACTTTTGTGCTTCCTGTTTGTTTTATGCCCCTTGCTGCGTCCTCCGAGCCCGAGATCAAAAGGATTAATCTTTACGGCAAAATAGAAATCAGATCCGGTAAAGGTAGTCTGCCTGAAAACACTGCCGAGATTACTTGTCCCAACAGTAAAGAAGGCCAATCGGGCAGCCAGCCCCACACGAACATCCTGCCAGTTATAAATCGACAATGGCAAGGCCGCGCCAAACCACCGGTGCTCAAAACGCGGGGTCACGGCCAGCAAATTTCCCCGGCGAACGCCCACGCCTCCGAATGGAATACCCTGCACAACCGAAGCATTGACAAAAAAATTGGGCGTAAATGAATAATCGAACTGAACACTTATTGCGCCAGGCAACCACATGCTAAATTGATCATCTACCAGTGAAAGGGTCGAATCCCCCAGCAACTGCTCACTAAAATAGCCTAATTTAGATTCAAAAAACTCCGGATTTTCAATATTCTGAAACCCCTCAGTGGCCAGCACTACCGGCTCAGCAGAATTGACCAGGTGTTCTTTGGTATTTTTTGTGAATTTTATTTTACCAATATCGATTAAAGAAGCTCCAATTTTCCAGGTATACCCGTCATCGTAATCCTTTACAGTGTACACAAATCCCAGGTCAAAACCGACACCGCTTCCATTTCGTGAAACCTGGTAAGCATCCATACTGATATTTGAGGTCGTATATCCATAATTGAAGTTAACCGCGTTGGCCATCAAAGTATCACCGGGGATTTTGGTCAAAAGAAAATCCCGATCGTTATAAAGGAATGCACCATCATATCCCATGAGATATTTGGCCGTGGCGCCAATGGACAGTTCTCCGTCGCCTGCTTCTACCTGGTGCATATAATTCAGGCCTACTTCTGACCATGTCATAAAGCCGAGGCTAAATTTATTTACCTGAAAAGCTTCATAAAAAGGTCTTGCAAAATAAGGATAATAACTCAGGTTGTCCGTGATGCCGCTAGCACTTCCGGCTACGCGCATGGCCGTAGTCAATCCAATAGTGCTTGTTTCGTTGAGCCTGACAAAAAAGGAGGGGCCCATCACATGACCGCTAACATTGGCAAAACGCTTTCTTCCATTATCGACAAAATCCTGGATAATGGCATTGGGTGCCAGTTCCGCAGGATCTTTCACATCGGGTCCATAAACGATATCGTCGAACGTAATTTTATTGAGATCAAGCAGGCGAAAAGGAGTAAGCTTGAAGTAATTATTTTCGAGAAAAAAAGCTCCTTCGGCGAGGTTAATATCCCATTGAAAAGGAGAGTTGGCATGGCCTGCAGGATTCAGCCAAACCGCATTGATCCCTGCATAATTATCCGTGTGAAATCCCAATTGTTCCTGGGCCCCAAGAGTGGTGGTGAATAAAAAAAGACTGCAAATAATGCACAGTTTGAACGGGGAGGACTGTTTCATGGCGATGTAGATAGTTGTGATTATGTTCACCTCAAACGGTCAGGTTAAAGGTATTATTTTATGATCGAAAAAAGCTCGGGCAAAAATACGAACAATCCTACAATTATCGCAGTTATGGCGCTTATTAGAACCGCCGCCGCGGCTACGTCTTTCGCCTTTTCTGCCAAAGGATGAAACTCCGGTGAGACCAGGTCAGTGAGGGCTTCGAGGGCAGTATTAAAAGCTTCGGCGGCGAAGACAAAACCTATGCACAAAACAAGGGCGATCCATTGCCCCGGCTGGATAGAAAAGTAAAATCCAGCGGCTATGACAAGCACCATGGCTACAAGGTGAATCCGGGCATTGGGCTCGGAGCGAAACATGGAAATGATTCCTTTGAAAGCAAATTTGAAACTTTTGATTCTTTTTCCTAACATACACTATTGACTTTATCGGTTCCTATCCTTCCATTCCTCAATCCTTTTTAGGAATCATGGGGCTCAACTTTTCTCCTCCCAGCAGATGCAGATGAATATGGAACACACTCTGGCCCGCGTCTTCATTGGTATTCATACACAACCTGTACCCGCTTTCATCAATCCCTTTTTCTTTGGCAAGCAATTTCGCTACGTAATACATCTTTCCGATAAGGGGAATATCCTCTTCTTCGATATCATTGACAGTGGGAATTCTTTTTTTGGGAACGATCAAAATATGAACCGGAGCCTGAAGTTTCAATGGAAGGAAGGCAATGATGTCTTCATCCTCATACACAATGGTGGCAGGTAATTCCCGGTCCACGATTTTTTCAAAAGGAGATTTCTCCGACAGTTTTTTTATTTTTTTCATTTCGTAATCTTCTCCCTGCCCGAAAGCGAAACCCGAAAACACCAGAAACAGTGAAATGGTCATTAAAATTTTCATATTCATTCTTTCTTTTATGAGAATTCTCTACCTCATCGATTTCCAGCTGATAAATGATCCTGTGACCAGGGCTATGCACCCGACCCATAACCGTGCATCGGGAAAAACGCCCAGATAAACGGAGCTTACCAGGGTAGAAAACAAAGGGGTCAAATAAGTAAACGGTAAAACTAATGCAATATCGCCTTTTTGCATAGACATTTCCCAGAAAGCATAGGCCAATACCGTCGTAAAACTCAAAAACAACACCTCCCCCAGCACTCCCCATCCCCATTGACTCTTTTCAGGAAATACCATACTGAGCAAAAGTAAAAAGACGCCGGTGATTAAAATATAAAAAGGCACATAACCGGCATCCTCCACACTTTTCCACAATCGCGTAAGATTAGAATAAAAGGCCCACGAAAAGGCAGCGATCAGCCCGCAAAAATAGGCGATTGGATTGTCGATGATGTGCTGCAGAAAAACCGGCCAGCTAAAATTTCCCGAAGGAATGAGTACGAGGAAGATACCCACAAAAGCCAAAAGGGTTCCTGGAATCAACCCTAAAGTAACTTTTCGGGAAAAGATTAACAGGGACAATAAAATGGTCAGCCCTGGCCAAAGGTAATTGACCAGCCCCAGCTCTATGGCTTGAATCCTGTCTTTTGCAAGGCCTAAGGCCAGGAACAGGTTGAGTGTATAAATCAAAAAAAGGGAACCGGTGCTGAAAAAATATTTCACGGGAAACCGTTCCTTGCTGAAGACGAACTTATTTTGTGACCACCAATAGGTACACGCCAATATCCCTCCGGTAAGATAAACTGCAGCTCCCGCAGTTACCGGCCCCAGTTGCTCGGATATACTGCGTACCAGGGCAACCGTAGCACTCCATAGAAAAACCGCTAAAAAACCGAAAAGGGTATACTTGTTTAAACGCATGTTTAAATTTTCAGATCATTCAAAGAGACACAGCTAAATGAACATCCTCCTAAACATCTATTTCTCGTTAAAATCCCGGGAGATCACCTGCTGATGGGCTTTCCCGACCCCTTCCGGAAAATCATCAGAAAAGAGGTCATGGACCAGGTATTCTTTATTTTTATTGTCATAGATGAGGGTAATACTGTCGCTGACAAAACCGAAACCCTTATTAAAAACGTAATAAGCAAAGGAAGGAGAATCCTTGGCAAAGAGGTCTTTCCCGAAGTGATATTCCTCATTGGTGACATTCAGCTGTTTGAGTAGCGTATAGGAAATATCCGTCTGGTCTCCAAATTTCGAAATGGTCTGTTTGCCTGATTTTAAGGCACCCCCTAACCAAATCATTGGGATTTCAAACCTGGCCAACTCGTAATGACTTGAATAAAAAGGCAAAACGGTGCTGTGATCAGCCACCAAAATGACAAGGGTGTTCTTCCAGTCGGGCGTTTCGCGTAAGCATTCAATGAATTCGAAGAGGGCATTGTCTGCATAATTGGCCGCATTGGCAAACAAGCGTTCCGGATCATCTCCGTCGAAGATCATGGGTTGGGGTACATCAAAAGGTTCGTGGTTGCTGAGCGTCAAAATAGTTTTGATCCATGGAGAGGTATCAGACTGCATATCTTCATAAACCTTTTCGAAAAGAAGATGATCGTGCACTCCCCACTTGGCGTCATAATATTTCGAAGGAAAGGAGGTTTTATCCACCATCACGTCTGGTCCACAATGAATAATATAGGATTTTATGTTGGCAAAATTGATGTCTCCTCCATAATAAAAAGAAGTATGGTAGCCCACCGTTTTTAAAGTTTTCAACAAGGACGGCAATTGGTCTACCTTTTTGGGTGAATTGGTAATGGAACTTGCAGGTATCGGCGGATACCCGCTCAAAATAGCCACCAGCCCTTTGTCCGTGCGTTCACCGCTGCCAAAAAAATTGGAAAAATAAATCCCTTCTTTTCCGTATTGATTCAAATGAGGGGTAATGACTATGGAGTCTCTTTCGCTGTACAACATCTTCTTTGTCATGCTTTCCATCACGACCAGGACTATATTGGGACGTTTTTTCTTTAATATTTTCTTCGTTTTTTTTGCCGGACGGTAAAGATCATCCACAATGGATTGTGCCAGTCCTTCGGGCATGTGTTTGTAGGAATGCTGCTGTTTATCGAGTTCCGTAATGGAATGGGCCACATTCCAAAAAACATTGGTGGCCCCCTGGTTACAATAATTATTCGTGCTGAAATATACGCTGCTTTCGTTCAACGGGCTGAGCCCCACTCCTCCCCGAATGGGAATGATGAGCAATATTCCCAAGGCTATAAAAGTCAAAGGGGTAACGATCCAGCTTCTTTTGTGGCTGACCGATGCGGGTTTGAGGATTTTATCAAAAGCGTAATAACACAGGCCCGTCATGATCAGGATGGCAGGAATACCTACGGCAAGTTCAGCGAAAGAAATAAAATTCACCGCTTCTTCAGGGTTCTTCAGGTACAGGAATGGCGAAACATCGAGCCGGTACCCCCAATGATGGTAAATACGCAAATCGGTAGCCATCAGTATGGTGGTGATAAAAAGAATAAAAAAAGTGTAGTATTTGATAAAAGGCCCGAATTTGTTGCCTTTAAAAAATGAACTGAGTATGAAATACACCACCGGTAAAATAAGGAAGTATCCCGTAACGGAAGCATCCATTTTCAGTCCATGCAGAAAAATGTCCATAACCTGCCCGGTAGACGAAACGGCTAAGGTTTTATCATAGTTGTATATCAAAAAGATCAATCTGGCGACGGAAAAATACGCCATCCAAAACAACCCATATTTTAAAAAAAAAGAAAGTTTAGCCTTTGTCAATCAATTAGGTATTAAGAGCGTGTCAATAAAGAATTAAGGTTGATGAGCATTTAAATTAGTCCTCCTTAAAAATAACCTCAGTGGCCCCATATCCGTATCTTGGATGGAATTCGTTTTTGAATGAAGTCACTTCCGGCATCTGGATGAGCCTGGAGGCGATGAGGTCTTTGAGCTTTCCTTCTCCCAGGCCATGGATGATAAAAACCCTATCAACCCCAAGCCGTATCGCCTGACTCAAATACTGGTCGAAGGCAGCAATTTGTATGCGTACGATCTCTGCATTTTTCATCTTCGCCGAATTGCTGACCAGTTTTTCTATATGCAGGTCAAGTTCAGTCGTAAAATTGGCCATTGCCTCCACTTCGTGCCCCATTCTTTTCAGATTACCTTGCTGAACGGGTTTCAGTCCGGCACTTCTTTTCGTGTAGCTTCGTAAATCCTCCTGTTCCTGCTTCTCCCGCAGACTGTCCGTGTCATCCAGGTTTTCAAAAATGCGATAAAGGTGAACCTGCTTATTGAGAATAGGCGCCGTTTTCAGGCTATTGAAAAACTGCTTGGCTTTGATCTTTAATATTTTATGCAAACGCGTGCCTGTACCCATCGTCGTAATGCGCCAACATTCTATCTCTACTTCGGGCGCATCGTTGAGCTCATCATAAAGCATTTCACCTACCGGGAACATAGTCTCCCCGTCAATTTTACCGTTATAGCGTTCTTCCACATAACCGTTGATGGAAAGGGTCAGGGTAAAAAGGCAATCGTATTTGGTATCATTGATCAAAAACAGTTCAAACTTTTCTGTCGTACCGTCAGTCCTAAGTACAGGGTCAAATACCAGTTGGAGCCCGTAACTTTTCAGGATGGAATATTGTTGCCTCGCACGGAGGTCAATGGGAGCTGATGGCTTTTTGACCTGCTTCCCCGGAACAATTTTCGCCTTTACCCTGCCGGGATCTTCCTCACCGTCCAAACGCTGGAGATCTTCTATAAATGCAGGGATTTCCATGCCATCCAGGAGCCGTACATTCAGCATATTGCCTTCCAGCAACCCCGCTACGGTACCCACATCCCCGGTGTGCAAAAATTTGACTTTAGTCCCGACCGCGTATAACATAAGATTTTAATGTTTAAAAGAGTTCTTTACTCCAACAATGGTAAAATACGTACCTTTCGACAAAGATAACATCAAAAATGTAATTTGTCACTCGTTACTCAATTATGCTTATTCGTTTTCTTTGTTTTACAAAGAAAAAAGCATCGGGTAACCAGTAACCAGCAGCCTGTATGAGATTACGTTGGAAAATAGCCCAGGCCATGGAATTGCGTTGGTGGAAAAATTATTTAAAACGCAAACCTGTTGGAGATTACCTGGCTCTAAAAAAGCTGTATTGGGATAGGGTTTTAAACCAATTGTCCGTTGAGGTAAGAAAGCATGCCATCATTTTGGATGCAGGCTGCGGTCCGGCAGGAATATTTATGGTATTGGATAATCAACAGGTAGTTGCGGTAGATCCGTTAATCAACGAATATGAGTCTACCCTTCCTCATTTCGATCGGGCGATCTATCCCAATGTCCACTTTTTTAACAATCCACTGGAAGCCTTTGAACCCGAACAAAAATACGACTACATTTTTTGTCTCAACGCCATCAACCATGTGGCAAATATCCATAAAAGCCTGGACAACCTTTTTTCCTGGCTGGCTCCCGGGGGCAAGCTTATCCTCTCCACCGATGCCCATAAACACTCATGGCTTAAACCAGTTTTCAAAGCCCTTCCGGGCGACATTCTCCATCCGCATCAATACGATCTTCAGGAGTACCGGGATATGCTTTTGCAAAGAGGCGCCAAAATCGAAAAGGAAGTCTGTTTGAAAAAAGGGAATATTTTTGATTACTGGATATGGGTGATGGAGAAAACAAATCATCCCTGATTTTTCCAAGGGATGGTCCAAAAATCAATTGTTTTTTTTATGCGCTAAACTCAACAACCAAAATTTCACCACAGTAAGCACCCCTCCTCCAATTATCGCCGTGATTAGCCTCTTTATCTGTCTGGAATGGAAAATTTCTCCCGTAAATTTCCCTTCCACATAATCGTTCATAAACGGGATCATGTACATGATAAAAAAGAACCATAAGAAGGAATAAATCACCCTCTTTTGCGTAGGCTTATTTTTTTGCTCCATTAGTCCCGGGTTTTTATTATTAATATTGAAACTATTCATTCGTAATTGAGTTATCCGCCATATTCACATCCAGGTTCCATTGATTTTTGAGGATCACCTTTTGGACGTCGCCTTTCACTTCAAGTGGAATTTCATTGGTGTCCATCCAAACCCGTGCAGGCATTGCCTTGGTGGTTTTGGCCCCTCCTTTACCGATTATTTCGATTTCAAACGCCAGCGGCAAACCTCCTTTATTGACCACTTTTAACTTTCCATTTTCCTTAACCAGGCTTAAGTCCGCATAACTCGTTTCAAAATAAAATTTATGGTAAAACCAGTTGACGGTGGGGTCGTTGTCCGGGTTGAACGTGTAGAAAAAATCGTAAGGAACAGGGTGTTTGAACCCCCAGTTTTTAAAATAATTCTTAAGCCTTTCGGCGAATACTTCTTTGCCCAATAAATCCCTCAGGCACAGAACGGCATAGGACGGTTTGCTGTAGCTGGCATGTCGGTAAGCCGGGTAGTATTCCAGGTAATTGGTCAGCGTCATGATGGGCAGTTCCTGCTGGGTACCGGCGATGTTGTAGTAACGCTCCAGTTTGTAAGGAATGTAATCATTGTCCATATTCCGATCCTCGAAATAGAATATGGGACAGACGTTGGCCCAGGCCTCATCCATCCATGCATATTTGCGCTCATTCGTGCCGATATAAAATGGGAAATAGGTATGTGCCACTTCATGCACGGTCAGGGAATGTAAGGATTGTTCTTCCGATACACTCGGGTCATTGACCATCATCGGGAATTCCATAGCGGCCCCTGCATTGATGATCGTCATGTCGGTATATGGATAATCCACCCCGGGAAAGTTTTCCGACAGGGACCGAATGGCCTCAGCAGCTACCCCGGCGACCTTAAAAAAATCAGGAGAGGATTTCAGGTACACGGCATCGACAAAAACGTCTTTGCTTTTCAGCTTGACGGTTGAACCGTCCCACAAGGCATTTTTGCAGGCACTGAAAGAGAAATCGGGCGCGAGGGGCGCATTATAGTGCCAGGTATGTTTCTCCCCTTCCCGGGTTATTTTTCCTGATTCCAGATCCAGGGAATCGACAATATGGATTACCGTTGCGGAAGTAAGTGCATTTTGGTAACGCTTTTCAAACCTGGGGGCCAGGATGTCTTTTGAATTTTGCAAACGGCCCGTAGCACTGACGATATACTCTGCCGGAGCCGTGATCTTCACATCGTAAGTATTGAAATCAGAGTAAAATTCGTGCAGCAGGTTGTAATCCATCTTATCCCAGCCATCCACATCATCGTAAACGGCCACTTTCGGATAAAAATACCCCACAAAAATGACTCCGTTGTCGTAATCCCCCATTCTCAATTGCAGCCCTTTGATCATCTGGAAATCCCAACGGGCCTCGATGACTACTTTTTCGCCCGGCAGCACCGGCTTGTTTAGTCTGACGATCAGGTTGGTACTGGTGTAACTGGCCTGAGTGGCCATATCCACCGTTTCACCGCCAATGGTCAGGTATTCGATGTTTACCGTATTGTCGTTGAGGATATTTTTGGGAATATCGAAAACGCGTTTGGCATCCTTGTTCAATACATTTTGATACAAAGCGAGTACGATCTCTTTGAGTGTGTCCGGACTTTCATTAAAATACAGGATGGTTTCACTTCCTTTTACGGTGCGACTTTCCGGCACCAACTCAACATCGATGTTGTAATCGGCATGGTTTTGCCAATAATTTTCCCCGGGAGCACCGCTGGTACTGCGGATGCCTTTTTCATAATTGGGCAATAAATTTCGGGGAATGATCAGGTCCTGCTGGGCAAAAACCAACACGGATAAACTTAACAGGCAGATGGAGGTGAAGATCTTTTTCATCAATTGTATTTATTTGCAGGAAAAAATGCAGCTCAAATTTAGTATTTTTTTCGGGTCGTCACTTTTTAAAACCGCAAAAATCATTTCTCGGGATACCAGTCCCGCAATCTCACCCTAATCCCCGGATTAGCGAAGTTAATATTCATTTTGAATTGTTCCACATCGCTGAATATCCCGTCACCCCCCCGGTAATGGAAAGGATAGACCACTTTGGGATTAAATGCCAAAACGGCAGAAGTCGCCTGTTCGATATCCATGGTATAAGGCAGGTTCATACAGACGAAAGCGACATCAATATTTTCAAGGTTGCGCATTTCTTCAATATCTTCTGTATCTCCGGAAATGTACAAACGCTTGCCGCCAATCTCCAACACGTAACCATTGCCCCAACCTTTGGGATGAAATGAATCAGCTGCTTCGGGCAAATTATACATGGGCACTGCGATGATTTTGATGCCGTTTGTTTCTGTTTCGGCTCCATTTTTCAGGGCGGTGATCCGACCAAAAGCAATTTCCCCCAGATTCTCGACGACAGATTGAGGGGCGATGAGTTCAGCTTCCCCGAGTGAAAGCCCGCTCAATGTCTCTTTATTGAGATGATCACCGTGTTTATGGGTAATCAAAACGAGGTCGGGAGCCTGGAAACCGGCAAATCGTTCTGCTCCTCCGTAAGGGTCGATGAAAATGGTTTTACCGTTCCATTCCAGCACCATTGTGGCGTGGAAGATCGGCGTTAAGATGATATCGCCCTTATCAGTGGGGATGGTATCTTTTTGTGCGAATAAGCTGATGCTGATAAACAGCAGGAAATGGATTAGGATAATTCTCATAATATAGTTTGTTTGATTCTTCTTAACAACCCGACTTTAGCTATGGTTGTAAACAATTAATGTGTCTGATTGAATTTACTACTCTAAGTAAGTGCGGTGACAGTATTAAACAACTAATAAAAATTAGAACGATTAAGCATACTTCTGACTTCTAATGTAGAAGTATTTTCCATTTTAATTCGTCCTCTTACCTCCTTTTAAAATTATGTTTTTCAAAAAAAATCGGCCGTCAGGGTAACCTTTTTCAAAACCATGTGATATACTATCAAAACCACCATGAAAACACTGCGGGCCCGGAATGCTCCCCAAAAACCAATGAAAATCACACCCTTTAAAAAATAGCACTATCCCTGATAGCACCCCAAAATCCATATTTGAAACATAACATGAGTTCATCCCGAATTTCATCTAATCAGATTAAATTCGGGATTTTTCTTTTACAAAAGAAATAAACCGCAAAACCTGCCTTCCGTCGCGGCAGCAGGCAAAATTTAAAACAAGTAACCGCAAAATTTAGAAGTGTTTGGGTCGTGGGTTAGGTGTTTTGCGACAAAAAATGACTTTTTTCCAAAACCCAAACCTTTTGCCCACTCACTTTTACACCTGCCTTCCTGCGTCAGCAGGCAGGTTTTAAATTCCTTGTTTTACACCTGCCTTCCTGCGTCTGCAGGCAGGTTTTACATTTAAAAAATACTTCAAATAATCAAAAAATTTCTATTTCAGATAGTTTTTGAAAATTCGGGACTCATGTTTTTTTGCTCCTTTTACAATACGATCCACTCCCCATCCGTGGTAAGGTATTGCCGCATTAAATCGGCCGTCATACAGGAATGGACGGGTAGTACAATGAGGTAATCGCCTATTTTGTATTTCGTCATTTCCAACGGCGGCACCACCACGATGCCATGCTCCTGGGATATACTTCGCAGGTACATTCCCGGAATTACCTCTCCCCAACCATTATCTTCCATGGTAGCTATTCTGCCGTAAATAGTGCCCAACTGCTCATCCTGCATGTTGTCTTTTGAAAAATGGACCCCGCCTCCGTAAACCACGATCTCATTCCTGTTTTGATGAATTGCCACTATCGGACAGGCCATAGCCACAGCGATCTGATCGACAGCACAAGATCCGATCTGATGCTGAACCAGATCGTAAAAAACAAAATTACCCGGTCGCAATTCATCTGCACCTGTAAAATCCTCTGCGACACTGCACCCCGGCGTATCTCCCACGGAGATGATCAGGCCGGGATATTTTTCCTGGTATTGCTTTTTTAGCGCTGCCATTATGGCAAGTGTAGTCTCATGAACGCTAAGAATATCCTGGTTGGTTCGACATTGGTAAGTGTGCCCTGCGTGGGCAAGGAAGCCTTTAAACCGGAGGTTGTCACTATTTTCTGTCAACTGAAGGATCTCATCAATGGTATCTGTTTCGTCCGGTTTTAGCCCCGTCCGTCGGGTTCCCACATCAATTTTAATAAAAAATCCTACTTCAAACCTCAGGTTTTCTTTTAAAAACCGGGCCGTTTCCACCGATTCGACCAGGAGATTGAGGTGAATTTTTCGCGCCAACTTATTGATGGTATGAATCTCCAATATATTCACCGGAAAAGCCACTGTTATGTCCTGCCATTCGGGAGCAAAATACGAGGCCATTTCAAAGGAGGAGACCGTTATCCTTTCCACCCCGGCTTCTTTAAACCACCTGCCAATTTCCAGGGATTGATGCGTTTTGAAATGAGGCCGGAGAACCACCCCGTTTTTCCTTGCTTTTTCCGCCATGGTAACGATGTTCAGTCGGCACTTTTTTTCATCGAGAAGAAGCGTTGGTTTAGTGATCATGGTGGATTGTTTTTGGTAATGTTGAAGATAAAATTTACAAAAATTGTTTCAACCATTCTTTGGCAGCCTGGTCATCGGTAAAACTTTTCATCGGGATCGGGGGTGGCTTGAGGCTGAATAAAATATTCATAATGAATCTGGAAAGCCCGGGTTTCGATACCATGGCCATGGCAGAATAGATTTCGGGCAACTTTTCCGTGGAAAATTGTCGGGTCGCCTTATCCGGTACCGGGGAGTTGACGAGGTAAATCAGCAAAGGAACGGGATGGTCATTCGTCAATTTCTTGACAAAACTCACATTGTCCGATATGAGTTCAACCGTTCTTCTGGTGCTTTTGGACAAGGAAACGAGGATACCGTCATCAAACCAGTATGTGGCTATTTTTCCTTCGAAAATTTCTTTGTCTTTCGGAATTTTTATTTGCATTAATTTTCTTTTTATTGGTAAAAATGAGGATAAAAAACTTATTTTTAAAAATAAGTTTTTAAACTGATTCCCTCATCAACTTCAAAAAAATGAATACTCAATTAAAAAAATGGCTCCTGATCTACTGTCTGTGCGTAATCCTTCCCGCAATTTCGCCGGCACAATCAGATTTCGGACTTGATTATACCCCCTTGAAAAGCCAGGCGCCCATTCCGAAAAGTATCCTGACCAGCACCACCTATAAAAGTAATATCGATATTGAAAACAGCATCGATAAAAACGGAGAAAAGGTCATCAGGCAAAAGAAAACGGAGTTCATTATCGAATCAAACTACATGATTGACAGGCTGCTCAAAAGCCACCTTCTTTTATTCAATACGCCCCTCAACCAGCTTGTTGAAGAGATTACCGCCCTGATTTTAAAGGATGATCCTGAAGCCATTCAGGACATTGATCTGTATATCATCAAATCTTCGGAAGTCAACGCTTTTGCTACCGACCGGGGGGATATTTTCATCACCATGGGGTTGCTGGCCCGCCTTGACACCGAAGCAGAACTGGCTTTTGTGATTGCCCACGAGATCATTCATTATAAAGAAAAACACAATATGGATGCTTTTTCCGAATATGAATCGATCGAGCAAAACAGCAGGCAAAACTACAGTGAATCGATGAACACCTTACTCAAAAAAAGTAAGTACTCCCAAAAACTGGAGACCATTGCCGACAAAGAAGGACTCAGTCTTTTTGCCAATGCGGGCTATGCTTTTGATGATGTAATCCACGTCTTTGATATCCTCGACCTGGCCCACGCCCCGGTATTCAACATTCCTATCGATAAAAGTATGTTCGAGTTCAACGACATCCGTATCGATTCCAGCGACTGGCTCAAAAAGACCACCGAAGTAAAACCCCTCCAGGATTACGATTATGAAACCATTTATGATGAAGAGGCTGAAGTAACCAATACGGTTAATCCCAAAAAAGAAGATGAAGAGAATTACAGCACCCATCCCGACATCCAAAGCCGGAAGGATGCTCTTGAAGAAAACCGTACCAATTACAGTCCTAATGACCGGAAACAATACCTGGTAAAAACTCCCGAAGCTTTTGCCCAACTGGCTACCATGGCGCAATTTGAACTGGCTCAGATATTGCTCCAGGAACGCGAATATTCGGCAGCACTGTATCACTGTTATGCCCTTTTAAAAAAATTCCCGGACAACGCTTATTTACAGAAAAGCTTTACTTACGGCCTTTACGGGTTGGGAGAATATGCGTTGATCGATGAACTGGACCAGGTGGTTCATAAAAATAAAAGCATTCAGGGCGAATGGAAAAGGATCAATTTTCTCTTTTTTCGATTGACCCGCAAAGAAATCGGCACACTGGCCGCAGCCCATTGCTGGAAAACGCACCTCCAATATCCGGAGGATGAAAAGATTGAACGGATGGCCCGGGATATCATTGAAGATATCGTTATTTATGAAATAGAAAATCCGCTCGATTTTTTCGACACTGCCCCGGTTGACACCGCCCTACTCAACAATACTGCAGTTTTTGCACGCTTTGCTTTTTCAGAATTTATGAACGACTCCACTTTTGTCAACCACCTCAAAAAAGGGATGTATTACAGAGACCGAAAAGCCTCAAGAGAAAAATATGAACAAAGCAGGCAATACCGAACCGATCAAAAAAAAGAAAGCGTGACGGGCAAATCTATCGGCGCTAAAAAAGTGGTCATGGTCAACCCTACCCATATAGAAGGCAATGTTTCGGTGAGAGGAAACGCAAGGATCGATTATATTCGTTCCGAAGCGGCTCAAAAAGAACTAAAAACCTACATTGATGATGCCGCCAGAGATTTAGATCTCAATACGGAAATCATGGATATCAACCATTTGAAAAATGCCGGGGAGATCGATCAGCTCAATGATATTCGAACCATCGAACATTGGGCGGATGAATATTTCACCCACCCTACTTACATGGTGGCCACCAACCATAACGAGGCGATGGCTCTTTGTGATAAATTAAATACGGATTACTTCGCCTATTCGGGATTTATTACTTTTTACAAAAAGAAAAATATCGCTGGCGTAGGCCTTTCTCTGGTATTGGGATCATACCTGTATATCATTCCTGCTACTTCCCCCTTCATGATATACCATACTTTTAAAAAGGGAAACGAAACTTTTTATTATTTAAATGCCCTGAATGTCAGGGATTACAGCCTGGAACTTCACGATGTCAACTGGATAAAAATAAAAGGGCATCCGGAGGTGCTGAAGAGTCATTTATACTGGTCGATGAACCAATTGAAAAGATCAAAAAAACCTTCCAATGAAAAAAAGAATTAAACTTATCCTCATTACCCTGTCCTGCTTTGGCTTAACGGCCGTTTCAGGCAATGCCCAGGGCATTGGTTTATCCGGCAAGCGTTTTTCGACATTTTACAATCTTGAATATGCCGGAAAAATGGTCTTTTCGGATTTTAAAAATTATAAAGGTGACTATTACAACGAGCTTGAGGATAGCAAACCCTCTCTATTAAAATCAATTATCAATTTTCGGCATAACGTACAGGTGGAATACAATATCAATCGAAAAGTCACGATTGGGGCATTCGGAAGTTATTTCAGAGAAGGCTTTGGAGTAGTAGAACCCCGGTTATTTTCAAAAAATTATCAATCTTTCAGTTATGGCATTGCTGTCAAGCTTTTTAACATAAAAAAAGGAGGACTTGCCCCACTGGGCAGGTATTTTTCGCTCAAAATATTCAACAACTACAACAAAATTCACTTCAGGGGCAATTCCAGTATTTACGGTGATAATTTTCGAACCAATGAATTCACCTATTCTTCACCGAGAATTTCGGTTGTTTTTGGAAAGCAGGGCATTCTCACACGGAAGGTGCTTTTTAACGTGGCAGTAGAGATAGGCACTTTGTTATTTGGGGCATATGATTCTTCGGCTTTGCCCCCTTTCAATAATATAAATTACCAATCAGATGAGCTGTTTAGATCGCTGGATATCGCCCATCTGTTCAGGCTTACTTTTGGAGTGGGTATCAATCCGTTTTAGCAGGGACATTTGAAGCGGCCTTCCTCTGGATTTATTGGATTAGAGATTTTATAAAAATAAAATAACAAAAAAAAATCCCCGACGAAGACCGCCAGGGATTTTTTTTTTGCTTTATTAACCCGGTTTAATCGTGATAAGTCTGGTTGTGAGCCAATGCCGAACCACACTTTGCACAATTGCCTTTTGCTCCTGCACCCCCTGCGCAACCGTTTGAACAGAGATAGTGCCAGTCGCCCCTTGCATTTTGTGCAGGAGAAGAATCCTGAGTCGGCTGTTGTGTGTTTTGAAACACAGGACTTGTGGCAGTTGAATTCGGATTCTGCGCAGCCGGGGCATTGTGGAAAGCCTGGTTATGATCCAGTTCGGTACCACATTGGGCGCAATTGCCGGGAGCTTCTCCACCGGATCCAACATGTCCGTTGGGACAGGTATAATGCTCCACCCCACTGGCAGCAGTAGTATTGGCCGGAGCAGGATTATTTCCGGCCGGGGTAGTCACTACCGGCGTGGTCGCTTGGGCATCGGTCGCATTGTCCGCACTGTTATTGCAAGCAAAAAAAGTCAGCCCTAAAAAAAGAAAAAGTACAATTGGGAATATTCTTCTCATTATAAATGATTTGTGAAAACTTAAAAAAAGATGTTTGAACATGAAAGATAAGGATATTTTTAATTATCGCCAAATTTGATGATTTGACAAGAGAATCCAAGGTGATCTGTTTATGAATTTTTCTAATCCTGCAAGATCAGTTTGGCATATCCTTTACCGTTTTGCCCGGTAATATTGAGGAAATAAATCCCGGCTTCCAGCCTTCCGTTTTCCTGAATATTTAACTGGAAGCTCGACCGGTTTAATTTTACAGATTGAGAAAACACCTCTTTTCCCAATACATCCATTAAGGTACACCAATATTGCCCTCCGGAATGTCCTGTCTTTAAATTCACATTGACTATCCCATCCCTTACCGGGTTGGGAAAAATATTCGTTTCAATCTCTTCCAATTCATTGATGCCCAGTGCATTTTCGGTGATGGAGATCCAGTTGATATTGAAGCCATCGTCCCTGACTACCATTCTTAAAACATGCTCCCCGGCTTGAAGGGTTGCCATGGTGGAAACGGTGGTCCAGCTTTGCCAGCCGCCGGTGTTGGGGGTATTTATTGAGGTCAGCAGTTGTCCGTCAACGAGCAGGTCAAATTTCCCGGGATTGGTTCCCGCCACCCTGGCATTCAAATAATAGGTTCCCGTTTCCTGCACCTCAATTTTGTATTCTGCCCAGTCATTGTTATTGGTCCATCCGAGGTTCATAAAACCATCGCTGTCCTGGGTGAGTTCACCGAACAACCCCGACATCAGGTAGTATTCCTCCACCTCGATCCTGCCCGGCACCTGGAATTGCATCTCCGGGTCATAAACGGGAATGTCAAAGTACAATTGTCCCAGCTCCGTGAGCATGCCGTCGGCGCCGTAAAGGTCGATATACGGATAAGCATTTGGCCCGGAAGAGGTTCGCCCGATAAACCAGGCATAACGGTAAACCTGTGGATCCCGTTCCAGGAAATTCACGGTGCCTGCCAGGTAATTCTTTTGATCCTGTGGATTGTTGACTGAATTGTCCCATGCGGCAAATTCGGTCACCCAAATGGGTTTATTGTATTGACGGGCATCTTCAATATAACCGGTGATAGAGTTTCCGCCCCCGTACCAATGCAAAGCGATATGATCCACCTTGCAGCCCGAACAGGCATCGAAAAAATCATTAAGCCAGTCAAAAGGACTGTAATAGGTGGTCCCCCCCACGGAAACGCAATTACCGCAGTAATTGACTGCCGGACTGACGAGTGTCAGGTCGTAATTTTCGGCAATGGCCTGCAGCGCGGGCCATTTGACGGCTGCGAAGGAGGGCGTCATATTGGCCTGATCGGTAAAATTGGGCTCATTAAAACCCAGTATATATTTTATGCTAGTATCCTGCTCCACCCGGTCGGCCACTGCATTGATGCCCCCGCCATTCCAGGCCATAGGAGCAAAATCCACATTGTAATTTTGATAGGTATTCTGAATCGCTGCGTCGGGTTGTGCCGCCCAGTTGTACCACCAGGAAATGCCTTCCGAAAATTGCTGCATATCATTGGCAGAATGGTAGCCGTAGGAAACACCGCGTTTGTAGCTTTTGGTCTGAGCATCTGCGGCGAAAAACAACAGGAGTAAGGCGGGCAACAGTAATAACTTTTTCATCGCCTGAAATTACAATTTAAACTTCAACAAGAGGTCAATTTGTTCATCTTTTCCCAGCATAAACACATGCCGGCCAAATTCGACAAATCCATTTTTATTATAAAACCGGATGGCTTCAGTATTCTTTTCCCAGACGCCCAGCCATACCCAGTCAAAATGTGCCGCCCGGGCCTTTTCCAGCACTTGTGCCAGCATCCATTGGCCCACCTGCTTGCCCTGCCAGTGCGACCATAGGTAAATGCGCTCAATTTCCATAGCATTGTCCAGATGCGTTTCCGTCTGTGCCTTGCCGGTATTGAGCTTCATATACCCCAAAAGTGCTTCATCCGTTTCGGCAAAGTAAAATTGCGTTTCAGGATTTTCCATCTCCAAAGTGAGGCTTTCGACCGTTAAATTTTCGGACAAAAAATGGGCCATATGGTCAGGATCATTTTTGTCGGCAAAAGCATTTAAAAAGGTCGTCCGGCTGATGTCATGCAATGCATTGATTTCAGCTTTTTCAACTAGCCGAAGTTTTATATTATTCAGATGTTGCATAGGTTTGTTTATCGGATCAATTTTTATTCTTTTATGCATCTAATACCTGCTCCAATTTGAATTGGATTATTTTCAAATAACATTGCAGGCTCATCATAGAGATTCACCACCAGCCTGGTGCCATTTGAAGCATCAACATCCGAGGTTGCCCAAGAACAGATTCCTTCCGAAAAAGTTGGCCCTCCAAAAGCATGGATATAACCATTGGGTAGTCCATTAAAACCATAGGAATCTGTACCATTTCCACTTGATGGCAGCCATCCTTTTACAGATTTTAATACCGTAGCTTCATTTCCGGCATTGCCATCGTTGGATATGAAATTTTCCAATACCCTAAAATCTTGTTCGGTTGGTATGCGCCAGCCTTCAGGCGCTAATTTCCCACTTTCAATCGCAAAGTGATTGTACTGAGCTCCGTAATAATCGAAAGGCAGCTCTTCATCATAAACATTATTCAAATCATCTGTATTCGACCATTGGTAATAAGGAATTGGAGTGTTGCCATTATGCCAATCGTTGCCAAATGTAAATTCCGCAATGGGTGTGCCGTCATTAAATTTCGTAGTTTTCAGGTTCTCCAGCATCCATATTTGATTTCCAATTTTTATGGTGTTATAAACGTTTCCATCGGCATCCTTTACCGTTTCGGTCGGTGATTCAGGTGGATTGTCATCCTTTGAACAAGCAAAAATTACCAGTAAGAAAATAGGGATTAAAAATTTAATTTGATTCATTGTATTTTGTTGCTATTCTTTGCCTTAAAAAACTTACACGCCAAACTGACTCAAATGGTGGTTGAGATGTTTATAAAACATATTATTCCACTCTTCTGCGGTCAGTTTTCCAAAAGAGTGTGACTCCTTACCTTCAAAATGATCTGCGCCCAATTGCTGTGTCCTGTTAATGTAGTTGATCAGCCGTTTTTTTTCTTTATCGAAATCTTTGGATCCCTTCATGATAAATTGGGGGGCTGTCGGACTGTTTTGCTTATAAGGTACAGTAGAAACTACCTTGTTTTTTACCATTGTTTTAAGAATAAATTTCATAACCGCATTCGGCTTTGGATGGATGTTATCATAAACCATTTCATAGGATACATTACAATGAGCCAGCATCTGGTCCACGCTCATTTTACCCCAATTAGCCTGGGTTTGGGGGGTAAGTTTTTCTATCCTGCTGATTAATTCGGCGGTCATTTCCTGGCTGAAAATATTATTTTCCATGTTGTCGGATTTTTTTGAAGAGTGGATTGGTAAGTAGTTTATTTCGAATGCAAATATAAAAATTATGAGGCAGGCTTTTACTAAAGAATACTTTAAAAATTCAAAACGATTTTTATTCTGATTTGAAATAAAATTGATGCAGAACATCAGTTATTCATTCGTTTGCCATATCCAAAAACTCTTTGCCCCCATTGCGATTCCATTGCGCACCTTGCGGTTAAACAATCCGTTAAATTTTTCATATCCCTACCGTTAAAAGTGATGCAGAACAGCAAAAACTGCCTGAGTAGCATTTTTCAAACACCTACATTCTAATCAACTTTTGGCTGAATACCACCTTACCGGCTTCATCTTTGATCATAATAACATACACACCATTCACAACACCCGTCATATCAACGGCAAGCCTTTTACTGGCAATACTATATTGTATTGGAATATATTTACCATTGGTATCCACCAAAAATAAGCTGTAATCAGACAGATCTGTATCATCGCCAGTTTCAAGGAATACGAGGTCACTGTTTGTCGGATTAGGATAAACAGCCGAACAAGGTAAATTTATTCCGGTATCACTTCATTAATCTTATAGCCTTTTAAATTCTCGTCGGAGGTATTGAACTGATCATCTTCCTTTATTTGGAGGTTAAATTCAATATCATAATATATTTGATCGATAAAAAACTTTTGTTCAGGCTGCCGGTTGGAGTAGTTTTCTGCTTTCATCCTTATCGGATAATGTGTCTTTTTATCGATCAAATATCCCGTTGTTGAAATACTGCCGTCACTGTCTTCAAGTTTGATCGCAAATCCAGGCATGGTAGCTTTATGCTCCAATCGAATTAATATTTAAAAACAGTCCTTGTGCATAAAAAGGGTGTCTTTGAGCCTCTCAACTTTGTAGGTATCCAAATTATCCAGGATGTACCTAAATTCATGTTGCATGCCATAAAGCGTATTATGCCCCCAAAAGGGTTTGCTTTTAAATTCAGGATATTTGATCAAATCGTATATCCTGGCTACCGTATCCCGGTTGTTTTTTCGTATTAATTTATTCCCATCGCAAATATCCTCGTAAATGACATTTGTTTTATCGTCAACATACATATACCAATGCCCTTTAACCCCAACAATAGAATCTCCCGGTAACCGCTTAAAATACATCTCCCGGTATCTGAAAATGGTATCACCAACATTCCCCGGGTTGTTCCTGGCCATATCTTGTTTGTAATAAATCGTTTCAATTCTATCAATAGCCTTAATGGTTTTCTGCAATATTACGGGGGCCGTTTCCTACTCTCCACAAGAGCCGAGAACCATTATCACTGGTAATAAATAAATGATTCCAATTTTTCTCATGGTTATTCAATTGATGGATCGCTCGATGGTTGAGGTTTGCAGCTTCGATCGGATATGCTCGTCTATTATGCAGCTTTTCATTTATAAATGTTACCTCTTTACATTTTTTTCCGAGTTGAAATTTAATTCAAATCGACTGACATTTTATTGTTTCAAATTGAATGGTCCATGGATGCTATTTTCTCGAGGTATTAAGAGCATGGTTAATCCATATTAGGGTTCACTTTGAAGAATTTAATGGTTTTTGAAGAATCCTGGTCAGGTATCAAAATTGATTTTTCCCCCTTTTGCAAAGTTTCAAGACTATAAAAAACAGGATTGATCTCATCGTAAATTGGAGGTAATAATTCCTTTCCATTTGCATCAAATATTCCGTATAAATTATTTTGTTTTACCCTAATGTAACGGGAAATCAGGAAATAAATCTCTTCATATTTAGTTGGAAGAATCATCATTCCTTTATTATTATAGATTCCGTATTTACCATTTTCCTTAACAACAAAAAATTCAACAATTTCCTTTTCCTTAGTATTATGGTATCTTTGGATATAAATTTCATCATATTCAATTGGGACAATAATTTCATTTTTTATATTCAAAACACCGTGTTTATCATTATCCTTAACTAATAATGTTAAATCATCTCCTATTCGTTTAACATTTTGATATTTTATCGGAATGATAATATTATTGTCATAATCAATCAACCCTTTTTTCGACCCTATAGTAGCAATTAAAAAATCAGTAGAATAACCTGTTCCAATATTCAGATCTTGCAATTGCTCGTATTCCTTATTCTTTAAGTGATATTTACGTCTATTATCTACGTAAATATCATTTTCGTAACAATCACATAAATTAGGATAAGTAACAAGATTATTAAACCGAAAAATTGGTTGTTCCTGCATTGGAGGCACTGGGGGAGGAGGAATGTTATTGTATTCGTCTTTTTTTCGGCTTATCAGGTAGACATCCCATTCTTCATAATTTTTGAATTGTGAACTATCTCTGAATTTTATTGATTTCACCTTTAGAACGCCTCCTATATAAAACAGTTTCAATTCGATCTGAGCAATAATTTTCATTTCATCTACATCAAAAATTGTTTTGGTAAAAGTCAAATTCGGCTCGCCTAATACATTTATTATTCCAAGGTATTTTGAAGTCTTATTGCTTCTAATTTTATCTTTAATTTCGGCTAGTTCACTTTCAAAATGCTTATCTGGCTTGAAACGTTTGTCCAAAAAATCTTTTGTTTTAAATTCATTTAGCACATCAGTTTTACAATACCGGGTTAAACAGGAGAAAGTAAGTTTGGCAATTAGAATTTCATAAACTGTCCCCCGACCAGCATCAAAATGTTTAATTTTTTGCCCCAAAGAACCAGCTAAAAGGGTTATTTGAAATAGGAGGATTAAGTATACTTTTTTCATTTTTATGGTTTTTTTGTTTTCAATATGCTTTATTGAACTAAAATAATGTGAATTGGACTTTTTGCCGTGTATTCTTTAGCCATTTTCTTCGTAGTAATATGAGTAGTCAATTCCTTTCATAAACATTTCACGGTCGTTTATTTTGGTGGTGAGCGCATTATTCAAAAGAGTTTTTAAAACACTACTTTTTGTCGGACTTAGCATCATTGCATTCATGTAATCTCGCTTGCTTATCATACTCCAATCCACGCATTTTTTGAGGCGTTTTTTTAGTATCAAATCCAACCATATTCGGGTGCTTCTACCATTTCCTTCCATAAATGGGTGTGCAATGTTCATTTCTACAATTTTTTTCGATTTCGTCAAATGTAGTTTCGGGCATTGCTTCTATTTGTATTAATGTGTCGCCCAAAAAGCGTGATACGGCAAATTGAAAACCACTCTTTGAAATATTTTTTTGCCTGATTTGTCCCGCAAAATCATACAATCCGCCAAACAAATAAGCGTGTATTTGTTGCAAACCTTTGGTTGTGCCAACTTCTATGCTATTGATAAAAGAACTTTCAAACATAGCATACGCTTTTGTTTTGCTTTTTCCATCTATACTTTCATCGCTGTACGTAAACCATTCTATAAATCGGTTTGCCTTTTTGCTCGGAAATTCTTTGCCTAAAGCAATTATACCAGTGTAATCCAACATGTCGGTTAAATATCGTTTACCGTCACTTGCAAAAAGTTTCAGTTGGGTAGTGGCACTAACCAACTCGCTGTTTTCTTTTTTCAATTTAGCTTTAAGATATTTCCAATAGTTGCGGGTTTTGGTGTAGTCGTCTTGGTCGGTAAGCAAAGCTACAATATCCAACACACTAAACCACCACTTGGCGTTTTGTTCGTCCCAAACGGCACGAACTTCGCGATCATCAAAAAAACGTATGGATAATTTTGTATCACTCATAATTTTAATGCCATCTATTCTGTCACTCTGTAATTATCCGTGCAAAGTTATTATAATTTTTATCTCGTAGTTGAAGTTGCTGTGTCACGTTACAATGAACGCCAACTTAAACATATACGCCCCCAAAAAAACAAAACCCCAAAAAACAGAGCGACAAAAGCCAGCGGAGGCGGGGAAAGGATTCCTAAAAACCCTCCAAATGTATGTACAATCCCCTTTAGAATCAATTCAAATAAAACACAAAGACCGGAGCCAAAACAATGTCTGACTCCGGTCTCAAAACTAAAAACTCCTATTACTTCAAGGGTTCAAACCTGGCCTGGAAAAATCGCAGGTACTCAGGCTCATAAACCATTTTCAGCCCCTTGGCCTTTTCTCTTTCATCAAACACGGCTTTAACCGATTCTGCTATGACATCCATATGCGCCTCGGTGTACACCCGGCGCGGAATGGTGAGACGCATCAGTTCCAGTTTCGGATAGCGGTGATCACCTGTTTTGGGATCACGGCCGGCACTGACCACGCCCCTTTCCATGCCCCGCACCCCGGAATCGAGGTAAATGTTGGAGGCAAGGGTCTGAGCAGGAAACTGATCCTGCGGAATATGTGGATAAAAGGCTTTAGCATCTAAAAAGATAGCGTGTCCTCCTACCGGTTTGACGATGGGTACGCCCCAGTCTTCCAACAATTGTCCGAGGTAGAATACTTGTCCGATTCGGGATTTGATATGTTGATCCTGAACGGATTCCTTGATCCCGATAGCCATGGCTTCCATATCGCGGCCCGCCATACCTCCATAAGTATGCAATCCTTCGTACACCACGACGAGGTTACGCAGTTTGTCAAAAACAGCCGGGTCATTTACGGCCAGCCAGCCACCGATATTCACGAGGTGGTCCTTTTTACCACTCATCCAGGCCCCGTCGGCATAACTGCAAAATTCGAAGAGAATTTTCTTCACAGGCATATCGGCATAACCGGCTTCCTTGTTTTGAATGAACCAGGAATTTTCAACCAGTCGTGTAGCATCAAGATAGAGTAAAAGACCATATTTATCACAAAGCGCCCGAACGGCCTTGATGTTTTCCATGCTCACCGGTTGTCCGCCGGCCATGTTTACCGTACCGGCGAGGCTGACGTAAGCGATTTTGTCCGCGCCTTCTTTTTTAATCAGGTTTTCGAGCTTTTGCAGGTCGATATTTCCTTTAAAAGGAAACTCATTTTGCGGATCATGGGCCTCATCGATGATGACATCCACAAAGATACCGCCAGCCAGTTCCTGGTGCAGACGAGTGGTGGTGAAATACATGTTTCCGGGCACAAACTGTCCGGGTTGAATCATCGTCCTGCTGATGAGGTGTTCCGCTCCCCTGCCCTGGTGCGTCGGCACAATGTGTTTGAAGGAATAGTGTTTTTGAATGGCTTTTTCCAGGTGGTAAAAGTTGACACTTCCCGCATAGGATTCATCCCCCAGCATCATGCCTGCCCATTGGCGGTCGCTCATGGCACTGGTACCGCTGTCGGTCAGCAGATCGATGTAAACGTCTTTGGATTTGAGTAAAAAGGTATTGTACCCCGCCTTTTTCAATGCGTTTTGGCGCTTTTTACGTGTTGTTGTTTCGAGAGGCTCCACCATTTTAATTTTCCATGGTTCAGCCCAGGATCTTCTTCCTTTTTGTTGACCAATTGTCTTTAACATATATATAGTTTATAATGCGTTAATTAATGTCAAACCCGGCATGTTATGGTCAATGGAAAAAGTCCGAAAGATCATCAAAGGAATCGATGATCCGGTCACGAAATGTGACTTTTTGTGTTGGTGTTCAATTGAAAATATCAACAATAAAAAGAGGCTTAAGTTGCCTTAAAAAACACCTTTTTTTATTGGGGCAAAAGTACGGAAAATTAACTGAAAAGAACTCAAAAAAAATGTTTATTAGCTTGAAAAAACAGGAATCAATCAAGGTATTTGATGCCAAAATCCGGATTTTAATGCCTTAAAATTCAAAGCATTAAATATCTTTACTCCCATAAAATAGAATAAACCTACTTTGATAAATAACAAAACCATCCTCTACCTCCACGGCTTCAACAGCGACGGCATTGGTTACAAACCGGATGCCCTGAGAGCGCATTTCAAAAACGATATTATCCTGGCACCCGATCTCGAAGCTGACCCTGTTTTGGTGCAGCAAGCCGTCAGAGCGCTCATAGGCGAAAATCCCGGGGACTTATTCTTCATCGGCACCTCGCTCGGTGGTTTTTATGCCTGGTATTTCGGGGCACTGACCGGCCGGCCGGCGTTTCTCTACAATCCTTCCATGCAGCCTCATGTTACCCTGGACGATCGCGGGGTCGGACATTTCAAAACGTGGACCAAAGCACGGGATTACCATTTTAAAACGGAATACCTGGCAGTTTTGGAATCGATGCGGGAGGAAGCGAAGGAAAGGGAAAGTCCCGAAAATTTGAATTTTTTCCTGGCCACCGATGACGATGTGATCGACCATCTGATGCTGCCCGCAGAATACCCCGACGCCAATTTTTTGCAATGGTTCGATCAGGTAGGCCATCGGTTCAGTACCTTTGCAGACACGATGCCGCTGGTGGAGGAATTGATGAGGGGATAGACGGTGTGAAGGTGAACTACTTAACCGCGGTGAACACAAAGAAAGCGCAGAGGTCACAAGGTATGCTCCGCGTCCTTTGCGCCTTCTTTGCGGCCTCTGCGGTAAAATTTATCTCTCATAAATTTATCCCCTTAAAACATCGCTTTTTCACCCTTATTATTTAGATCCTGACGCTTAATCAAACAATATGAATAACCTACTACAGCAATGGAAGAACAAAAAGGACGGGGCGAATAAGAAACATACCCGGTTTGTCAACAGGCTTCGGGAGCAGCGCGGTAAACACCTCGACCAATGGGCTGAAAGCCTGCACGATGAAGTGTTTCGGTCCATCGATTGTATGGATTGTGCGAATTGCTGTACCACCATTCCGGCCATGGTCAATCCGACGGATGCGACGCGGATCGCCAAACACCTCAAAATAAGCGAATCAGCATTTGAGGAGAAATACCTCACCAGGGATGATGACGGGGATACGGTTTTTAAAACAAGTCCTTGCGTTTTTTTACAGGAAGACAACGCCTGTTCGATCTATGAGATACGCCCGAAAGCCTGCCGGGAATACCCGCATACCAATAACCTGGAATTCTCCCAAAACATTAACGTCCATGCCGCCAATTCCATGTATTGTCCGGCCGTCTTCCATATCCTGGAGCGAATGATGAAAAATTTTCCGATAGGTTAAGGATGTGTGGATGTGTGGATGCGAGGATGCGAGGATGTGAGGATGTGAGGATGTGTGGATGCGAGGATGTGAGGATGCGAGGATGTGAGGATGCGAGGATGTGAAAAATGAATTTCTTTGCGCCTCCTTTGCGGTATTTGCGGTCCTTGCGGTTAAATCCACTTCAAATCAATTCGAAATGGGGCAGGGTTACACTTTTTTATGGTCGCCAAAACGGGGAAGCTGCAGGTCTTTTTCAGAAATGATAAACTCCACTCCGGGCAATTCCCAGTCGATATTAAGGATTGGATCGTTGTACAGTATACCTCCTTCGTGGGCTTTGGAATAGAAATTATCGCATTTGTAGGCAAATTCCGCCGTCTCGCTCAACACAACGTAACCATGGGCAAATCCCCTGGGAACAAACAACTGCTTTTTGTTCTCAGCACTCAGGCGAATGCCGAACCACTGCCCGTAAGTATCCGAATTTTCGCGAAGGTCAACGGCAATATCCAGTACTTCCCCTTCGATCACCCGAACCAGTTTGGCCTGGGCAAATTCACCGGTCTGATAATGCAATCCCCTCAACACTCCCTTGACCGACCTTGCCTGGTTGTCCTGAACAAAACGGTAGGGAATACCCGCTGCCGCAAAAGTCCGCTCGTTGTAACTTTCAAAAAAATAACCCCTTCCGTCTTCCCACACCTTGGGTTCGAAAATGATAAGATCTTTGATTTTAGTGGATCGGAACACGTAATTTATATTTTATTAGCGCATAGGCAAAAAGCACCGGTCTATCCCTTGAACTCTCCCGACCTACGGTACGATTTCGCTGCGCTCAACTTGAACCATTTGAAGCATTTGAACAAATACCTACTTATTCCTAAAGAAAATACTCATAGGCACTCCCGAGAAATTAAAATTTTCCCTCAATTTATTTTCGAGGTAATTTTTGTAATTCTCCTTAATGTGTTTGGGATTACTACAGAAGAAAGCAAAAGCAGGATAGTAAGTCGGCAATTGGGTTACGTATTTGATTTTGACGAACCTGCCCCGGTGCGCCGGAGGCGGATATTGCTCGATGGCTTCCTGCATGATATCATTGAGTTGTGAGGTTTTGATCTTCCTGTTGCGATTTTCAAACACTTCGAGTCCCACTTCTATGGCTTTAAAAATCCGCTGCTTCTCCAGGGCCGAAATAAAAAGAATGGGAATGTCCCTGAAAGGGGCGATCTTTTGTTTGACCTCCTTTTCATAGTCACGGGCCGTATTGGTTTCCTTTTCGACAAGATCCCACTTGTTGATCAATATTACAATACCCTTATTCCGGCGCTGTGCCAGGCGAAGAATACTCATATCCTGGGCTTCCACGCCGGTTTGGGCGTCGATCATCACCAGACAGATATCCGCTGCTTCTATGGCTTTGATAGCCCGCATGACCGAATAAAACTCCAGATCCTCATGAACTTTGGCTTTTTTACGCATCCCTGCGGTATCGATGAGGTAGAATTCTTTTCCGAATTTTTCGTATTTGGTATGGATGGAATCCCTTGTCGTTCCGGCAATTTCCGTTACGATATTGCGCTCCTGCCCCAACAAGGCATTGGTCAGGGAAGACTTTCCTACATTGGGCTGCCCGACGATCGCAAATTTCGGGATATCAGTTTCCAGCCTAACTTCATCTTCTATATTAATATGTTCCGTAACGGCATCCAGCAATTCTCCCGAGCCGCTTCCCGTCATGGAGGACAGGAAAAACGTCTGCTCAAAGCCAAGGCTCCAGAATTCATTGGCATCTATCATCCGGGAGTGGTTGTCCACTTTGTTGACCGCCAGGAAAACCTGCCTATCCGTACGACGAAGCATTTGAGCAATATCTTCATCAAAGTCGGTAATCCCCGTAGTGGTGTCCACCATGAATATGATGACGCTCGCCTCCTCCATGGCTATATGCACCTGGGAACGAATGGCCTTTTCAAACACATCATCCGACGCTTTCACAAAACCTCCGGTATCAATTACCGTAAAAGTTTTCCCATTCCAGACGCACGATCCGTACTGACGGTCGCGTGTCACACCACTGACGTCATCGATAATAGCCTGCCGTTCGCCGATCAACCTGTTATACAAGGTTGATTTCCCGACATTAGGCCTCCCCACAATTGCCACAATATTTCCCATAATTTAGACGATTTGATGCATAAATTTAAAAAAGCCCACAAAGGTACACAAAACAAAGGGCATTATCTTTTTTAACTCCCGGAAAATCATTCCGTTAGGTTTATTTTTTATGATTGAATGCGTGAATGTGTGAATGCGTTTTTTTACATTTTCTCATTCCTGCATTGTCGCATTGCCTCATTCTTGCATTGGTTCATTCGTTCATTCCCGCAATCTTGCATTCTTGCATTGGTTCATTGTCGCATAATTCCTGTTCTTTTTAACGCAAGACTTCCCTGGAAAAAAATTCTGAATTATCTTTCCGTATATTTGCCAGGCAAAAAACGATAATATATTTTAACGGATGAAATATTTCACGATTCTAAGTGTGTTGGTACTGACGGTTTTCATGGTAGCCTCATGCAACAAAACAGATAACTTCATAACCGATCAGGGCGCAAAACTCAGTTTTTCACTGGACACCCTGCGTTTTGATACCGTTTTCACCTCACTCGGTTCTGCAACGCGATCTTTTAAGGTGTATAATGAATACGATCAGCCCATTCGCATTACAAAGGTACGAATTGAAGGCAATACAGGCTCGGTATTTCGCATGAATGTTGACGGATATGCTGCCGCTGAAGTTGAATCAGTTGAAATCTGGCCCAAGGACAGCATTTATATATTCGTAGAAGTGACCATTAATCCGGATCAACCGGTTTCCGCCAGTCCTTTTGTGGTGGAGGACAAAATACTTTTTGAGACCAATGGCAATGATCAGGTAATACACCTGGAAGCGTGGGGACAAAATGCGGTTTACCTGCCCAGCCGTTTCAACAAGGGGGTTCCTGTGGAATATTCCTGTGACAACGGGGAGTGGGTTTGGGATGATCCGCGGCCCTATGTCCTTTACGGAGAAATATTCATCGATGAATGTTTGCTGAGAATTCCCGCCGGAACGAAAATTTACGTCCACGGTGGAATTGCTCAAAACGATCAGTTTGGAGTATTCAATGATGGAATTCTCTATATCCAGTCAAACGCCAGGATTCAAATTGACGGCACATTGGACAATCCTGTCGTCATCCAGGGAGATCGCCTGGAAGAAGACTTTGGGGAGCAGTCCGCCCAATGGTACGGCATTTTCCTGGGAAAAGGTTCAACGGGAAATTCCATTAATTATACCACGATAAAAAACAGTACCTTTTGTCTTTTTGTGGATTCACTGGCCCAGGTAGACCTTAACAACAGCCAGTTTTACAATACCGCCAGCAGCGCATTGATCACTTATCACAGTACTGTCGATGCCAAAAATTGCCTGTTTTACAATAACGGCAGCAATTCCGTAGAATTGAGGTTTGGAGGGGCATACGACTTTGAACATTGCACTCTTGCCAATTTCGGAACCGACAATGCAGCCCTCGCTATGACCAATTGGGCCTGCCTGGTACAGGATGAAAATGGGAATTGTCTCGAGTCTGGGCAGTATCCACTGCAGTTCAGTATGATCAATTCAATTGTCACCGGTTCGAGGAGAGATCATATCATTTTCTCGGATATTAATAACCGCGACCTCCCAAACACCTTTGTGGTAAGCATGAGAAATTGCATTACCCGCGTGGACGACTTGCTGACCACCACTCAGCAAGGGCTTTACAGTGACTTTTTTCAAACCATCTGTTTCAATTGCATCAATCCACAAAGTGATGATCCACTTTTTGCAGACAGGTCAGAAAACGATTACCACCTGGATACTTTGTCCATAGCCATCGACAAGGGATTAAATTTAACGGGGATTCCCCTCGACCTTGAAGGAAATCCCCGTGTAAACGCACCCGATCTGGGATGCTTTGAGTATCAGTACTAGTTACTCGTTGCTGGTTGCTGGATACTGATTGCTCGTTGCTCGTTATTTTTTACCAAGACAACCAGCAACAAGTAACCAGTAACCAGTAACCAGTTTACTTCTTACTCCACTCTTCGATGCTCTTTTTGTTCATCGAAACATATTCTTCATTACCGGCCTTTTGTGCCAGTTCCAGGGATCTTTTGGCTGCTTTGATCGCTTCCGGGTATCTTCCCAGGTCTGCTAGGATCATCGCTTCGCGTCTTACCTGCCAGAACATTGCATCGTCTCCTGCAGTGGCTTTTTGGATCCACATAAGGGCTTTACCCAGGTCTTTTCCTTTATCATGGTAGTAGGAAGCGGCAGCATAATAATCATTTGCTGACGGACCTGCCATAATCTGGGCAATTTGCTTTTCAACGCGCTCGTCTACGAAAACTTCCAAAGGAATAGAAACATAAGTTTTATCCCAAAGAACCTCTATTAAAGCCTTATTACCAACAATATCTGCAATACCCATGGTAAACGATTCGATATTTACGCCTTCAGGCATTGCATAAGAAGGAACGGTAACCGCAATGGTTGGTTCTTTCTCAGTATATGAAGGCCATGAAGTGCTTTCATAGGGGTAAAAATTAAAGGTCCATTCTTTTGGACCAGGTATAGCCAATACAGCGTATGCTCCTGCTTTAAGATCTTTTCCACCGACTTTCACATCATCGCTAAAGTCAATTTTGGTAGCAGAATTAGCTCCAAGACGCCACATTTTTCCAAAAGGAACCAGACCATCATCAGCAAAAATCGTACGTCCTTTTACTCCGGGGCGAGAGTAAGTAATCGTTACGTTTGTCAGACCTACTTCCTGTTTTACTTCAGCATTAGGACTAGGGCGTGGGGTAGTGATTTGAGCATTCACCGTAAAAGTAGTGGCCATAAAAACCACAAAAGATAATAGTAAAATTAACTGTCTTTTCATTTTAAAAAAGTTTGGTTTGAAAATTAATTAGTAATTAATGTTTAAGAATAGAATTTCCCCGGGTGTTGTTTTCCCATGAACGAAACTATGCCAAATTCAACACCTGAATTTTTTAATTGTTTATAAAAAAATCATTTACTTGGAGGGAAATTCAAAAAAGCCGTAAAAATCCTTTTCGCCATGAATATACAAAATATTTTCACAAATCTGCCAGAGGATATCCGGGAGGAATTTTTTGAAACCATGATCAATGACCCGTCTTTCAGACTGGAACGTATTGTTTCTCATGGACAAAGCACGCCAAAAGGGCAATGGTATGATCAGGAACAGGACGAATGGGTCATTTTATTGAAAGGAAGCGCCGGGTTAAGCCTGGAGGAGGGATCCGAAACCATCGTATTAAAACCCGGTGATCATCTTCTGCTACCCGCCCGTCAAAAGCACCGGGTGGAATGGACGGATGAAAAAGTACCGACGATTTGGCTGGCTTTGCATTTCCAGGCTAACCAATAATAGGTTGATTGCGATCCATCCTTCAGAAAGTAACATGGAATAGGGTACCATTAACTAAAAAAAGGGGAACCGGAACAGAATGCCCGACTCCCCCTCATATTTCAAAACGTTATTTCTTTAGAATTTATACTTTAAAAAAACAGTAAAATTTCTTCCTGGTTCGTAGATACGGCCGCTGTTGACATCTGAATTATTGTAGGCAAAAGTCAGGTGATCATAAAAGGCTTCATCCATAATATTGAGGATAGAAAAACCCACAGAAAGTCCCTTCCATGGCTGAATGCCGGCTCTAAAATCAAAAACCTTGTAAGCAGGTGTGACGGTTTCTCCAAATGATGGCGCAATATCCTTTTGTTCCGAGGAGAACCTGCTGCGGAGATCCACCCAGAATTTTTCCCTTTTGTAGGTAATGGAAGCCATGGTCGTAAAAGGTGCGATCAAAGGCAGGGGCTCGTCAAAATCCACATTTCTTGTTTTAGTCAGCGAGGCATCAATTCTTGCTGAAAGCCCTTTTAGCAGAGCGACCTCGACAAAAGCTTCAAAGCCTGCCTGGGTAGCCACCGCTACATTTTGGAATCTTTTGGCAAATTTTGGTTCCAGCCAGGGCATAAATTTCCTGCCAAGGGTAGTATCTATGGCCGCAGTGATGCAATTAGTGATGTAAGAATAAAACATCGTTGCACCATAATTCACTTTTTGGACTTTTCCCTTTATCGACAATTCAATTTGGTGGTTTGCTTCCGGTTTGAGTTCCGGGTTCCCCACGTATTCGTACGGATCGATCTGAACAGAAAAATGATTGATATACCTTTCAATCATGGTCGCCGTCCTGACTCCTCTTCCTAGTGCCAATTCCAGTTTAGCCCTGGTTCCCAGCGCGTAAGCCATGGTCAGGCTTCCGCTTATATTGATTTCCTGATCCTGTCCAAGCTCAGGATAAAGAGCCTTAAAGTCGGCCGCCGGTGCTGCAATTTGTGCTGACACGTAATCAACCCTCAACCCGGTTGTGACCGTAATCTTAGGATTCAACATAAATTTGGCTTCGCCGAAAAGACCATAGTCGGAAAGGGTGGCATCCTGCCAGATGGAGTCCACAAAAATTTTTGGTGGATCGAAAACGATTTCCGGGTTCATCAGGTTTCGTTTTACCGTGCGCGTCCTGTCTCCTTCCCTGGCAATAATATTCATATCCAATCCGGTATAAATTATCGTTTTTTTACCGGGCGTAAAGGCCAGTTCGACTTTTCCACCCCAGGTGGAAGAAAAAACCGGGGTGGAGGCAAAAACCATCCCAAAATTTGGCCGATCCACATTGGTCATGAGGTGGTCAACATAGGAATAAAATCCCTTGGCACTGATGGAATATAGCGCAGGAGAAATGTTTTGTTTCTTATAATCAAGACTTAGGATGCTGCTGTTGTCATGTTCGGTATCCATAGGCAGACCGGCATGCAGAACATCCTTGCCGAAAGATTGCCTCCACAATGCCTGGATGCGCTGGTTCTTGCCGGGATTCATTCCTGCCTTAACCGAATAATCGTAAGATTTGAACCCGGAAGGCACTTCGGTTCCGTTACCGTCTGTATAGTTCCCGAAATCGTGAAGTTCCCCCGATAAAGAAAGATCAAACCGGCTCGTAGCCTGGCTGACCGATAATCCAACAAGTTTGCCCTCGCCATTGGCCTCATAACCTGCATGAACAGCCCCATGGATGCCGTAATCCTCTACGCCTGGTGTCTGTTGGGTAATCAGATTGATCACTCCCCCGAAGTTTGGCCCGAACCTCATACTGTAAGGTCCGCGGATCAGTTCTATCTTTTCGATCTCTTCAGAAATGACATGAGTGGTGATAGGATCCATACGATTGGGGCAGGCGTTCATCACTTTGGTACCTCCATCTATCTGGATATTCAGTTGTTCGTATTTAAATGACCGAAAAACCGGGTCCATCGCATATGATCCCCTTTTGATGACATTAAAGCCATTGACATCCATAAACAGGTCGGCAACGTTCTTTTGCCTTCCGGCCAATTTGATTTCGTCCCTGATGATCTCCGATTGGGAGACTTCCCCCAGCGGGCTGCCAACCACAAGAATAGCTTCGGTAATGACGGGTTTAATCCTCAACAGGCATTCCAGAGTTACTGGGCCATCCACCGTAATTTCGGATCCCTCATAACTCAAATGCCCCACACTTAAGATAAAGGTTCCTGCTATTTTTGTTTGCAGACTAAAATATCCGTTACTATCGGTTAGGGTAGAAATATCAGAACCCTTAATTCCAACAAGTGCATAGGCAACCGGGACATCGGTTCCTCCATCCTTTACATAACCATCAATCTTATATCCTGACTGGGCCGAGGCCATCCAGGAAATGAATAAAAATGCGATAAATAAGTATTTCTTTTTTATCATGATCTTTCCTTTTTTAGATTTATGCAATGCGTTCAGCGAAACAACAGGAGGGATGGTCTGGCAAATGACACCCTACACAACTTCCTGCTCATGTTGGCTGCTGAACAATAATAAAAGGGTAAAACATGTCAAGCCATGTATACCATTGACCGGAAAAAGATCCGATCCTGCCATAGAATGAATGCCCGGGAAAAATACCCGGATAATTCCATTGAAGATTTAGGAAAGAAGAGAAGATTTAGGAGGACGGAAAACGGATTGTGCTCCTTTTACCGAAAAAGGAGGTTGATAATAAAAACATCCCGTCACGTAATCAGGAAGGTTTTTTTTAAGTTTTTCGGAATTTTCATTTTCATGGATCAAGGTAATGGATCGTTCATCAACCGAATTTCTGGCTGATTTTTTCCATTGATCCCTGTCGTTTTTAACCTGTTCGATGATTTTTTGGATGTGGCATTTTCCAGAACACATCAGCTCCGGCCGGTCCAGGTTTTCACAAAATTTTTCGGCGATAACATCCCTGTTGGCATAATACCATACATACACGAGGGTTATTTTCCAGGATTGAACGAGGAAGGAAGGCAGAACCAAAATCAGCAAAAGGATTCCCTTTATGTTAATCGCCTGAGACAAATTTATAATTTGAGTTCATCAAATAAAGGCCAAATATAAAAAAATAAACCTTTCGCTTCGGTAACAAAAATCACCTAAGGCAATAAAATTTTTCATCTTTTTGACCTTCGAACCTTAATCAAGAGCGCTACAGGGTGCTCATCTATAGTGCCTGGGCGCCCAAATGAGTTATAATAAACAAAAGCCCTCCCCCGGAAATCCGGAGAAGGGCTTTATTTTTATTAGTGCTGATGATTTGAATTAATCATCATAATCATCTTCTTCTTCGTCTGCATCATGAGTGTGCCGTGCTTCATAGGCTTCTTGCGCCTCAGAAGTAGTCACAAACAGTTCTCTGAATTTTTTCAATCCTGTACCGGCAGGGATTCGTTTTCCGATGATGACATTCTCTTTCAATCCCACCAAGAAATCCTGCTTGGCACCGATCGCAGCAGTACTCAATACTTTAGTCGTTTCCTGGAACGACGCTGCTGAAATCCAGCTTGGCGTACCCAGTGAAGACTTGGTAATACCGAGCAGCAGCGGGCTTGAAGTGGCTGGAACAGCATCGCGGTATGCGACTATTTTCCTGTCATTACGCTTGAGGAAAGAATTTTCTTCTCTCAACTGGCGTAAAGAAACAAGCTGTCCCTGCTTAAGTCTGCTGGATTCTCCGGCGTCGGTAACGACTTTCTTATCAAAGATCCAGTCGTTCATTTCGAAGAATTCATACTTCTCAACTGGTTCTCCTTCAAGGAAGCTGGTATCTCCCGGATCCTCGATCTGGACCCTTCTCATCATCTGGCGAACGATCACCTCAATGTGTTTATTATTGATGGTAATCCCCTGGGAACGGTAAACGTCCTGAACTCCATTTACGAGATATTCCTGAACGGCAAATGGGCCGCTGATATTGAGAATGTCCCGTGGAGCGGTTGCACCATCAGACAATTCGGTACCTGCGCGAACAAAGTCACCTTCCTGAACAAGCAAGTGTTTAGACAAGCTCACGAGATATTTACGGCGCTGACCATCCTTCGCGGTAATGATTACCTCACGGTTACCACGCTTGATTTTCGGTCCGAAAGAAACAACCCCGTCAATTTCCGAAACCGTTGCCGGGTTGGAAGGGTTACGTGCTTCGAACAATTCGGTAACACGCGGCAGACCACCCGTGATATCCGCGATCTTACCCATCATACGAGGAATCTTCACGATGATCTGACCCGCTCTAACCTCACTTCCTTCTTCAACGGCGACGTGCGCTCCAACCGGAAGGTTGTAAGAGTGTAACTCTTCGCCGGCAGGGCTGATGATCTTAACCGTAGGAATGATCCTTTTATTTTTAGATTCAATGATAACGATCTCTTCGTATCCTGTCTGGTCGTCACGTTCAACGCGATAACTCATTCCTTCCTGCATGCTATCGAATTTAACGATACCTGCGGTGGCCGAAACGATCGCTGCGTTAAACGGATCCCATTGACAGATCAGATCACGCTTCTTGATCTTTGCATTTTCCTTGACGAAGAGTGCTGATCCGTAAGGAATATGGTGTGTCACCAATAACCTTCCTGTTTCTTCGTCAACAATTCTCAATTCTCCGGTTCTCGATAAAACTACAAAAGTTTTACTGCCATCCTCTTCAATATGTTCTGCAACTCTTATGCTGTCAAAGACGGCCTTTCCATCAAATTTAGAAATAAGTTCAGATTCCGTTTTGGACAAAGACGCCATACCCCCAATGTGGAAGGTACGCAGTGTCAACTGGGTTCCCGGCTCACCGATAGACTGTGCAGCGATAATACCCACTGCATCTCCTTCTTCAGCAATTCTTCCGGTAGCAAGATTTTTACCATAACATTTTGCACAGACCCCCCTGCGTGTTTCACAGGTAAGTACTGAACGAATGTAAACAGAATCAACACCCACTTTCTGAATATAATTGGCCGTTCTCTGATCAATATATTCGCCGGCTTTAAGAATCAACTCATCCGTATCAGGATGAAATACATCCTGAAGCAGGTAACGACCCGCAATTCTTGAAGAGAGATCCTCAATTACTTTATCATTATCCTTAAGCGCAGTGGTTTCTTTTCCACGTAATGTGGTACAATCCTCCTCCATTATCACAACATCCTGAGCCACATCCACCAGACGACGGGTAAGATAACCCGCATCAGCTGTCTTAAGGGCGGTATCCGCCAAACCTTTACGAGCACCGTGAGTAGAGATAAAGTACTCAAGTACTGAAAGTCCATCCACGAAGTTCGCAAGGATCGGATTTTCAATAACCGCTCCACCACTATCTCCTGATTTTTTTGGCTTGGCCATCAATCCACGAAGTCCGCAAAGCTGTTTGATCTGCTGTTTGGATCCCCGGGCACCTGAGTCAAGCATCATATACACTGAGTTGAACCCCTGCTTGTGTTCAGCAAGTTCCTTCATCAGGTTGTCGGTGATCCTGTTATCGGCAAAAGTCCATTTATCGATGATCTGGTTATAACGTTCATTGTTAGTGATCAGACCGATATTGTAGTTATCCCATACTTCATCCACCTCTGCTTGTGCTTCCTGCAACACATCCTGCTTCACAGTAGGGGTGATGAGGTCTCCAAGGTTAAAGGACAATCCGCCTTTGAACGCCCAGTAGAATCCCATTTCTTTGATGGCATCGAGGAAAATAGCTGTTTCTGCGAAACTGGTTCTTTCCAGAACGTCACCAATAATTCTACGCAGGTTCTTCTTGGTCAGTAACTCGTTGATGTAAGGAATCGTTTCCGGCGTAGCGGTGTTGAACAAAACCCTTCCTGTTGTGGTTTCGATCAATCGCTGCACGAGATTTCCATTTTCATCTTCGACTCTCGTACGTACCTTTAACCGGGCATGAAGGTCCAATCGTCCTTCATTGTAGGCGATTTTTACTTCTTCTGGAGAATAGAACCGCTGATCCTGCCCCAAAACTTTCTCCGTTTCGGTAGACAATCTTTCTTTGGTAATATAATAAAGACCAAGTACCATGTCCTGTGAAGGAAGGGTAATTGGCGAACCATTTTGTGGGTTCAACATATTGTGAGCAGAAAGCATCAACACCTGTGCTTCGAGCACAGCTGCCTGGCTCAATGGCACGTGTACCGCCATCTGGTCACCGTCAAAGTCGGCGTTGAAGGCACCACAAACGAGTGGGTGCAACTGGATCGCTTTACCTTCGATCATTTTCGGCTGGAATGCCTGGATCGAAAGCCTGTGCAGTGTAGGTGCACGGTTGAGCAATATGGGGTGCCCTTTCAATATGTTTTCGAGAATTTCCCAGATGACAGGATCTTTCCGGTCAACCAATTTCTTGGCAGATTTTACCGTTTTTACAATCCCTCTTTCGATCAGTTTCCGGATCACAAAAGGTTTGAACAATTCGGCAGCCATTCCTTTAGGCAAACCACATTCATGTAATTGTAAGGTAGGTCCTACCACAATAACGGAACGTCCGGAATAATCCACACGCTTACCCAACAAGTTTTGACGGAAACGACCTTGTTTTCCTTTGAGAATGTCACTCAAAGATTTCAGGGAACGTCCACCTTCTGCTTTTACGGCGTTGGATTTACGGGAGTTATCAAAAAGTGAATCAACAGATTCCTGGAGCATCCTCTTTTCATTACGGAGAATGACTTCAGGGGCCTTGATCTCAAGCAAACGCTTCAAACGGTTGTTACGAATGATCACACGACGATAAAGATCGTTCAAATCAGAACTGGCAAAACGGCCACCATCCAGCAATACCAATGGGCGCAATTCCGGCGGTACCACAGGCAAATACTGAATAACCGTCCATTCCGGCTTGTTTTCAATACGGGCCATACCTTCTCTGAAAGCCTCAACCACGCGCAAACGCTTCAACGCTTCAGATTTACGCTGCTGGGAAGTCTCTGTAGCAGCCTGATGACGCAATGAATACGATAATTCATCAAGTTTCAGGTTTTCCAACAGATCCTTAATAGCTTCCGCTCCCATTTTGGCGATAAACTTATTGGGATCTTCATCTGCAAGCATTTGGTTTTCAGGAGGAAGTGCATCGAGGATATCCAGGTATTCTTCTTCTGTCAACAGATCGAATACTTCGACACCATCTTCGCCTTTCACCCCTGGCTGGATTACGGCATAACGCTCGTAATAGATAATGCTTTCAAGCTTCTTGGAAGAAAGTCCGAGCAGATAACCGATTTTATTGGGCAATGATTTAAAGAACCAAATATGAACGACAGGAACCACCAGTTTGATGTGTCCCATTCTTTCACGACGGACTTTTTTCTCAGTCACCTCCACTCCACATCGGTCACAAACGATCCCTTTGTAGCGAATACGCTTGTATTTACCACAATAACATTCATAATCTTTTACCGGACCGAAAATACGCTCACAAAACAACCCGTCGCGTTCCGGTTTATATGATCTGTAATTAATGGTTTCTGGTTTCAAAACTTCACCAAATGAACGCTCCAAAATTTCATCCGGTGAGGATAAAGTAATGGTAATCGATTCAAATTGCTGAGTTTGAATGAGACTTTTATTTTTAAAAGACATAGATAATATAATTTATATCTAATTGATAATCAATAATTTCAACAAACCAAAGGATTGTTAAAAATTAGTCAAATTTCACATCCAGGGCCAATCCTCGTAATTCATGTAACAATACATTGAAAGACTCCGGAATATTCGGCTCGGGTAAATTATCTCCTTTAACGATAGCCTCGTAAGCTTTGGCACGACCACTGATATCATCAGATTTGATCGTCAGCAATTCCTGCAGAATATTTGCTGCTCCGTAGGCTTCGAGTGCCCAAACCTCCATCTCACCAAAACGCTGCCCCCCAAACTGAGCTTTACCGCCCAAAGGCTGTTGCGTAATCAATGAGTAAGGTCCAATAGAACGGGCGTGCATCTTATCATCAACCATGTGGGAGAGTTTAAGCATGTAAATCACTCCAACCGTAGCCTGCTGGTGGAAACGGTCTCCCGTTTCACCATCATAAAGGTAAGTCTGGCCAAGGCTTGGCAATCCTGCTTTTTGGATATATCCCTCGATCTCATCCTGGCCCGCACCATCAAAGATTGGCGTTCCGAATTTCATGTCGAGTTTTTCTCCGGCCCATCCCAAAACAGTCTCGAAGATCTGTCCGAGGTTCATACGAGAAGGTACCCCAAGCGGATTCAAAACGATATCTACCGGAGAACCATCTTCAAGGAACGGCATATCCTCCATACGGACGATCCTGGATACAATCCCCTTGTTACCATGGCGTCCGGCAAGCTTATCCCCTACTTTCAGTTTACGTTTTTTAGCCATGTAAACTTTAGCCAGTTTAAGCACTCCTGCCGGCAATTCATCACCAATACTGATGTTGAATTTTTCGCGCTTGTAGCGACCTACTTCTTCGTTAAATTTAATGCTGTAATTATGCAGTAACCTCGCGATCAGAGAGTTCGTCTCTTCACTATCCGTCCAGTTGCTGTAATCTACCGTACCATAATCAATATCTCTCAATAAACCTATTGAGAATTTCGTACCTTCTTCAATCAGTGGTTCGTTGTAAATGCTTCTGACTCCCTTGGAAATTTTTCCTTTGACAAGAACGATCAACTTATCGATCAAAATGGTCTTCAATTCGTTGATGGCTATTTTGTGCTCATCATCCAATTTGGTCAACATTTCTTTTTCCTGCTCTTTCTGGACCTTATCCTTTTTAGCGCGGGCAAAAAGCTGCTTGCCAATAATAACTCCTTTGGTAGATGGAGGCGCTTTGAGTGAAGCATCCTTTACATCTCCTGCTTTATCCCCGAAAATAGCCCGAAGCAATTTTTCTTCAGGTGTCGGATCTGTTTCTCCCTTTGGAGTAATTTTTCCAATGATAATATCTCCTTCTTTCACCCAGGCTCCAATGCGGATAATTCCGTTTTCATCGAGATCTTTTGTAGCCTCTTCACTTACGTTAGGAATGTCATTGGTCAGTTCTTCCTCTCCCAACTTTGCATCACGGACATCCAATTCAAAATGTTCGATGTGCAGGGAAGTAAAAATATCTTCTCTTACAACACGCTCCGACAATACTATGGCATCCTCAAAATTATAGCCTTTCCACGGCATGAATGCCACTTTAAGGTTTTGTCCGAGTGCCAATTCACCCTGATCTGTGGCGTAACCGTCACAAAGAATCATTCCCGGGTAAACACGATCGCCTCTACGCACGATAGGCTTAAGGTTGATACATGTTCCCTGATTGGTACGACGGAATTTGGTCAGTTTATAAGACTTCCTGTTATCTTCAAATGAGACCAGCTGTTCTGACTCTGTCCTGTCATAACGGATAACAATCTCATTGGCATCCACATATTCAACCACTCCTTCTCCTTCAGCATTGATCAACATACGAGAGTCGGTAGCCACTTTGCCTTCCAATCCGGTTCCCACGATAGGAGAACTAGGCTTGATCAAAGGAACTGCCTGACGCTGCATGTTCGATCCCATCAGGGCACGGTTGGCATCATCATTTTCAAGGAACGGAATCATGGAAGCCGATACCCCAACGATCTGGTTAGGCGCCACATCCATGAATTCAATATCCATAGGTTGCAATACAGGGAAATCCCCATGTTCGCGGCACTTCACCCTGTCGGACAAAAATGCCCCGCTTTCATTATCAATTCTGGCATTCGCCTGGGCGATACGCATATGGTCCTCCCCTTCAGCAGAAAGATATTCCGCCAGGTTTTTGACATCCACCTTTCCTTCGACAACCTTACGATAAGGCGTTTCGAGGAATCCCATTTTGTTCACTTTAGCGTGAACACAAAGGGTGGAAATCAAACCGATATTCGGTCCTTCAGGAGTTTCAATGGTACAAAGACGACCATAATGCGAATAGTGAACGTCACGAACCTCAAATCCTGCACGTTCACGTGAAAGACCACCAGGTCCCAGCGCCGAAATACGACGTTTGTGTGTAATTTCGGAAAGCGGGTTGGTTTGATCGAGGAACTGTGACAACTGGCTCGTTCCAAAGAAAGAGTTGATCACGGACGATAAAGTACGCGCATTGATCAGATCAATAGGCGTAAATACTTCATTATCCCTTACGTTCATACGTTCACGGATGGTTCTCGCCATACGGGCAAGTCCCACACCGAACTGAGCGAACAACTGCTCCCCAACGGTACGAACCCGACGGTTGCTCAGGTGATCGATATCATCGATTTCCGCTTTTTGGTTCATCAGTCGAACCAGGTATTTCACGATAGAAATGATATCCTCTTTGGTAAGCACCTGAATTTCTTTAGGTGTCTCATTTCCCAGTTTCCTGTTGATCTTATAACGCCCTACTTCTCCGAGATTGTAGCGTTTATCAGAGAAAAACAGTTTATCAATAATCCCGCGGGCAGTTTCCTCATCCGGCGGATCAGTACTTCTTAACTGGCGGTAAATATAGGTCACCGCTTCCATTTCTGAACTGGAAGGATCTTTTTGAAGGGTATTGAAAATTACGGAATAATCCAGTTCAATATCTTCTTTCTGAAGGATCACAGAGTCCATTCCAGCATTCAGGACAAGCTTAATATTATTCTCATCGAGCACAACATCTCTTTCAAGGATAATATCATTACGTTCAATAGTGGTCACCTCCCCTGTATCTTCATCCACAAAATCTTCGGTCCAGCTGCGAAGAACACGCGCTGCCAGTTTACGACCAATTGCATTATTGAGTCCATCCTCAGTGGCTTCTATTTCATCTGCCAGATCAAAGATATCGAGGATGGATTTATCGGAATCAAAACCGATAGCCCTCAACAGGGTAGTCACAGGGAATTTCTTTTTACGATCGATATACGCATACATTACGGTATTGATATCGGTCGCAAATTCCATCCATGCTCCTTTGAAGGGGATAATTCTTGCTGAGTGAATCTTAGTTCCGTTGGGGTGGTAAGTCTGTCCGAAGAAAACTCCGGGAGATCTGTGCAACTGGGAAACGATTACTCTTTCTGCTCCATTGACAACGAAGGTTCCTTTAGGAGTCATGTAAGGAATGTTGCCGAGGAATACGTCCTGCACAATGGTTTTGAAGTCAACGTGTTCTTCATCATTACAAGACAGGCGAAGTTTGGCCTTGAGTGGAACACTATAGGTCAAGCCACGTTGCATACACTCTTCAATGGTGTATCTCGGTGGTTCGATAAAGTAGTCTAGGAATTCAAGGACGAAAATATTTCGTGCGTCTGTAATAGGAAAATTTTCCTGAAACACATTGTAGAGACCCTCATTACTTCTGTTTTCAGGAGTTGTTTCCAGCTGGAAAAACTCTTGAAAAGATTTCAACTGAATCTCCAGTAAATCGGGATACTGTGCGGAAAGTTTAATTTTGCCGAAGTTGTGTCTTCTCTCTTCAGCGGTTTGTACCTTGCCGTTTGATGCCATTTGCGAATTTTATTTTTTAGACCAAAAAAAAGCTTTCTTTTTCGGCCAACAAAACGGGAAAAAATACGAGAAGTATAAATTATATGAAATGGTAACTTTTAAAGTGCTGAAAATAGCAGCAAAAAAAACCGCAATCCCAAAGAGATTGCCTTGACCATTTCCCTCTACACGATAACGCATTATTTTTTGATTCCCTAAAATAAATAGATCCGTTATCGGTATTGGCATTCATTAAGGTTTAGCATTCAAAAAGAAAAACGCCCTGGTGAACACCTATAAATTATACGACAATAGGCTTAGCCAGTCAAAAACAACTCGCTAAGCCTTCAAGATTCCAAAACCCGGGGAAAAACCTTTTTTCAAAAGGGATTTTCAAACCCGGCTTTTGGAAAGTCAGTTACTTGATTTCCACTTCACCACCCACTGCTTCGATAGCAGCTTTGAGTGATTCAGCTTCTTCTTTAGATACACCTTCTTTAAGTGTTCCCGGAGCGCCATCCACTAAATCTTTAGCTTCTTTCAATCCGAGGTTCAGAAGGGTTTTAACTTCTTTAACTACTTTCAACTTACCTGCACCAGCAGAAGTCAAAATTACGTCAAATTCAGTTTTTTCTTCAGCAGCAGCAGCGTCACCGCCACCAGCACCGGGTCCGGCAGCTACAGCAACAGCCGCAGCTGCTGGTTCAATACCATAATCATCTTTCAATATGGCAGCCAGTTCGCTTACTTCTTTAACGGTAAGGTTTACTAACTGCTCTGCAAATGCCTTGAGATCTGCCATTTTAATTCTTTTTAATTTATTTACGATAAAAATATCGTGCGAATGAAACTTGGAAGCCGTATTTAATAGCGCAGCCGGTCAAGCGGCCACGAGGATAAAAATTATTGCGCGCGCTCTTCCAGTGTTTTGAGCAATCCCGCAAGGGTACTGCCACCAGACTGAAGGGAGCCGAGAACATTTTTTATCGGAGATTGGAGTAATGTAATTACATCACCAATCAAATCTTCTTTAGATTTCAGAGAAACCAACGCATCTAGTTGATCATCACCTAAAAAGATGCTTGAATCAATATAAGCGGCCTTAAGAATAGGCTTTGGAGACTCTTTTCTAAATTCTTTGATCACTTTTGCAGGCACATTAGCTGTCTTGGTAAACAGGATAGCTGTATGTCCTTTAAGTGCTTCGTATAATCCTATATAATTGCGATCTTCTGGAAAAGATTCGAGGGCCTTAACCGCCAAAGTGTTTTTAACCACTTTCATCTCAATTTCCTTTTCAAAACACAATCTTCTGAATTTATTTACCTGCTCTACTGTAAGCGTTGAGGCATCAGCCAGGTAGAAGAACGAGGTTTCTTCAAATTTACCTTTCAACTCTTCAATGGAAGCTGCTTTTTCTGCTCTGGTCATTTTATGTTGATATTTTAAAATGCTGGTTAAATGATAGATTTGGTATCAAGTTTAATACCTGGGCTCATTGTACTGGCCACTGTTACTGATTTGACGTAAATTCCTTTGGCAGATGAAGGTTTCATTTTTACAAGTGTTGTAATCAACTCGTTTGCGTTTTCGACCAATTTTTGAGGTTCGAAAGACACCCGACCGATTGAATTATGAACAATCCCATACTTATCAACACGGAATGAAACTTTACCTCCTTTTACGTCTGCAACAGCAGCACCTACATCCATTGTCACCGTACCTGTCTTAGGGTTAGGCATCAAGCCTCTTGGTCCGAGAATACGACCAATACGACCCACTTTTGCCATTACCTGAGGCATTGCAATAACCACATCAACATCGGTCCAGCCATTTTGCACCTTGGTGATCATATCATCAAGACCAACATAATCTGCACCCGCTGCAGTAGCTTCTTCTTCTTTATCCGGAGTACAAAGTACCAGTACCCTTTTGGTTTTACCGGTACCATGAGGGAGGGTAACTGTTCCACGAATACCTTGATCTGGTTTTCTTGGATCCACCCCTAAACGAACGTGTAAATCAACGGAAGCATCAAACTTCGTGACATTTACATCTTTAACGAGTGCCATGGCTTCTGCAAGTGAATAATGCTTTTCATTGTCTATCTTAGCATTAGCTGCAGCTCGTTTCTTTCCTACTTTAGACATTTTAAAAAAATTTTGAGGTACGAACATCTCTTTTGCATTACAAAAAAGACTCCCTGCTTTAAAGAATTATTAATTAATTTTCTTCTTAGTTGTTCCAGGGTGGTGTTCCCTTAACAACGAGTCCCATACTTCTGGCAGTCCCTGCAATCATTTTCATGCTTGACTCAATAGTAAAAGCATTGAGGTCAGAAGTTTTATCTTCTGCAATTGCTCTTATCTGGTCCCAGGTTACGGTACCCACTTTATCCCGGTTAGGTTCAGGAGAACCCTTTTTAATTTTGGCGGCATCCATCAGCTGTATCGCTGCAGGAGGCGTTTTGACGACAAAATTGAAGGACTTGTCCTTAAAAACAGTAATTAAAACGGGTAAAATTTTCCCCTGGTTTTCCTGCGTCTGTGCGTTAAAACGCTTGCAGAACTCCATGATATTCACCCCTTTGGAACCCAAAGCCGGTCCTACAGGAGGAGCAGGATTTGCCTGTCCACCTTTGACTTGTAGTTTAATAAAAGTTTCTATCTCTTTAGCCATCGCTATTCTGCTTTAAACAATTATTTGACTTTAGGGAAGCATCAGGAAGAAATGAAAAGAATTTAACATTTAAATAAAAGAGAAGGTTTAAATGAAAAATAAAAATCCTATTTCTTCAAAGAAACTAAAGCCTGATGTTATTATTAAAATAAATTTTTACGCTTGTTTATCCACCTGCATGAAATTGAGCTCAACTTCCGTTCCTCTACCGAAAATTTTGACAATCACTTTGAGCTTTTTCTTTTCTTCATTCACCTCTTGAATATCCCCGATGAACTCGCTGAACGGTCCATCAATGATCTTAACGGTTTCTCCTACGATGAACGGTTCTAGTAAGGATTCTCCTGCTCCTTGTGATTCGTCTACCTTACCAAGCAGTCTGTTGGCTTCGGAAGTTCTCATAGGAATAGGGTTGTTACGCCCAAGGAAATGAATGACATTTGGTATATTGGCAATAGCCTGGATCATTTCCCCGGAAAATTTACCCGGAATGGCTTCAACCAAAATATAACCCGGTAAAATATTTCTTTCAGATATAACTTTCTTCCCACTTCGGATTTTGTAAACCTTTTCAGTAGGAACAAGAACCTGAGTGACAGAATTATCCCAGCCAGAACGCTGAATTTCCAATTCAATGCGTTCCTTTATCTTTCTTTCTTTTCCGCTTATTACTCTAAGCGAATACCACCTTTTCTCTTCACCCGGTTTTTTGTCATCAGACGTTTCAACCGGATTGATATTTTCATCAGCCATCAGATAATTCTTCTATTATACAGATTGATACAGGATACTTGCTACCCGCCATAGGTACCGTAAATAATTCCGGTAAATACGTTTGAGCCCATATCCATTAATAAGACTACCAAAGAAAGAATTATAGAAGCAATCACCACAACAATACTTGTGCTTTGAAGTGAAGCCCAACTTGGCCAGGTCACTTTATTGATCAATTCGTTATAACTCTCTTTGATATACAATTTTAAACGTTCCATATTTCAGCTTCACAAGGTGAAAAATTAGCACGGGCAGAAGGACTTGAACCCTCAGCCTACGGTTTTGGAGACCGTCGCTCTACCAATTGAGCTATGCCCGTGTATGGAAAAATTAAGCACCCCAACAGAGGTGCTTAATTTCCAATTTATCATCTAAAAATACAACCGACAGTCTATTTCAGACGGCTAATACTTTTATTTACTATGCAATAATTTCAGTTACCTGACCTGCACCTACTGTACGTCCACCCTCACGAATCGCAAAACGCAATCCTTTTTCCATCGCGATAGTATTCAACAGTTTCACTTCGAGTGTAACGTTATCACCTGGCATTACCATTTCTACTCCAGCTGGCAAAGTAACATCACCAGTTACGTCAGTGGTACGGAAATAAAACTGAGGACGGTATCCGTTGAAGAATGGCGTGTGACGGCCTCCTTCTTCTTTGCTCAAAACATAAACCTCGCACTTGAAGTGTTTGTGAGGATTTACTGATTTAGGTTTACAGATTACCATACCACGCTTGATGGCATCTTTGTCGATACCACGCAACAATAATCCGGCGTTATCTCCTGCTTCACCTCTATCGAGGATTTTACGGAACATTTCCACACCAGTGATTACTGAAGTCAAAGGCTTTTCACCTTCTGGCATCATACCTACGATCTCAACAGGATCCTGAGTATTGATAACACCACGCTCAATACGACCTGTAGCAACAGTTCCACGACCTGTGATAGAGAATACATCCTCTACAGGCATCAGGAATGGCTGGTCAATCAAACGTTCTGGCTCAGCAATTTTTGTATCTACTGCATCCATCAAGTCTTTGATCGCCTGAACTGCTTTTGGATCATCTTCCAAAGCTTTCAAAGCAGATCCCATGATAACTGCTGCGTTATCACCGTCGAATTCATACTGGTCGAGTAATTCACGAACTTCCATTTCTACCAGCTCGAGCATTTCCTCGTCATCAACAAGGTCAACCTTGTTCATGAAAACAACAATACTTGGTACACCTACCTGACGGGCAAGCAGGATGTGCTCACGAGTTTGAGGCATAGGACCATCCGTCGCAGCAACCACGAGAATAGCACCATCCATCTGCGCAGCACCCGTAACCATGTTTTTCACATAATCCGCGTGACCTGGACAGTCAACGTGGGCATAGTGACGAGATAGGGTCTGGTACTCAACGTGAGCAGTATTAATAGTGATACCTCTTTCTTTCTCTTCAGGAGCGGCATCGATTGAGTCATAGCTTGCTGTTTTAGCAAGACCATCTTTTGAAAGTACATAGGTAATTGCCGCAGTAAGAGTAGTCTTACCGTGGTCAACGTGGCCTATTGTACCCACGTTCAAGTGGGGCTTCGATCTGTCGAAATTTTCCTTAGCCATCGGTAATTAAATTTTTTGATGCAGTTTAAGCAATTAAATAAAATATTTTTTAAAAATGGAGCCAATGAAGGGAATTGAACCCCCGACCCCTTCCTTACCATGGAAGTGCTCTACCCCTGAGCTACATTGGCATTTTTAAGACACCTCCATAACCTACAAAATCCCGAATTCCCTTATAACTGAATCCAGGATAAAAAGTCAGGATTTTTTCTTTACTTTTCAGAACAACAACTTTTTGCCATTCTTCGGCATTGAGAAGGTAAGTCTTATTAAAAGGAATTTGAGCGGGCGACGAGACTCGAACCCGCGACCCTCAGCTTGGAAGGCTGATGCTCTACCAACTGAGCTACGCCCGCATATTGAGTGTGGGGGTGATAGGAATCGAACCTATTCAGACATAGTCACTGGATTTACAGTCCAGCCCGGCTCTCCAGCTCCGGCGCACCCCCGTAGGATAATAAAATTTTCTGTGAAGAAAACTTTTTTACCTGTTCTGTTTTTATTGCTGAGCCAGTGGAGGGATTCGAACCCCCGACCCGCTGATTACAAATCAGCTGCTCTGGCCAACTGAGCTACACTGGCTTTTTAAACAGAATAGGCTTTACCCATTGTTTTACTCAAAATTACAAGAAACAAAGAGTCTGTTTTTTGACTCTTTTTCTCTATTTCAAATTCAAACTTTAAGACCATTTTCTCAAAGCGATTGCAAAGGTAATTCTTTTTTTTAAAATCAAAAATACAATTTGAAAAATTTTGATTTTTTTTTTGATTCTATTTCTCCATTTGAACAGCATCACCCCTCATTAAGTTTCATCGCTTTTCAATTAGCCTTCCTTTCTGACCCAAACATCGCGTTGAGGAAACGGAATGACAATATTATTTTCATTGAACAAACGATATAACTCGAACCGAAGATCACTTTTTACATTTTCAATCCGCATGAGTTCTTTTGACCAAAAATGCAATTCAAAATTCAGGGAGGAATCACCAAAATCGGCAAAACGTACAAAAGGAGTTGGCCGCTGCATAATTTTTTCATGCCCGGCAGCTGCCTGCAACATCAATTGTTTCACCAATTCTACATCAGAACCGTAAGCAACCCCGACAAGCACCCTGAAACGCGACCGCTCCCGGTAATGACTCCAGTTGATGACATATTCCCCCACCAGTTTCGAATTGGGCACTATTACCGTAATATCATCACGGGTTTCTATGAGTGACGTTCTGACTCCTATTTTTTTGACTAGGCCGATCATGCCGTCAAACTCCACCACATCATCAATTTCAACGGTCCGTTCAAACAACAAAATGAACCCACAGGTAAGATCATTGAAGGTCTGCTGAAGTCCAAGCCCTATACCGACCAGCAAGGCTGCTGCCCCACCCCAGATCAGTGTCAGGTTGATGCCCGATGACTCAATAACAAAAAGCAGGGCGATAGTGAAAATAAAATATTTCAATAACTGGTTGGCTGCATACCTCGAACCTATATCTACCTTTTTTCTTTTATAATAATTGGCAAGCACTATCTCTGTAGCCCCCCACATGATCAGCCGGGCGATCAGGAATATCAATATGGCGCCAATGATATTGGAAAACCTGAAGGTTATCTGTTCTCCGTTCCTAGGAAATTTATATAATATGAAATTGAGCTGATCAATATTATGGACGACCATAAGGATCACCAAAGTATAAATGGTCGGACGGACGATATGTTTTGTCTTGCGGGGCCCCTCTGGATCTTCCGCGGATTCTCCTCTGAGATCCGTGTGCTTTTCTGAGGTTTCCCTAGGCAAAAAACTGGTAATTACCACATCCACGAGGTGAGCAAAAACTAGTAACATGCTCCCGGTAATAATGGTGGACGGCTTAATGTAAATCTGGCCCGCCTCGTACAAAACAGGATCCAGTGTTTCTCCTACCAGTAAAATAATGGCCAATACAGCCAACAGAACAAGGCTAATCCACGTCAACCATTGTACCTCAACTTTGGTTTTGTGGGTCAAAACGTCCTTATCCAGATAATTGTGAAGTATCCTGAACACTACCCTTCCTAATGAAAAAAACACGATAAGTATGACCAAAAGACCTATTAAGTCAACCATGTTGAATTCAATGCCTGCTATCGTGAAAAGGATGTTGTCTAAAAACTCACTAAAACTCATTTTTTTCTTTTCAGTATTATTTTTTTTATCTGATGATCTAAGAACAGAAGGAAACAAGGGCAGAAAGAGAATTGCCCCCCCCTTCAATCTCATTCAATCTGACTCAATCTCCTTCAATCTTTATCCCCTTCCCCCACTACAACCTTTACGAAATCAGGGAAGCGTCCTGTTTTTTGTGCAGCTCGGCATAATACCCGCCAAGCTCCAGCAAATCGGCATGTTTTCCTTCTTCCACGATCTCTCCGTCATCCAGGACAATGATCTTATCAAATTCCAGCTGGGAATAAATGCGGTGCGTAATGATAATGGCTGTTTTATCAGCAAGTGCCCCGGAAAAATATCCAAGAATCTGCTTTTCCGTATCTGTATCCACGGCCGAAAGGCAATCGTCAAGGATCAAAACATCCGGCCGTTTGATCAGGGCCCGGGCTATGGAAACCCGCTGTTTCTGTCCGCCGGAAAGGGTTACCCCTCTTTCTCCGACCATCGTATCAAAACCCTGGGGCAGGTCTTTTATATCGTTATAAATGGCTGCATGTTTTGCAAAGGTTTCAACTTCCTCCCGGGTAAATTCATCTTTACCGAATCCGATATTATTGGCGATGGTATCCGAGAAAAGGAAGACATCCTGAGGTACATAACCCAACTTTTGCCGTAAATTATCGAGGTCCATCTCCCGGATATCGGTTCCGTCGATGGTGATCTTTCCCTCCGTAACGTCATACAAACGAAGCATCAAATCACCGATAGAGGTTTTACCTGACCCGGTGCGACCGATGATGGCCATTTTCTCTCCGGGTTTAAGTTCAAAACTCACCTTTTTTAAAGCCTTAATACCCGTATCCGGGTAAGTGAAGGCCACCTTTTCAAACTTGATATGTCCCTTTATATCCACAGGATTATTTACCGGGGAAAGAATTTCCGGTTGAACCTGCAAAAACTCATTGATTCTCTTTTGTGAGGCCGCCGCCTGCTGGTACAGGGAGGCAATCCAGCCAATAGCCGTCACCGGCCAGGTAAGCATATTGACATAAATGACAAACTCAGCAATATTCCCTGCGGTTACCGTTCCTTTAGCCACCTGCAATCCTCCTATATAAACCGTAATTACGGTGCTTATTCCAATCAAAAGCGCCATAAGCGGATGAAAAAATGCTTCCACTTTTGCCAATTCAAGTGATTTTGCTTTGAAGGTTTCGCTTTGCCCTGCGAAAAAATTGCCTGTAGCTTTTTCCTGTACGTAAGACTTTACCACCCTAATGCCGGAATACACTTCCTGTGCCGTGCTGTTCAAACTGGCAATTTGCTGCTGGATGCTTTCACTTTTTTTATTGATGATGCTACTTATATAATAAATCGAAAAGGATAATATCGGGAGTGGCGCCAGGCTATACAAAGTCAGCTCCACATTCACCTTGAGCATGGAATAAATGACCAGTATAAAAAGGGAAACAAGATTGATGCCATACAAAATAGCAGGCCCCACGTACATCCTGACTTTCGACACGTCTTCAGAAATACGGGACATCAGGTCACCGGTATTGTTCCTTTTATAAAAAGCCGTGGTCAATTTTTCATAATGAGCGAAAATCTCCTTTCTCATATCGTATTCCACAAGCCGGGACATCACGATGATGGTCTGGCGCATGAAATACATGAATACCCCCATCAACAATGCAAGACCGAGTACCACTCCTCCGAAATACAATAATTTCTTTCCTATTTCACCGTACAAAGCCTGTTTTTCGGGACCATCCACCATTTTATTATAAGCTCCAAGGTTCTCTATCACAAGATCCAGAGCATCACGAATGATCTGCGGCTGTAAAGAGCGGAAATAATTGGAAGCAAACACAAAAAGAATCCCCAACAGCAGGTGTCTCCTGTATTTATAAAAGAATTTATTTAAGTAGGAAAGGTGGTTCATGCTGGTTACTGGTTGCTCGTTTGCTGGTTACTGGTTGCTGGTTTGCTTGCTGGCAGGCCATTTTAAGCGTTGACAGCATACGGAATGTCTGAAACCCAATTCACGGGCAGACAAAACCTTAACAGTTTTTTAATCTTTTTGTTCGCCCTAAAGATTGCGTTAATCTGAAGGACTTCAAAAGACTCCTGCAAAGATTAAAAAATCTTTTCAGAATGGCGAAATTCAATTTGGTTATCTAAAAAAGCCCCTTTTGATGATCAAAATTAGAATGTTTTAACAAAATAACCCGATATTTACCTTGAAGGAAACATTGATTCCTTCCATCATTGAAACCTAACGAATTATGAGCCAGATTACTACTTTAGATGAATTCATCATCCACCGACAAAAAGATTTTCCATTTGCTTCCGGGGAACTTACCGGATTATTGAGAGATATTGGGGTAGCCGCTAAAATAGTCAACCGCGAAGTCAACCGGGCGGGATTGGTCAATATCCTGGGGGTCGCCAATCACCAAAATACCTCAGGGGATACCGTCCAAAAACTGGATATGTATGCCAATGAAAAACTCATCGACTGTCTCAAAAACAGCGGGGAATGCTGTGGCATTGCCTCTGAAGAAAACGAAACTTTTATCCCCCTGCCTTCCGTTGACGGCAAGAATTCCAAGTATGTGGTTGTTTTTGACCCGCTCGACGGTTCCACCAATATTGATGTGAATGTTTCAGTGGGTACCATTTTTGGAATCTACCGACGATTAAGCGACCCGGCAAATGAATGTATTGAAGCTGATTTTTTGCAAAAGGGAACTGAACTGGTGGCGGCAGGTTATGTGCTTTACGGCACTTCCACTATGCTCGTCTATACCACCGGCCGGGGAGTAAACTGCTTTACCCTGGATCCTTCCATCGGTGAATTTTGCCTTTCTCACAAGGACATTAAAATTCCGGCTAACGGGAAACATTATTCCGTGAATCAGGGATATTACCTTAAATTCGATGTCGAAATGAGGCGTTATATCGACCATTGTTCAGATATGGGACTTGGCTTGAGGTATATAGGATCCATGGTAGCTGACATACACCGAATTTTGTTCCAGGGTGGAATATTCCTTTATCCCAATACCCGCGCCAATCCTTTAGGAAAACTAAGAATATTATATGAATGCAACCCCCTGGCTTTTGTCGTAGAACAAGCCGGAGGAAAAGCCATTACCACCCAACTTGAAAGGGTTTTGGAAGTGGAACTTCAGGAACTTCATCAAAAGGCTACCATCGCCGTTGGCTCCCCTGACATGGTGGATGAGATGAAATCTTTTGTTCGGAAATATAGTGCCCAGTGACTAGGTAGATGAGAGAATGCGTGGATATTACGATATTACGATACCATGATTTTATGATGCTATAATACTTTAGATGCAACGATACAAAGGTTTGCCAATTAACTGTACCAAGGAGTCTCTAATTTTTGATAATCAATAACTTCTAAAAATCCCAAATCATGCGAATCCTTCAATCCTCAAAATCCTGATCCTGACAAGGGAGTGAAAGAGAAATTATTATTTTTAAATAAAAAATAAAAGCAATGCGTAAAATTTCGTTTTTATCCAGCATGGTAATTCTGCTGCTGTTTTCTTGTAAGAATCAGCCGGTTGACAATAGTGGCTCAACAGGACATGATGCCACAGAGGCTGAAAGTCAACACCTGCACTGGAGCTACCAGGGAGAAACAGGTCCGGAACACTGGATGGAGATCGAAAAGGAATCGGACTGTGGTGGACAGCATCAATCTCCGATCAATATTATTGAGGTGGATGCCAGTGCGGTTTCCGGGGAAGAGCTTCTCCTTGAGTTCAGCTATGCAGACAGCACCAGAATCCATGACGTGACCAACAACGGGCACTCTATCCAATACAATTTTGAACTGGGCGATTCTATACGGTTTAAAGGAAAAAAGTACGCCCTTAAACAGATTCATTTCCATGAACCTTCCGAACATTTGATCAATGGTATCCGCTTCCCTATTGAAATGCACATGGTTCATGCCGGAGAAGATGGCGAATTGACGGTTTTGGGAATCATGGGAACAGAAGGGAAAAACAGCGCACCTTTTCAATTTTTGGAAAAATTCCTGCCTGTAGAAAAAGAAGAAAGCAAAATCGTCGATGAAGCGTTCAACCTGAATTTAAACCTGCCGGCCAACCACAAGGATTATTTTCATTACAGCGGCTCACTCACTACACCTCCTTGTTCAGAAAACGTCAACTGGATTGTCTTTAAAGAACCTATTACCTTATCCCTGGAACAAGTGAAGGTGTTACGCTCACTCATGCCCGTGAATAATTACCGGAACGAGCAACCTTTGAATGACCGGGTGGTATTGAGGAGTTTTTGATGGTTTGATTTTGCGAAAAATTTGAAACAGGTTACATTCAACTCTTTCAGAGTTGGTTTTTGTCCCTTTTTGGGCAGTATTTCATACTGCGTTATTGATATTTATCCCCATTCGGGGATAAATTTAATCTTCTTTTTAAAAATTAACTCTATTCTTAATCCATTTCCCGAAGGGAATTAAACAAAAACAATCTCAACTCTACCTGGCGTCGCCGGAAGACAGGTCTGAAGGAGTTGAATATATTGCAGATAAATATTGTTAATATATTTTCATCATCCATTTGAATTAAAAAATTCGGGATGAACTCATGTTTATCAGTGTTCAATGATCTGGCTCTTTAATCTTTTCTCCTTCATTCCAATACAAACCACTTGATCCCGCCCACGATACCGGAATAGATCACCGCAGCCATAATGGGGGCCAACACGGAAACCGCCAGGAAGGAATAATACCACTTGGGCACATTGGATTTTTCGATCCACTCCACAACCAGTGAGGTGAGCAGGATGAGCAGGCAAATGCCGCCCCAGACAAGGCTCAGCATAGTGGCCAGATATTCATCCCAAAGCCATATCAGGAAATAAATGATGATCTGAATGAGCAGTAATTCTACAGGTCTTATTCTTCGCATATCAGGTTACTGGTTCCTCTGGCGCCGGGTTAAAACGAGTAACCGGCACCGGCAGTCAGTTAATAATCCTCAAGGATTTTTTTTGCTTTACGGTTAATGTTTTCCTGTACGCCTGTATCTCCAAAATAATCATCCCCTTCAATCTGGGTAGGAGCATCTCGGTACAGATCGCGTTCCCAGTTGGGATTGTTGTATTCGCCAATGGCATTACTATGCAGGATGATAAAATCTTCCGCAGCAAGAGAAGGGTTGTAAAACAGGAAATGGACATTTCGCTGCCCCGTTTTGGGAAACTCGTAGTAAGACCAAATTTCATAGGGAGGGGCAGACTGTTCCGTTTCTTCCCGCACAATGTCGTTAGGTTGTCCGTATTTGAGATAGGTATATCCCCTGTCGGTTTCAAAACCGAAACGAAACCCTGATCGGAAAGTTTTATCGACCGCAGCAGCGACTTTGATGTAGTCTCCGTAAGCTAATTTTGGATTGATCGGGTTTTTCTTGGCCCAGAAACTAAAAAGATACATACGCTGAGCCTGCTGATTTTTATCTCTTAACATCAGGTTGACCACTTCCACGTCATTATCAGGCAAAATAGGAGTCATCGCCAACAGACTGTATCTCAATTGCTCATCGGTCAGTTCGGAAACAAACTCATCTTCGAGGTTGATATTTTCCAGAGAAATATCCTGTGCATCCAAAAACGGGTTGCTGCGTTGAAAAGGGAGGGAACGTTGGCTCAGCAATCCTTTATCACGATCGCGAACTTCCACCCTGAGCATATAATTTCCCGACCGCAATTTGGAGATATCCATTTGCATGAGCAATGGAATGATGTCTTCCGGGTGTTTTCGCTTATTGACCAAAATTTCGGTTTTTTCTTTTCCATCCTCCATCCTGCTGACGGTACAGCTGAGGATAAAATCTTCCCCGATCACTTTATCCGAATGATAAATTTCATTGTAAAACCAAAGCGTACCGGACTGTCTGGTATAAAAATTACCCGGGAGAGATTCCATAAAAAATCCGTTTTTGACAAAAGGATTAGAAGCATCTTCACTTTTTTCTACGGAGGCCAACAGTTGAATGTCCGATTGTTTGAGTTCATCCTCCGGGAAGTCCAGGGTAACCTTGCTGTTGTATTTTTTGATATTCTTTGCATCATTCAGATCCGTCATCAGGATTTCAAGGTCGTAGGTTCCATCGGGTAACGCATATCGCTGAATCCCTGAGAAATTGATTCTTTTCACCTCTGCCGGACTATTGAGGATAAATTTATCGTAATGGGCAATGGTCTCTCCTTGTTTAAACATCACCAGCACATCCAGTGAGGCCTGTTGCAGGGAATCGTCGATCACCTGATATTTCAATGACCCTCCGGTGATAAAAAAATAAACTTCAACATAGGAGGACTGACCCGGACTCTTAAACCCGGCATAACTCAGGCTGGCCTCCATGGCCTTCATGGTTAAAGCATTAAAAAAAAGTACTGTAAAAAAAAGAATTCTGATATTCATCTTGACGAAAATTAAGGTTAATGTCGCGGTTTTCTTTCACCGGAACGGAATGCTTAATGATGACACGACACTAGAATTTATAAAGCTACGCAAGAATTACAATAATAGCAAGCTATTCATCCCGTTTCCGGAGTTCAAATTATTGTAAAAGTCAGGTTTTAGACGAAAAGAAAAGCAGTTCTTTCCAGGAAGATTGTTGCCCCGGAAAGGAAACAAAAGAGGCATTATTCCACGAATTTAAGCCCGGATAAAAGTGATCTCGCAAAAGCGATCATTCATCTTCCTTCAAGGCCACCTTACTCAGGTTGAACTGGAAAACAGAATTTCTTATTTTTGTGGTAAGTACGAGTGTGGAATCACTCAGAGATTTGATTTCATAATCGACATCAATTCTTCCTTCCCGTTGTTCAATCTTTCCTTCCACAACGTTAAAATTGACGCTTTCCGGACTTCCGGTGACATTGGTTCTTAAGGATCCATCCTGGGAAAAATCAAAAAACAAGCCCGTGAGTAATTCGGTCGGCTTTCCGTTATTAGTTGCCGTTTCCAGCTCCCATCTTCCATAAATTGCATCATAATTTTCTTTGGGTTCTGACACACAAGCCGATTGGTAAAGGACCAAAAGCAATACCAGGCTCCTGAAAAGAAGTTTCTTCATGCTTTGTATTTTTTGTAAAAGTAATTAAATTTTCATTTTTTGATCTTCAGACTATTACTTTTGCTTGAGAAAAAGAAGGATTTTAATGAAATATACAAAAAACAATCTTAAAAAGCTCGAAACCCTTTTCGGTGAACTGGATTATACCATCCGTTATGAAAAGGGAAATTTCCAGTCGGGCTACTGTATTGTGGAGGATCGCAACATGGCAGTGGTGAACAAATTCTTTGATACGGAAGGACGAATGAATGTGCTTTTTGAAATTCTTTCAAATATCGAAGTCCATGAAGAGAAGTTGACAGAAGCTTCCGCTAAAGTGTTAAAAGATATCAGTAAACTCGCTGCTAAAAACGAGGATGAGGCAAACGAGACCGAAACAAACGAGACCGAAACAAACGAGGATGAAAATTAAAGTTACTTTTTTAGGAACGGGCACCTCTGTGGGGACACCGATGATCGGATGTAACTGTGAGGTATGCACTTCCTCCGACCCACGTGATTTCCGACTGCGTAATTCGGCACTTGTCAATATTGACGGCAAGAACATCCTCATTGATTGCGGGCCAGACTTCAGGCAACAGATGCTGAGGGAAAAGGTTACTTCCCTGGACGCCATCCTCATCACCCACCTCCACAACGATCACACCATCGGATTGGATGATATCCGGCCATTTAACTTTATGAGCCGCCAGGACATGCCCGTTTATACAGACGAGTTTACAGCAAATAATTTGATTTTACGCTTCGAATACGTCTTTGGCCCCAGCCCCTACCCCGGTGCCCCAAGTGCCAATCTTATCCTCATTGATAAGGATACGCCCTTCGAAGCTGCGGGAATTCCGATCATTCCTCTGGAAGTGATTCACGGCAAATTGCCCGTTCTTGGATTTCGCTTTGGAAATTTCGCCTACGTTACGGATGCAAAAACCATTGCCGAAGAGGAAATGAAAAAGCTGGAAGGAGTGGGGTATCTTGCATTAAACGCTTTGCAACAAACCCAGCACCACGCCCATCTGACCCTGGAGGAAGCGCTGGAGGTAATTGCGAAAATAAAGCCCCGAAAAGCTTATATCACCCACATCAGCCATAGAATGGGCAAACAATCAGCAGTAGAGCCGACCCTTCCGGAAGGAGTGTACTTTGCTTATGACGGGCTGCAGGTAGAGTGTGGGTAGAAAGAATGTAGTTGACCGGCTTTAAATTGACATTTTGAAAATTTAATCGCTGAAAATAAAAGCAGATGCAGCGCACCATAACTTTTGTTGTCCTGAAAAAATTATATATCCAGGGGCAGAGCACCGCAACCTAAATGCTCCAAAAACCACCTGAATATTTTAAATTGTTTCATTCCCGGTTAATCACTTCTCCTTCACCAACAGCCAAACGGTCCCTCCTAAGTTTTCCACTCCGCCGTTCGCATTAATATCAAAACGGATATCCTCAAAATACAACCGTACCACAAGTTCTTCATTTTCCAGATCCAGCCTGATCTCTTCCGCCTCCTTATATGGATCCAGAGGTCGGTTTTTTGCCAGGTTTTTAGCAAAACCTTCCAGGTCAACCGCTATTGATTTCCCGTTTTGATTCACAGAGAAACCTTCTTTCTTTTTAAATAACAGGCTGGGTTCATCATTTTCGTCACTACTTTCCACAGAAAAGTACTGTTTCCTCATCAGGTTGTATCCTTCAATATCAAATACCTGTAAGTAATTCCCGTAATAAGAGAACCGCTCCAGAGAGTCTTCTGCCGTGGGTTCCATGTTCCATTGGTAACGATAGGTCATACCAAGTTCACTCATCACACCTGCACCCAGCCGCTCCCGGGAATAAGCATTATTGTCTGCCGAATCCTTACGCAGGGTTTTCAGATCAAAAGAAAGATAAGGCTGTAGCCGATCCATATCTTCCCGGTCGTCCAAAAAATCCAAAAAGGAAGACAATTCTTTTTCCATTTCAAGGGTGGGTCTTTGCGTCCCCAGGGTTATCTTTCCATTTTGTAATAATCCATATTTTTCCAACACAAGTTCCATACGATTCAACTGACTGATTCGTGCCACGGGAAAAGCCGTAAAAACAGCAAGCATGGTTAGCAAAAACAAGGAAACAGGGATCACGCGGATATCGTCTTTTTTGCTCAGCAGGAAATAGGCGATAATACCAGTCAGCCAAATGGCCAACAGCAACACGAAGTAGCGCTCTTCAGTTATGCCATATTGTTGTAATCGCTTAAAAATAGCGACATACAACAAAACCGTCAAAGGGATGAGCGCAAAATAAAACCACCGGTTGAAAACGCCGATCCATTTGTCTTCAGGGTTATGCCGCAGGGGATAGATGAGTAAAAAAGAAAAAATTCCGGCTATGGAAAAGCACAATACGAGGATGGCCACCCAGCCTACCGGCCATTCGGCCAGGATGAATATCTTGGCCATATAAGCATATAAAATGACCAGGTAAATAAAAACCAGCGGCAGTAAAACATATTGAGTAAATATTTTCAAGCCTTTGGGATAACTTTCTTCCTTACTCAAAGCTTCGTAATCTTTCGGCACGCCCGAAAGAAAAAATATCGTATTAAACATCCCCGCAATAAAGAAAAACAATCTCAGGTAAGTTTCCTCACTGATATCTGCATTAAATAACTGATCCACCGCGAGGATAGCAATGGAAAGCCCTCCGAAAAGTACGCTTGAATAAATGAACGCAATCAATATCTGTAAAAAAAGCTGTTTATTGTAAGCCCAGAATCCTTCGCGTCGACCGCCCAGCCAGGGCGCAAAAGCAACCATCAAATGAGTGGCCAGAAACAGCAAAAGAAAAACCACCGGGTACTTATATCCCTCCAAGTGATCAAACCGAAAATAAAAAACAGCCACCAGCGCCAGCGCCAGCAGTTTAAGACCCCACAAGACGGCCCCAGGAAGACCTTTGGCTTCAGCAAAAGTTTTAACGGCGATTAGCGCCGGTAGTGCGATAAGGCAGGCCAGCATTCCGCGGATCATATCCTCCTGCACATCCATGCCATCCACATCGATGGTAATAATGACTAACGCCGTTCCTAAAGCAGCAACCAGTATGGATAAAGGAAACCGCAAAAAAGTTTTTGAAAACCGGTCAATTATGGTATTGACGGAAGCAATTTTGAAAGCCATGTGTCATTGTTTTCAGAGGAAAACCATGGGCGACCTGAACCGATTAGTCATTATTTTTTCACCAATACGATCTTTGTCAAAAATCGCCATTCCTCATCATGATTTTAATAATCTTAAAGATAATATAAAGTATAATGAGGTAGGGCCACCTGGAGCGCTTTTTTTCTTCCCTTTCCATGACTTCATAGACTTCTTCCTTTTTGGCATTCAGGATTATCCGGTGGGCATTCAATTTTGAGCTTATCCCCTCGTCTCTGGTAAAAATGGAGGATGCATGATCTACCACCGCTAAAGACAGCTTAAAATCATGCCCGACGATAATCTCCGCCAGTTGAGTCATCAAACGAATAATCTCGTCCCGCTCTTTTGAAAGAGAATCGGGAAGAGCATTCATCCAATTAATGTCGTAGTATTTGCGAAGAAAAAAAGTACCTCGGAGTTCTTTGGCTTCCCTGCCATTTTTATCCATGGTAATGGCCGAATTGAAGTCTTTCAGCCTTTCGATCATGGCTTCCAGATTTTGACGGGTAGGTTCCTGCGTTTCGTTTAAATTTGTTTTCATTTGTCCTTATTTAGTAAAATAATGGCCAAATTATAAAAATCCCCAAAAACTCCAAAGCAAACACTGCCAAGAGTCAAAAAAAGCAGCCCCAGGACATTAACCCCAAGTTTAATTTCGGTGCTTCACACGAGCTCTTTATGATGCTGGATCGCCGTCGCCAGCCAAAGCAGTTCAGCGGCAAAAGCAGGAGCCGATTTTTCAAAATGCTCATCCACCACCTCACCATTATCATCAAAAACACGACCTACATTGCTCACCATCAGCTTTTTGGGCATAGCGTAACCTCCGAGGGCAAGAATGAGTTTTTGGAGATCATGAGAAGCATTTACGCCCCCCAGTCTGCCGTCAGATACCGTTACTACCCCTATTGGTTTTCTTTCAAACTCCTTCCGAAAATAATCGATCGTATTTTTGAAAGCACCGGCATAACTGCCGTTGTATTCAGGGGAAATAAAAACAATGGCATCGGCCCGGTCGAGTGCCTCTCCGAATTCATCCAACCCCGCAGGCGGATTGTCCAGACGACCGCGTCTTTCCTCCATAACGGGGAAGTCGTAAGTTGCCACATCCAACAGGTTGACTTCCTGCACCTCCGGATGTTCTTTGAACAATTTTTCAAGGTAGGCTCCTACCTTGGGCGTCTTCCTTCCCAAACGTTTGGTGCCCGATACAATAGTAATTTTCAACATCAGTTTTTTTATTTTTTTGCTACAAACCTGATCACATCGGAAATACCCTGATGATAAAGGCCTTCTTCGACATGGAGGGTGGCATTTTCTAAAGAAAGTACTTCCAGTCTTTCAAAATCCATGCGCAACATTACTTCATCAAACAGCAGGCTTTCATGCTGAGGACCTCCTGTATTATTTTTCAATTGCTGCTTATTATAGCCTTCCAGCACCAATAGTCCGCCCTGTTTCAGCATGTCCGCCAACCGGGGGTGCAATGCCGACCGAACAGGCGGAGGGAAATGAGCATAGATGAGTACGATGGCGTCAAAGGTCCGGTCCGTAGAAAAAGATTCAGCATCCACCACTTCGTAATGAATAACCACCCCTTGTTTTTGGGCCAGCGCCAAGGCCTTTTTTTGTCCTGATTCGCTGTAATCAAACGCGTAAACTTCCCACCCCAACCGGGCAGCGTAAACAGCATTGCGACCTTCTCCCTCTCCGGGAAACAGTATTGTTCCGGGTGAACGACCGTCTATCCAGTTTTTAAAAAACATATTGGGCTCCACACCGTAGGCATATTCCTCCGCTGCATACCTTTCATTCCAGAATGTTTTCACTTTTTATTTTTTTTATTGCTTTTGTGAATAACAACATTTATCGGTAACATGTTTTTGAAATACAAACTTTCCATTTTGTCGCACTATTTTTTTGATATTTGAGGCAAATATTTACTTTTGTGTAGGACATCCTATTTTTTAACCAAAATGCAATAAAAAGTGGAGTACGAGAGTAATCAAAAGAAGTTTGAGAGTGTATTTTCCAACAAAGTGCGCGCCGGTAAGAGAAGAACCTATTTTTTTGACGTTCGCCGCACAAAAGGAGATGACTTTTATGTCACTTTAACGGAAAGTACCCGAAAGTTTGAGGATGGAGGTTATGAACGGCACAAAATCTTCCTCTACAAGGAAGATTTTAATCGTTTCCTCGAGTCTCTTCAGGAAACCATCGACTATGTCAAAAATGAGTTGATGCCGGATTACGATTACGATGAATTTACTCGCCGTCAGTTGGAATATGAGGAAAACCGTCTTTTAGAGGATGGTGAACATGATGCTCCAGCCAAGGATGCTCTAGCAAAAGATTCCTCAGAAAAAACGGAACCTGGATCAGAAGATGACATGAGTTGGTAGAAGTTGACTTCAGCGATGATCAATAATAAGGAACTCAACGTTCCATGAAAATACAGAGCGAAGTCCGGAAATATCCGGGTTTCGCTTTTTTATTCCCCTAACATTCAAAAAAATAAAGCTATGCGCACCTTTAAGGAAGCCATCATCAGAGAAACACAAAGACGAATCATTGGAGAAAGTATTCCCCGGATCAAACGTTGCCTGTCAGAACTCAATGAACAGGAAATTTGGTACAAACCCAACGAAAACAGCAACAGTGTGGGCAACCTGATCCTCCACCTCTGCGGTAATGTTACCCAATGGATCGGCAGCGGCCTCGGCAAACGGCCAGACCACAGGAGGCGGGATGGAGAATTTGAAGAAAAAGGAACTCTGCCTACCGCCATGCTGATCACCAAACTGGATCAACTCGTCTTACTGATAAACGACGTACTGAAAGATGTTTCAGAAGAAGACTTGTTGCGTTTACACCATGTACAGGTTTACCAGGAAACCGGATTGAGCATCCTCATTCACGTGATCGAACATTTTTCTTACCATACCGGGCAGATCACCTATTTTACCAAATGGAAAAAAGACATGGACATGGGGTATTACCCGGAAGATCTGGGATGAAGATTGGAATAGACCATAAATCTAAATAGCGGTCGATTTGTTATAGATAAGAACTTCCTAACCGAACACCTGATGACATGCACGAAGAACACATTCACAAAATAGCGATTCTTAAGGTCAATGGATTCTCTTCTGTTGAAAAAGAAGACCTGGTCGCCATAGAGGAACCCATGGAAATAAGGCTCATCCACGGTCCTCTTGAGCACAGGCAACGTAAAAGCCTTTCTGTAACCATGCGTACGCCGGGAAACGATTTTGAACTGGCTACGGGTTTCCTGTTCACCGAAGGCATTATCCGGCACCAAAGTGACCTGCTAAAGATAGAGCATTGCCCTAATAGTGAAGATGAAACCTCCGGGAATGTGGTCCGATTGAGCCTGCACCCCGAGCTGCCTCTCGACATCGATAAGTTCAGCCGGAATTTTTATACCAACTCCGCTTGCGGACTTTGCGGAAAGACGAGTATTGAAGCGGTCTTAAATGCCGGCACCCCGGTCTTTAAAAAAAGTATATTCAGGATAACGCCCGAATTGGTTTACTCCCTCACTCAAAAATCCAGGGCACAACAATTGACCTTTGATCATACGGGCGGACTGCATGCCGCAGCGCTTTTTAACAAAACAGGGAAATTACTCCTCATTCGCGAAGATATCGGCCGACACAATGCGGTGGATAAAGTCATCGGGGCTGCCCTTTTAAACGGTCTTGAGTTTCCGCTTACCGATCACATTTTACTCCTTAGCGGAAGAGCCGGTTTTGAACTCATTCAAAAAGCCACTATAGCCGGAATCCCTATTGTGGCAGCCGTTGGTGCGCCGTCAAGCCTGGCCATCAGCCTCGCCGAAGAATCTGAAATGACCCTGATAGGTTTTCTCCGAAACGAGCGGTTTAATATCTATTCCGGAGCCGGGCGCCTGGAGAAATTTTCATAATCCTCCGACATCATTTCGTATTGAATCCACCAGGCATCGTTCTCCCTGAATTCCAATGTCTTTTGCATCCCCAACTTTTGCAATACACGGTGTGAGGCAAGATTTTCTTTCATGGCCCTTCCCACCACTTTAAGAAGTTGATAGTCTTCATAACCAACCTTCAACGCCGCTTTTGCGGCTTCTGTGGCATACCCTTTGTTCCAGTATTTTTTGAAAAACCGAAACCCGAGGTCAGTTTCCTCTTTTTCCGGGGAATATTTCAGCCCACAAAATCCCAAATAAGACCCGTCGTCCTTGCGATAAACAGACCAGCGGCCATATCCCCATTTTTCGTAATGATCGTATTGTTCAATAAAATTTCGGGCCTCGGTTATGTCTCTGAAAGCCTGATCTCCGGTATATTTTATCACCTCGGGGTCTTCATTTAACCCATAAAAACCTTCTGCATCGGAAAGGGAAAATTTTCGCAATTCGAGCCTGTTGGTGGTGGCGATTATAGTCATTTGTGTTGTTTTTAATGAAAATAAACTACAATTTAGGAAAAAAGGTTGCGGTGCGCTGCACCTTGGCTGATTGGGGGATTTTTTTCAACAAAGGTTTCGGTGCGATGCACCTGTTCATCTGGAAAAAATGCAACTATGCAATAAAAGCCTCCGTGGCCGCATCTGCAAAGTTTTTTGATCAATAGGCTAAATATAATTCTTTCAGAGAAATTCCTATTTTCACTGGTGCAGCGCACCGAAACATGGTTTTTATCGAAAAAATGCAAATCAGCAATAAAAGCCTCCGTGACCGCATTCGCAAAGTTTTTTGATCAATAGGCTAAATATAATTCTTTCAGAGAAATTCCTATTTTCACTGGTGCAGCGCACCGAAACATGGTTTTTATCGAAAAAATGCAACTCAGCAATAAAAGCCTCATGGTAACATCCGCAGAGTTCTGGGTTCAATTGCCTAAATATATCCCTTCGGGACAATTCCAATTCAGATGGGTGCAGCGCACCAATATCTTTGTTGCCAAACAAAGATTAGAGGAATCAAGGTGCAGCGCACCGTAATCTCGTTTTTGCCGAAAAATTGCAGCTCAGCAAAAAAGCCTCATGGTAACATCCGCAGAGTTCTGGGTTCAATAACATAAATATATCCTTCCCGGGAAATTCCTATTATCACAGGTGCAGCGCACCGATATCTTTGTTGTCAAACAAAGATTAGAGGAATCAAGGTGCAGCGCACCGTAACCTCGTTTTTGCCGAAAAATTGCAGCTCAGCAATAAAGCCTCATGGTAACATCCGCAGAGTTCTGGGTTCAATAACATAAATATATCCTTTCGGGAGAATTCCAATTCAGATGGGTGCAGCCCACCAATATCTTTGTTGTCAAACAAAGATTAGAGGAATCAAGGTGCAGCGCACCGTAACCTCGTTTTATCGAAAAAATGCAAATCAGCAATAAAAGCCTCCGTGACCGCATTCGCAAAATGCTAAGATCAATTGCCTAAATATATCCTTCCCGGGAAATTCCTATTATCACAGGTGCAGCGCACCAATATCTTTGTTGCCAAACAAAGATTAGAGGAATCAAGGTGCAGCGCACCGTAATCTCGTTTTTGCCGAAAAATTGCAGCTCAGCAAAAAAGCCTCATGGTAACATCCGCAGAGTTCTGGGTTCAATAACATAAATATATCCTTCCCGGGAAATTCCTATTATCACAGGTGCAGCGCACCGATATCTTTGTTGTCAAACAAAGATTAGAGGAATCAAGGTGCAGCGCACCGTAACCTCGTTTTTGCCGAAAAATTGCAGCTCAGCAAAAAAGCCTCATGGTAACATCCGCAGAGTTCTGGGTTCAATAGCCTAAATATATCCTTTCGAGGGAATTCCAATTCAGATGGGTGCAGCGCACCAATATCTTTGTTGTCAAACAAAGATTAAAGGGAGTCAAGGTGCAGCGCACCGTAACATGGTTTTTGCCGAAAAAACCTTCAATTTTCAAAAATATGGCAGATATAGAAATTTTTTCCTTTCAAAAATGTCACATTTTCAAACCTCACGGCTTTTATAATTAAAAGGTTGTTCTTTTTTGAAAAATTCAAGAACAGCTCAATCTAAAACTGATTCAAAAAATCAAAAAAATCATGGCTAACTCCTATACACAATTCTATGTCCATCTAGTTTTTTGCCCAAAGCACAGGGCGGCGCTCATTCAAAAAAACTGGAGAGATAAATTGGAAAAATACATTACTGGTATCGTCCAAACTCAGGGCCACAAGATGCTGGCCATCTATGCTATGCCCGATCATATACATATCTTCATCGGCTACAATGTGAATCAGAAAATACCTGATTTAGTAAATGCTATAAAGACCTCAAGCAGTACCTGGATTAAGGATAATAATTTGTCCCGATTAAAATTCGATTGGCAAAGAGGCTATGGTGCTTTTTCTCATTCCAGATCAAAGGTGGATACTGTGGTAAGGTATGTGAAGAATCAGGAGGCACATCATGCCATAAAATCTTTTCGTCAGGAATATTTGGAAATTCTCAGGAAAAATGATGTTGAATTCAAAGAGGAATATCTGTTTGAATTTTTTGATGATGTTCGAGGTTGGGAATAGGTTTTTTTAAATTTGCAGGGTTAATTATTTCATTCAATGAAAAGGTTGCGGTGCGCTGCACCTTGGCTGATTGGGGGATTTTTTTTAACAAAGGTTTCGGTGCGATGCACCTGTTCATCTCAGGAAAAATGCAACTATGCAATAAAAGCCTCCGTGGCCGCATCTGCAAAGTTTTTTGATCAATAGGCTAAATATAATTCTTTCAGAGAAATTCCTATTTTCACTGGTGCAGCGCACCGAAACATGGTTTTTATCGAAAAAATGCAACTCAGCAATCCGCAGAGTTCTGGGTTCAATAACATAAATATATCCTTTCGGGAGAATTCCAATTCAGATGGGTGCAGCGCACCGATATCTTTGTTGTCAAACAAAGATTAAAGGAATCAAGGTGCAGCGCACCGTAACCTCGTTTTATCGAAAAAATGCAAATCAGCAATAAAAGCCTCCGTGCCGCATTCGCAAAATGCTAAGATCAATTGCTTAAATATATCCTTTCGAGGGAATTCCAATTCAGATGGGTGCAGCGCACCAATATCTTTGTTGCCAAACAAAGATTAGAGGAATCAAGGTGCAGCGCACCGTAATCTCGTTTTTGCCGAAAAATTGCAGCTCAGCAAAAAAGCCTCATGGTAACATCCGCAGAGTTCTGGGTTCAATTGCCTAAATATATCCTTCCTGGGAAATTCCTATTTTCACTGGTGCAGCGCACCAATATCTTTGTTGTCAAACAAAGATTAAAGGAATCAAGGTGCAGCGCACCGTAACCTCGTTTTTGCCGAAAAATTTTGCCATTTATGCAAAATTTTTCTTTATACGCCACCTTAACTACCGAGGGCAACATTCATATCTAAAAAGTTATTCTTTGTTAATATTTCGGTTGCCTTGAGGAAAAACAATATTTTCGCTCCTGTTGATTAACTTTGCCGGATATGCAAATAAATAAAATCCAATTGTTAAAAAAAGGGATTCGTATATTTTTATTGGTGTTCATGACTGCAAACCTATGGTATTGTGCCAATGTCGTGGCACCCAAAGGCGGACCGAAAGACGAAACGCCTCCTCGGCTGTTATTGGACAAATCCTCCCCCAATATGCAAACCAATTTTACCATTCAGGATATAAAATTGGAATTTGATGAATGGGTGGAACTCAATGACGTATTCAACCAGATCGTCATTTCCCCTCCTGTAGACCGAAAAGATTATGAAGTCAAAATCAAGGGTAGATCCATCGTATTCCATTTTAAAGAAACGGCCATTTTACGCGAGAACGCCACCTACACCATCAATTTTGGTGAAGCGGTTCGGGACATCACGGAACGGAACCCGGCAGAAAACCTGCGATATGTTTTTTCGACAGGCAGTGTAATTGATTCCCTCACGGTTAGCGGCCAGGTATTGGATGCCAGGACGAAGGAACCTGTGAAAGATGCCTTTTTTATGCTCTATGAAAACCTGGCCGATAGTGTAGTGCGTACCGAGAATCCGTTTTATTTCGGAAAAACCAATGAAGCAGGAAGTTTCCTCATTCAAAATGTACGGGCCGGAACGTTCAAAGGGTTTGCCATCAAAAGGGTGGACCAGAATTACAAATATGACAATCCAGCAGAGTTGATTGGATTTCCAGATGACTTTATCGTAGTAGGAGACACCACTAATATTGTTCCCGATTCTACCGGCAAACGTACTATGCCTCCCGTTAAGATACCTGCAATTCTTCTTTTCCAGGAAAGGTTACCACTCTACATTTCCAAAGTCGACTCTATGAAGTATGGTTATTTAAACCTAACCTTTAACGGGCCTCCGGGCAACATAACCCTGGAATACTCCGGTTTGAATACATTAAATGATTCCCCTCCCCAAACGAACTACGAAGTGGACAGCTTACATATTTGGTATGACCAATCAGGAGATAATACCTGGCAACTACTCGTTCGTAAAGACAGCCTTCTAAATGATACCATCCCGATTAAGGCACGCGACAGAAGTAACTTCCTGAATTCCGAAACCTTAAAATATATCCCCGGGATATCCACTAAACCCGGCAAGTTAAATCCTTCTTTTCCAATTGAAGCAGGGTTCTCCCGGCCTCTTTCAGCCTTCGATACGGCTTTTATCCGACTGTTAGCCGATACGGCGCTGCAAGTGATCCAACCAATCCTGATTATTGATTCGACAGATCGCAGAAAATTACTGATCAGCTTTCCATGGAAAGCTTCCCTTTCTTATTCACTCAATATTTTCCCAGGAGGGGTGGAAGATATGTTCGGGCTCAAAAACAAGGATACCCTACAAATAAAATACGTTACTGACCTGAAAAAGTCTTACGGTAACATAAAGATAAACATGGAAGGTCTGCAGGACAGCCTTTCTTATCTCGGAGAGCTTTTGGATAAAAATGAAAAGGTAATCCAGGCTTTTTCGGTTACGGGTAAAGAAAATTTTGTACTATCTGTCAACGCACTTCCCCCTGGGGATTATCATATCAAAATAGTCACCGACCTCAATAAAAACGGAATTTGGGATACCGGGAGTTATGATGACAAACGCCAGCCGGAACCTATTTACGAGAAGGTACTGGAAAAATTACGGGCCAACTGGGATGTTGAAACTTCAATTAATCTGGAAGAAGGTTAAATTTAATTGTTTTCCAAAGCAAACATGAGTCATTAATTCCCATAGGAATGCTCAAAATCGAGATTATTTTCATTAGTAAAACAGAAAATTACCCTGTACCGATTATATTTGTGTGTTCTTTAATGCTTAGCGGCCATTGGCGGCCCATTGACCACCTGAGGTCATCGTCGATATAAGAAGAGAAAAAAATTATCTATGGAAGTGTGGGAAAAAGATTTCGAGTGGCAACACTTGAGGCGATGGATCAAAGAAAGATTCAATAAAAAAGGAGTGCCTGATTTGAATAGCATTCTTTTCCTGATAGGGATTCAGGAGCTTGGAAAAATCCAGGAGGCTTTTTCGAAGGAAGAAAAACAAGATCTTATGCATATTGCCATTTGCAGGCTCCTGAGCAGTGACGGGCACTACAAATATCTTGGAAAGGATGTGGATGGATGGCCTCAGTGGGAGCTGTTAAAACCCATTGATCAATCAGGGGTTAAAAACCAGGAAGAGTTGCTCAAAACAAAAATTGTTGAATACTTTCGACCGTTCATCGTTGAAAAATAAACACATTACTAAACCATATTATCCCGTAAGGGTAAACAAAACGATTGGCCCTGTAAATGATTATCGTCAATGCTAACCGAAGTGACAAATTCATTTTTTCTTCCTGGGTTAAAATCAAAACAATCAGACAAAATGAAACGAATTTTTACTTTTTTCATTTTTGCTATTACACTTGCCGCTTGTCAAACAGGGACAAATAAAGGGGTCACTTATGCCGAGATTGATACTGATTTTGGAAAGATGAAAGTGATGCTTTACAATTCCACCCCGATTCATCGGGACAATTTCATCAAACTGGTCAAGGAAGGATATTATGACGGCCTGTTATTCCATCGTGTAAAAAATGCCTTTATGATCCAGGGCGGTGACCCGGACTCCAGAAATGCCGAGCCAGGACAGCGATTCGGTCTGGGGGGCCCAGGTTATGAACTCGACCCGGAAATCGGTGCTCCACACCTCAAAGGTGCCTTGGCGGCGGCCCGCACCCCAAACCCTCAAAAACGCTCTTCGGGATCACAGTTTTACATCGTGCAAGGCATGCCCATTACGGAGGAATACCTCGACCAGTTGGAACAGCAGAAAGGATTGAAATACAATCCTGAGCAGCGAAAACTTTACCAGGAACTGGGTGGAACCCCTTTCCTCGATGGTGATTACACTGTCTTCGGAGAAGTGGTGGAAGGAATGGAGGTTATCGACAAAATAGCCGCCGTAAAGACCGATAATGCTGACCGCCCCTTTGAAGATATTAAAATGAACATTCGAATTCTAAAGTAAATACAGCTTTTATAATTAACAATGATACACACAAAGTCGATCCTTCTTTTTTTATCCCTGTCTTTCTTCCTGCTGGTTTCCTGCGGACGTCCCATCGCCAAATTCACTTATGACGACTCACCCAAAGCTGCCACGCCCATACAATTTGAAAATGAATCCGAAAAAGCGGAACGTTTTGAATGGGATTTCGGAGACGGTAACACCTCTGAGGAGGTTGCCCCTTCACACCGTTATATGTCTTCGGGAAACTACCTTGTACGCATGAAGGCCATCAACAGCAAGAATAAAGTACAGGAAAAGAAAATGCGCATTGTGGTCGATGCCCCCGAATTGTGTCTCATTGAGTTAAAAACGCCCTACGGTAGTATTCTTATTCAGTTATACGATTCTACACCAAAACACCAGGACAATTTTGTCAAACTGGCCGAACAACATTTTTTTGACAGTCTTTTGTTCCATAGGGTCATCCAGGGTTTTATGGTACAGGGCGGTGATCCTCAGTCCAAAAATGCCAGGGAAGGAATGCCCCTGGGCATGGGAGGACCAGGTTATACCATTCCTGCTGAATTTGTAGATTCGCTGGTTCATATCAGAGGCGCTATCGCCGCAGCGCGTCTCCCGGATAATGTTAATCCCAAGAGAAATTCTTCCGGGTCACAGTTTTACATCGTTCAGGGACGGCCAGTTACTGAATCGGATCTGGATAAACTGGAAGCTCAAAAAGGTCAACGCTACAGCCAGGCCCAGAGAGATGCTTATCTAAAATACGGAGGCACTCCTTTCCTGGATCGCGACTACACCGTTTTTGGACGCGTGCTGGAAGGCATGGACATTATTGATAAAATTGCAGCAATCAAAACGGACGGTCGTGACCGGCCCATTGAAGATATATGGATGATCATAAGGCCCATCCACTAATTTTTTAACACCATTTTTTTGAAAGCAGCAAACGACAGTCAAGTTAAAATGACTATAGTATCAAATTATTAAAAGATTTATCAATTGACCTCGGGAACACTCCGGGGATAAAAAAAACAATCTATGGATCGGTATATTCTTGGTATTGATGTAGGCGGGACAGGAATCAAAGGAGGCGTTGTAGATATTGTAACAGGGCAATTACTGGCAGACCGGAAAAGGCTGCTCACTCCAAAGCCCGCCACCCCTGAAAGTGTAGCTTTGGCTTTCGCCGAATTAGTCAGAATGCATGACTGGAAGGGACCTGTCGCCGCAGGTTTCCCTGCTGTGGTCAAAAATGGAATATGCCTTACTGCTTCCAATATTGAAAAATCCTGGATTGGTACTTCTATTGAAAAAATATTCTCCGAGGCATGTGGTTGTCCTGTTACCGCAGTAAACGATGCTGATGCCGCAGGCCTTGCGATGATGAAACTGGATGTCGGAAAAGGAAAAAAGGGACTCGTCATCGTCCTGACTATTGGAACGGGGATTGGTTCTGCCTTGTTCTACGATGGAGAACTCATTGCCAATACGGAATTGGGACACCTGTTTTTTAAGGGAGATATTGCTGAGCGCTACTGTTCCAACATAGTCAGGGAAAGCCAGAATATGTCATGGGAAAAATGGGGTGGGCAGTTAAACGAATACCTGCTGCATCTCAATAAAATATTTTCGCCGAATTGTTTCATTCTGGGCGGTGGGGTGACAAAGGAGTTTGAGCAATTCTCATCATTCCTGGATGACAGTTTGGAAGTTTATGCCACTGAATTAAAAAACGCGGCAGGCACCATCGGTGCAGCACTATACGCAGCGGAAATAAATGCCAAAAAATAAATATTCGCTTATTAAGGTAAATAAGAACTGAGTATGGTCTGGATTTCCTCATCATACTCCAGTTCAGGTACCATATCAAAGATTACCGTATAGTCTTCTCCTCCTTCTTCCATAACCTGCCACAACAAAAGGCTGGCTTCTTTTCTGCGTCCCAGGCTAAACAAACAAGCCACCTGGCCAAATTGAAGGAGCGCGCTATCCGCCGTAATCTCTGCTACCGTCAGTAAGGACAAAGCATCTTCAGTACGGTCAAAACGCACCAAAAATGAGGCGTATTCCATCCAAAATCTGGTTTCATCCGGAGCGATTTCAACGGCTTTGCGAAAATGATCTTCCGCCTCTTCCAATGCCCCCAGTTCAGCTTTTGCCAGGGCGAGTCCTCCAAAATATTCTTCCCTCCCATCTTCAATTTCTACCGCTTTTTTATAAAACCTGGCGGCTTCTTTCCAGTGCCCCTGAAGCGCAAAACACTCGCCCATATGGTAATATACCTCATCATTAAGGGGGTCGAGTTTGAGGGCCTGACGGAAATATTCCACAGCTTTGGCTCCATTACCTAATTGCTGGTAGGATTCTCCTATTTTTTGAAAAAGATCACTATCTGCTTCAGCATCATCCAGCAACTCCATGTAATATTTGATGGCTTTTCTGAATTGATTGGTCTCAAAACAAAGATCTGCACAATCTCTTATGGCGTATTCAAAATTTTCATTGATGACAAAAGAAAATTCATAGGCTTCGATCGCCTCCTCATAGTTTCCCAGGTAAGCATAAGCATGACCAAGGTTATACCAGGCCATATAGGAATATGGATGCTCATTGATGATCTCTTTGTGTAAAGAAATACTTTCTTTATACTTTCGGGAAAGTTCTACGGCGAGCCAAAGGCGTTCAAGGGCCTCATCATTCTCCGGATCCAGTTTAATAGCACTTTTAAGTACCTGGAACATCAGTTCATAATCGTGATTAAACTCATGAACAAGAGATTCCATAAGATAAATCTCGCCAAAGGTGTTTTTGTTAGACAACAATTTTACATCCTCCAGCATTTCAAGGGCTTCTCCTCCTCTGTCCAGGTAAGTCAATGCCTCCGCTTTCAAGAGGGTAATCTCAAGCTGGCCAGGGGCAAAAGCTTCCGCCCGATCCAGGGTCTTGAGTGCTGCCTTTTCTTTGCCTGCATCTATGAGTAATTCTGCTTTCCGAAGATAAAAATCTACAGAAAAAAGATATCGCTCAATGGCCTGGTTGGCTACCTCGATGGCTTTATCCAATCGCTCTTCACGCTCGTAGAACTCTATGAGCTGGAGAAAGGAATTTTCATCAAAAAAAAGTGTTTGCCCACTTTTCGAACTGGATTCGTATTTGATCACCAAAGCATCAATTCCATCTCCATTATTGCCGTTTTTCGCATTCATAAAACCGCGTTTATATCTGTAAAGATATCTGCTAATCAATTGGTCCAAGAGGCAAAGCTACTCAAATTCACTTCCCACCATGGCATTTGCTTAACAAGATATACAATTTTTTTTCAAAAAAACCACTTTATTTTACAATCCTGCCCGATAATTTGAACCACATGGCACCCGTGAAGGTAAAGCAGAATCTCCTTCATTATTTACGCGGAAAATTATTTTTTGTTTGCTTTTCAGACACTTAGTTTTTGATGAAATTGATAGCAATTGACTTTCAAGTGAATAAATATTAAAAGAAATCAATATTCCGGATAAAAAAAGCCCCGACATGAAACCGGATCATGTCGGGACCGCGAAATATGTTCTTTTAATTTCCATTAGGTCGATTATTCGGGGCATTGGGGTTTCGTTTGTTTTGCATCCTGTTGAGCACCATTTTTTTGAACTCCCGCTCGGCTTTGGTTAACATGGCAATTTTACTCGGAGGAATTGCTTTTTTAAATTCCCAATAATAGGCGCGTTTCAGTTTGGTGAGGTCTTCCTCCATCTGCAGGCGGTCAAGCATGGCCTGCTCTGCTTGCGTGTCAGGCATCCAGTCCGGATCATCCTTAACGGAATACTTTTGGTTGATGGCCTTTTTCTCCTCCTCGAACCGATTGTAAATGGGCCAAAAAGCGGCAGATTCTTTTTCCGTAAATTTAAGGCGGTCCGTAATATAGGCCACCTTGGCCGCATTGATTCTCTGTTTTTTATTAGGCTGTGCCAAAAGGCCTGCCGTGGCTACAAAACTTAAAATAGCCAAAATCATCCACTTTTTCATGTGCTTAATTTTATAGTGTAAATCCTGATAATAAAATGTTCATTAAATTTTGATCAAAGTATCTCCTGAAGTTCATCCAGATTAAAGTCATCAATGATGTCATTTATGTATTCTTCAGGGAATTCATCAGAAGATCCGGCCACAGGGGAAAATGAGGAAGGGTCTATTTCTGACACTTCAATCATATCATCCAGCTCAAATTCATCGATATGCTGATTGACGTATTCTGTCACTTCAGCAGGCGTAATATTGGCCAGGTATTCTTTCTCGCTTGTCGCTGATTTTGGAAAAAAAAGATAGATACCCAGGGCAAGTACCAGTCCCAATCCGGCCACTCGCAAAACATATCGCGGTTGAAGCAGCCAATTGATGGTGTGCGCGCTATCCCGGAGCATTTTTTGTAAAAAGGAAGGTGCCGATATAGCCGCTTCCGGCACCGAATTTACACGATGCATGACATCATCCTGTAGTTGAGTGAAATAGTTCTCAGGAACCCGAAAACCATTTTTATCTATTTGTATATCCTTCAGCAATGGAGCTATTTCCTCCAATTCCTGCCTGATCTCATTCTTTTTGTCCATTATGGTATAGTGTAATTACTCTTTTTTTAAAAAGCTTTCAATTTTTTTTGCTGCATGGTGATAAGAAGCTTTTAGCGCTCCCACCGAAGTATCCAGCACTTCGGACATATTTTGGTAACTCATTTCTTCATAATACCTCATATTAAAAACCAACCGCTGCTTTTCCGGCAACTGATCCAGTGCACATTGGAGTTTCAACTGAATCTCATCCCCCTCAAAATAAGGGTCGGCCTTTAACTGGTTTTCCAGGCTATTTGATTCATCCCCAAGCGAATCTGTCCTGTTCTTTTTTTCTTTTTTCAGGAAAGTGATGGCTTCATTCGTCGCAATTCGATACAACCAGGTATAAAGGGATGATTTCCGCTGAAATCCTCCAATACTCCGGAAGACCTTTACAAAACTATTTTGAACCACATCATTGGCATTTTCGTGACTGACCACCATGCGGCGAACATGCCAATACAGGCGTTCCTGATATTTATCCATCAGCAAACGAAATCCTCGTTCCGCAAGTTGCTGGTCTACAAGCATATCCAGTATTTGTTCGTCCGACATAAGGTTTCGTAACGGCTGCAATGGGTAGTTTTTAGGTTCTGGCCTTTTGACTGCCCTGCAGTGAAATGGTTTAAAATGTTTTTTGAAAAATAAAAAATAACTGCTTAAGATGGTTTTTATAGAGATAAAAAATATTTTTGTCCTCAACTTAAACATCCATGCTAATGAAATACATTGTTTCTTTAACCGTTTTTATCCTTTTTTTATTTGGTTGTGAATTGGACCCCGGAGAAACAGGTGCCCTCCAAAAACAAGAGACCGCAGCGCTAAACCCCAATGGCGACAGCGAACTTGCCCTGCTCATGAGAGCGATGGCCGATGAATTTACGGCCGTAAAAAAAGTGATCGAGGAAGGAGGAGAAATAGGGCACATTTCCGACTTTAAGTCCATTTATACAGCGATTCCCACCAAAGAAAGTATGAAAGATAATGGATTCCAGGCTTTTGCGCAGGCTTTCCTGCAGTCAGTGGATGAACTTGAAAATAGCGAAAAAACACAAAGATCCGAAGCCTATAAGGGCGTAGTGAATGCCTGCATGAATTGCCACGAAGCCTCCTGTCACGGACCGATGAGAAGAATAGAAAAAATGTATATCCCTGAATTTGTAGGAGAATAGAATTTTATTCCAGCCCGGGAAGACAATATTGTTTGTATGCCGTTTGAAAGGGAATATCCCTGACCAGCCGTTTGTAGGTCAATTCATTGTGCCGGGGATTGGCTTCCGGTGAACGATCCTGGAAATAGACATCCGCCAGGCCCGGCAAACCGCCAACTCTATAGGCGCATTCCACCCGGCACAAAATTTCCCTTCCGGAAAGATGGGGATTGAATTTTTCTTCCACAATATAAGCCCTGCGCAGGTAATTTGACCACTGCAAACTCGTTGGCTCATTCAGCAAAAGTTTAGAGGAATTCCCCGAAGAATTGTATTCAACGAGAAATTCATCTCCCTTTTCAATGGGAAGGCCTTCCGAATAATAGGCCACCCCTGACCGTTCAAAATGAGTCTGACCATTGCTCAAAGCATCTCCCTCGGGAAAGGTGTAAAAAAAAATCCCCTGATCCCCAGACCACTTTATAGAATCAATGGTCGCAGTAGCCCTCGCCGTTTTACGGGCCATCAAAGTCTCCAATCTTTCCTGTTTTTCCTTTTCTCTTTTGCGTTTCTGATAACTGCCAAACACTAACCCCAAGGTGATAAAAAGGGCCAGTCCGACAAAAAGGGCGATAATCCGGTTACGGTTTACCCGGTTAAAAGCTTTGCGCCTCCTGTTGAGAGGGGTATCGGCATCTTTGTTCAATTTAAACTCATAAGAAAACCGCTCGCCTTTCTTTTCCACACTAACTTCACAAAGTTCTTCATCAATAAAAAAACTGTAAAGTTTATCCTCGAAAACCTTAAAATCTATCTGGACGACTTTAGAATTTACATAGATCATCAAATGGCCGGTACGCTCGCCATGAAATATGCCTACAATGTGACGCTTCCCCTGCGGGCTTAAATATGACCATCTGAATTGTGCCATTTTGCTGGTTGCTGGTTACTCGGTGCTGGTTGCTGGTTACTCGATACTGGTTATTGGGTGCTCTGTGAAAGATGCTTTTTTATAGGGATAACTTTGTTGGGCTACATATTATTTTATTGAACATTTTTTGCTCCTTTCGGGAAAAATTACAGCCCTTGCCGCATTCTCGCATTAAAAAATTCAACAATAAACCCTGCCCGATGTTAAAAAAAAGGATCAAGCCATTAATTTTATGATCCTAAACCATCACAGACCTAAATTTCTGAAAATGATCTACGAATTCAAAGGATTCCGGCCAATAGTTCACGAATCTTCATTCATTCATCCTCAGGCGACCGTCACGGGGAATGTAATCATCGGGAAAGACGTCTATGTGGGGCCGGGGGCTGCCATTCGCGGCGACTGGGGGGAAATCATTATCGAGGACGGCTGTAATGTCCAGGAAAACTGTACCATCCACATGTTTCCGGGCACCACCACCCGGCTGAAAAAAGGGGCCCATATCGGTCACGGCGCCATCATACACGGTGGCACTATCGGTGAAAATGTTTTGGTGGGAATGAACAGCGTCATCATGGATGAGGCAGAGATTGGGGACGAATGTATTATCGGCGCCCTGGCTTTTGTAAAATCCGGGGAAAAAATTCCGGCCAGGAGCCTGGTAGTCGGCAACCCGGCACGTATTATCAAACAGGTAAGCGATGAAATGATCGCCTGGAAAACCAAGGGCACCCAACTTTACCAACAACTACCCAAAGAATGTCATGAAACCTTGAAACCCTGTGAGCCGCTTCGGGAAGTGCCCGAAGACCGCCCTTCTCAGGAGAAGTTGTTTGAGGTATGGCGAAAAGCACAGAAAGACTGAGAAAAACAAGTCTTCCGGCAACCAGTAACCAGCGTTCAGAAACAAGTCTCCCAGTATCCAGCAACCAGTAACCAATATCAAGCAAAGCATCAAGCAACCAGCATCAAGCAACCAGCATCAAGCAATCTAATCCTTAATCCTCCCCCAGGACATGGTTTTTACCATCCAGTTGGGCAAACGTTTGCCAAGTTTACGCTTTTGAATATTCATATACCAACCGATCTTTTCAATAATAGGCAATTTGTGGGTCTCCACAAACTCGATCAGGGTACCGTCAGGATCTTCGATATAGGCAAAGTGACCGGCTGCCACGCCCATATCAAAACTATCCGCACTATCCACCGTAAAAGGAAATCCTTTCGCAGCACATCTTTTTCGGAGTCCGTCCATGCCCTGGATATCAAAACAGAGATGAATAAACCCGGGGTCTCCCCAAATTCTGCCTTCGTATATTTTTTGTGGCGTACGACTTTTTACGCAAATCAATTCAATTTGAGAGGGACCCAACAATTTGGAAAACGGCCCCATTCTTTCCTCCTTATGCCTCAATAAAACACGGCGTAAGGTTTCTTTTCCTCCGGGTAGGCCGGACAAATCATCAAAGACACCTTCCTTATCATAAACCACTTCGTCGTATCCCAAAATATCGCAATAAACAGTGCGGGCCTTTTCAAAATCAGTCACGCCGATCATGGCGCCGTATATGCCTCCGTTGACGGATTTATCCGCCATAAAAACGTGTTCCTCATTGACTACCTGGAAGATATTTCCGTATAAATCTCGGACAAAAAAGTGCATGTTACCTGAAGGATCGGTTACGACCTCACCCAACAGATCGAGTTCTTTTTCGGTAAAATCATGATAGGCGGCCCTGACATCCTTTGATTTCACCTTGGCGATATTGATACCGAGATCACCAATAAGAATGTCAAAACTACAGGGTTCCGGCGTTTTACCGGTATGTTGCCAAATCTCAAATCCGCCTCCTCCCTGCATATTCATGGCCAGGGCGGCATAACGTTTTCTTGGTTGGCCTGCTGTGTGTGGCAACATCAATTCAGCTACCGCCTCATCTTCAAAAACCCGGATATCCATACCAAAATTCTGACGGTACCATTTCCATGCTTCATGCAAATCGGTCACTCCGACCCCCATCTGCTGTATTCCACTGATTAAACTACTCATAAAAAAAAATTTGAGCGAAGATAATATCTTAAATTATAATTTGGAAGATCAAACAATATAAAGGCCATTAATAATCTCAAAATGACAAAAATCACCATACATCCCTGACTTTTGTCATATTTAGACACATTCTAAATAAGCTATCTTTGTTCTGTTCTTTTATCTTTTCAAACTAATAAATTTAATACACAATGAGAATTCAAGCCCTATCCATTTTTAGTCTTATCCTCCTTCTATTCTTTTCCTGCGGAGGAGAGACTCCTACAACCGACGGAACGCCTAAGCCCGCGCCGAAATCCATGATAGCGGATGAGGCGGATCCTATGGACAACTTAGGCATTGGGCCGATCACCGAAGCTATTACGCTTCCTGAAACCATTGACGAAGCCCTTGTCACCAAAGGAATTGAGGTTTACGAGGCCAAATGTACCGCCTGCCATAAACCTGACAAAAAATTCATCGGCCCTGCTCCTGCCGGTATCCTGCAAAGAAGAAATCCAACCTGGATCATGAATATGATCCTCGATCCGGAAAAAATGATCCAGGAAGATCCTATTGCAAAAAAATTGCTGATGGAATATAATGGAGCCCCTATGGCCAACCAGGGCCTTACACAGGAAGAAGCAAGAGCCATCCTGGAATATTTCAGGACTTTATAATACAATAGGAACAATGAAAAAATAAATTGACATCCTTAATCCTGTAAGTCGCTGTAAATCAGCACTTTTCAACCTGCATTCCTGCGTCTGCAGGTAGGTTTTAAATTTATCATTTTAAATTTTCCTTAGTTCCTCTTTCAAACGCTTTTCTGATGTTTTCCCCGAACGTTATATGAATTTCAAGAATGCTCAATTGACTAACCAATAACATACCCAAAAACCAAAATACGAGCCATTATTGCATATTTTAGAACGTTATAAATCAAACATCAATGAAATTCAAAATCCTATTCGTCCTGCTCGTTTCCGGGCTGGTAATTACTGCCTGTAATTCAGGAGGACCACAAAACACAGCCGCCGGAGACGCCTCTGGCAATTACGAAGCCAATACGCCGAAAGGACAGGCATCCGTTCAGGATGATGTCTCAGCCAAAAACATCTTACAAGTCGCTGCCGGCTCTCCGGACCACACCACTTTAGTGGCCGCAGTGCAGGCTGCATCAATCGAACACGTTTTGGTTAATGCAGGCCCGCTGACCGTTTTCGCACCTACAAATGCTGCCTTCGAAAAACTTCCTGAAGGAACAGTAGAAAACCTGTTGAAACCGGAAAACAAAGCTACGTTGGCAAACATTCTTACCCGCCATGCCGCTCCGGGCTCTTACGATCCTGAAGCCCTTAGAAAAGAAGCCCAAAAAGGCAGAAAACTCTACATGGCCACAGGAGATTACCTGGAGGTGACGACTGAAGGTGACGACGTTTTTGTCGATGGCAAAAAGATTCTTGGAACCATCTATACCTCAAACGGTGTCATCAATGTAATCGACGAGGTCATTTTGCCAAAAAAATAACAGAACGAAAAATTTAAAACCTAACAAAAAAAATCACTTTAATATGAGAGTAATATTAAAAACGATCACCTTCGCATTGCTATTTGCAAGTTTATGGACAATGACCAGTTGTTCAAATGGTGGTTCCAATTCCAATAGCGGTGCCATTGGCGGCAGCGCAGCTGAAAAAGCATTTGTTGCTCCTGGAGAGCTCGACGAATTTTATGCTTTTATTTCCGGTGGATTCAGCGGCCAATTAGCCGTTTATGGATTACCATCAGGAAGATTATTCAAAGTTATCCCTGTTTTCTCCGTTGACGGTGAAAAGGCTTATGGATTCAATGAAGAAACAAAACCATTGCTCGAAACTTCTCACGGTTTTGTTCCCTGGGATGATTCTCACCACCCTGACCTTTCCCAGACAGAAGGGGTCATTGACGGCAGATGGTGTTTCATTAATGGAAACAATACCCCTCGTATCGCCCGTATCAGTCTGAAGACTTTCGAAACGGAAGAGATCATCGAGATCCCTAACAGTGCGGGAAACCACAGCTCCTCTTTCGTTACTGAAAATACAGAATACGTGGTTGCCGGTACTCGTTTTGGCGTTCCCGTACCACAACGGGATATGCCTATCGACCAATACAAAGGCAACTTTAAAGGGGCTTTATCCTTCATTAAGGTAGATCCTGAATCCGGACATATGAACATTGCCTTCCAGGTACTGATGCCCGGTTTTAACTTTGACCTGGCCCACCCAGGCAGAGGAAAATCCCACGGCTGGATGTTCTTCTCTTCCTACAATACAGAAGAAGCCAACACCCTCCTCGAGGTGAATGCTTCACAAAACGATAAGGACTTTATTGCTGCCATTAACTGGAAAAAAGCAGAAGAGTATATTGCACAGGGCAAATTCACTACTATGCCTTCGAAATATGCTCACAACGTTTATGATGAAGGTACCCATTCCGCCACTTCCAGCATGATGACCGAAGTCAGAGTTTTAAATCCTGCCGATTTTACGGATTTGGTTTACTTCCTCCCCACCCCTAAATCTCCACACGGTTGTGATGTTGACCCTACAGGAGAATATATCGTGGGTAGCGGTAAATTGGCTGCAGCCCTGACCGTTCACTCTTTCACCAAAATGCTGAAGGCTATCGAAGACAAAGCTTTTGATGGTGATGCTTATGGCATTCCGATCTTAAACTTTGACGCCGTAAATGCCGGTACTGTTGAGCAACCGGGTCTCGGCCCTTTGCATACCGAATTCGATACCCGGGGCAATGCCTATACTACTTTCTTTATCTCTTCAGAGGTCGTGAAGTGGAAACTTGGCACCTGGGAAGTATTGGACAGAAAACCAACCTACTATTCTGTTGGTCACCTGATGATCCCCGGAGGTAACTCAAGAAAACCTTACGACAAGTACCTGGTTGCGATGAATAAGATCACCAAAGACCGTTACCTGCCCACAGGTCCTGAACTTTGCCAGTCTGCCCAGCTGTACGATATCAGTGGAGACAAAATGGAGCTGATCCTGGACTTTCCCACCATTGGGGAACCCCACTATGCAGCCGGTGCTCCTGCTGATTTAATCATACCTAATTCGCAGAAAATTTACAGGCTTGAAGACAACAATCACCCGTTCGCTACAAAATCTGAAAAGGAAGCCAAGGTGGTTCGTGATGGAAAAAATGTCCACGTTTATATGACCATGATCCGGAGTCACTTTGCTCCTGACAACATTGAAGGCGTTAAAGTGGGTGACCGGGTTTACTTCCACGTGACCAACCTGGAACAGGACTTTGACGTACCTCACGGCATTGCCATGATTGGTGCAAATACGTCTGAATTACTGATCATGCCCGGACAAACGGAAACCTTTACCTGGGAACCTAAAGAAGTGGGCGTATGGCCATTCTATTGCACGGATTTCTGTTCAGCCCTTCACCAGGAAATGCAGGGATATGTAAGAGTTTCTGCTCCGGGAGCAGATGTACCCATAAAATGGTCTCTTGACGGAGAATAATTTATAAAGTATTGTGTGAATCATGAGGAAGCAGGTGGGCAAGCTATAAACTAAGGTGGCTTGCCCACTGCTTTAATAACCAGCAAATACACAAACAACAGCACATAAAAAATGAAAAAATCAAAGATTTTAATGATTATCGGGACCTTGTTCCTCCTGGGATTATTTGTTTTTCCACTGTGGAATATTACCCTTGAAGCCCCTCAATATCCTGACCCTATCGGCATGGATATCTGGATCACGAAAATTACGGATCACCAACCCAATGATGTAAAAAATATCAACCTGATGAACCACTATGTGGGCATGAAGGAAATTCCAGAACACATGAAGGAGTTCGAAGTGTTTCCCTGGGTAGTGGGCGCAATGATCGCTTTGGGGTTGATCTTTGCGTTTACAGGAAATTACAAACTCTTCCTGGTATGGTTTATTCTCATGGTTATTTTAGGCATTGCAGGCATGTATGACTTCTACCTCTGGGAGTACGATTACGGACACAGCCTCAATCCTAAGGCAGCAATAAAGTTCACCACTCCGGACGGTTCGCCCATGGCCTACCAGCCGCCTTTGATAGGCTCAAAAGTTATTCTTAACTTTAGAGCGATTTCTTTACCTATGGCAGGGGCTTATCTACTGTTCACCGGAATGGTAATTTCATTGATCGCCTTCTTTGTCGGAAAAAAGGAAGCCTCAAAAGCCCAAGAATAAAGTCATTCATAATTCCGAAACGAATAAATTCAGGCGGCAGGAAACATTCAAACCAGGATCACCCCTCGGTTACTGCTGCCTGAATTTAATTAAAACCTAATGTTTAAAGCCAAAACATTGACCATGAAATTCGAATATTTAATTTATTTAACCGTCGGTTCGATCTTAACATTCTTTGTAAGTTCGTGTGCCGTGGAACCTGTTCCCATCGGTTATGGAAAAGATGCCTGCCATTTTTGCAAAATGACCATCGTAGACAATCAACATGCTGCTGAGATCGTCACAAAAAAAGGTAAAGCCTTTAAATATGATGCCATTGAATGTATGATGCAAAGCAGGTTTGACTGGCAGGAAGCAGAAATCGGCCTTTTCCTCCTGGCGGATTACGCCACTCCGGGGAAACTGGTGGACGCAACCAAAGCGACTTTCCTGATCAGCGAAAGCCTGCCCAGCCCGATGGGTGGCAATCTCTCGGGGTTTGAAAACGAAAGTGAAGCCCGGGAAATACTCCAGGAAAATGGAGGGGAAATTATCCCCTGGGAACAATTGAAGACCCGGTACAGTAAAAAATGATTGCTGCCCGGTTTCTTAGGGATGGTTCAAAAATAAATTTACATTTTTCGGCGATGACTCCACTTTTGGGCCGGGGCGGAGGTGTGGCAAAAGTGTAAATTTATGTTTACCGCGTTTCTTAAATGTTTTTTTTAATCTTTTGTGAAAATCAGATTTCACTGACTTTTGTTAGAATCTATTTTTGCTCCCGCACCTGTCTGCGTCCTTTTCAAGCATAAAGCATGCTTTTAGATTTTTTCAACCTGTACCGCATCAAAAATGAATTAAAAACAACCAAACACCTGATTGAATAATGACCAGAATTTTCCTCATAATCACCTTACAATGCATTGGCCTGCTTTCTTTTGGAAAAACCATCGAAGTTTGCCCCGCCTGCAAAGTCAAGTCAATAAAGGAAGCCATAAACCTGGCCAGCCCTTTCGACACCATCCTTGTCAAAAAAGGGCTTTACAAGGAACATGAGATCAGTATTGCCAAACCCCTGGTATTAATTGGCCTCCATCAGCCTGTTGTTGACGGAGAGGAAAAGGGGGCCATTTTTGAGATCGGAGCCGATAGCGTGACCTTATCCGGCTTTGTCATCAACAATGTGGCCCACAGCCATACGAAAGACTATGCAGCAGTCCATGCTTTTAAAATCGGACATTTCCTGTTCGAAAAAAATACTTTCAACAACCCGTTTTTTGCCTACCTGATCGAAAAGTCTCACGACGGGATCATTCGAAAAAATGTGATCAACGGCAATGCCATTGTAGAACACAACTCCGGCAACGGCATTCATCTATGGCACTGCAACAATATGGAAATACTGGAAAACGAGGTGTACCAGATGCGCGACGGCATTTATTTTGAGTTTGTCAAATCGAGTAAAGTGGCAAAAAACATCAGCAAGCGAAACATCCGTTACGGCCTCCATTTCATGTTCTCCAACAACGACGAATACCTCGACAACCTTTTTGAGAACAATGGCGCAGGAGTGGCCGTGATGTTCTCTAAATACATTTTCATGCGTAATAATACTTTCCGACTGAACTGGGGAACGGCCTCTTACGGACTATTGCTAAAAGAAATTTACGACGCCGAAATAAAACACAATACCTTTGAGGAAAACACCATAGGCGTAAATGCAGATGGCTCGACGAGGGTAAACTTTGAAGAAAACATTTTCCTCAATAACGGCTGGGCCATAAAATTCCTGGGAGCCTGCTACAGCAATAAATTAAAGCAAAATAATTTCCTGAACAATTCTTTTGGAATTGCCTACCAGGGAGGCATGAACGGTAATCTTTTCGACCGCAATTTTTGGAGCGGGTACACCGGTTACGACCTGGACAGGAACGGCATCGGAGATGTTCCCTACAGGCCAATAAACCTCTTTTCCTACGTCGTCAACAAAAACCCTGAAACCATTGTACTGCTGAGAAGTTTATTTGTTGACATCATCAATTTCTCTGAAAAAGTATCCCCCGTTTTCACCCCGGATCAACTGAAAGACGAAAATCCTTTAATGAAACCCGCAAAATGGTAGAAATAAAAAAACTTTACAAAAGCTTTGGTCCGGTCGATGTCCTACAGGGAATAAATCTCTCTATCGAAGATAAGGGAATAATCGCTATCCTCGGGCCCAACGGATCCGGGAAAACTACGCTCATCAAAAGTATCCTGGGCATGGTCATTCCTCAGAAAGGACAGATATTGATCGACGGTAAGGAAGTCATTGGCAAATGGGAATACAGGAATGAAATTTCCTATTTGCCGCAGATTGCCAATTTTCCACAAAACATCAAAGTCAGGGAATTGATCGATATGATCAAAAATTTACGCAGTGAGACCTCCCTGGATGAAGAGTTGATCCAGCTGTTCAAACTCGGTCCGTTCCTCGATAAAAAATTGGGCAACCTGTCGGGCGGAACCCGTCAAAAGGTGAATGTGGTCATGACTTTTATGTTCGACTCTCCCCTCATCATTTTAGATGAACCCACATCAGGGCTGGATCCTGTGGCGTTGATTTATTTAAAAGAATTAATCGCAAAGGAAAAAAAGAAAGGCAAAACGATTCTCATTACCACTCATATCATGAACCTGGTGGAAGAGATTGCCGACCGGGTTATTTTCCTGCTCGATGGCAATATTTATTTTGACGGCACGGTAGGCATGCTTAAACAACAAACGCAACAGTCGAACCTGGAACACGCCATTGCGGAAATTCTGAAGGGTACTTATGCTTAAACGAACCGATAAACTTTAGCAAGAAATGTTTAAAATATTAAAATACAGTTTTTTTGACCTGATGCGTAGCAGATGGAGTTATGTGTATTTCCTGTTTTACCTGGTATTGGGTTTTGTGTTATTTTTTCTGAACAGCGATGTGAACAAAGCGGTCATCACTTTACTGAACATCATCATCGTCCTGACCCCCTTGATCGGGACAATTTTCGGGGTGATGTATTATTACAGTTCAAGAGAATTCGTTGAATTACTGCTTTCGCAACCGCTTAAGCGAAGCACCATTTTTGTAGGGCAATACCTGGGGGTTTCCATTTCCCTTTCACTCAGTCTGATCATCGGGCTGGGAATTCCCTTTGTGGCCTACGGCGTTTTCAGGTCGGGTGATATCTGGGATTTCACCTCGCTGCTGATCACGGGAGGTTTTCTTACTTTTATCTTTGTTGCCCTGGCGTATAACATAGCCCTTTCCTTTAATGATAAGATAAAAGGATTTGGTTTTGCCATATTACTCTGGCTGTTTATGGCCGTCATTTACGATGGACTCATCATGATTATGATGATCAGTTTCCAGGATTATCCTTTGGATAAATTTGCCCTGGGGGCCATGATGTTCAACCCTATTGACCTGTCAAGGGTATTGATCCTCCTAAAGCTTGACATATCAGCGTTACTGGGTTATACAGGAGCTGTTTTTCAACAATTTTTCGGAACATCCAACGGGATGATCATTTCAATGACCGTTTTATTGATATGGATATTGATGCCCCTATGGCGCATGATAAGGGTCTCCAGGAAAAAAGACTTCTGATTGTGACTTAAAACACAAGTAATTCCATAAACAAAGGGTAATTTTGCCCAATGGAACTGAGCCGCAACATATCGAACAGGAATTTTAAATCCTACATATGGCACGCTATTTTTGCGGCGCTTGCGATCAACTTCATGGATGTGGATACGGTGCTGCCTGCTATGCTGATCCATTCGGGAGGGGGCACATTTCTGGTGGGACTGATGTCGGCCATCATGCTGGGTGGTTCCAGGATGTCTCAGCTTTTTTTTACACCTTTCCTGCAAAACAGGCAGCATAAAAAGATATTTTTACTGGTGGGAATTAATTCGAGGATATTTTCCCTACTGGGGCTGGCTCTTTTATTTTACCTGTCGCCTCAAATCACCCAGGAGTGGGTCATCATCTTCATATTTATGCTTATCATAACCTTTTCCATAGGCGGGGCTTTTGCAGAGATTCCCTATACCGATATCATAGGCAAGTCCATTTTCCCTGAAAGCAGGAAACGCTTTTTTTCCCTCAAGCAATTGCTCTCTGGAGTCAGCGTTTTCCTTTCGGCCCTGGCGGCTCAGCAACTGCTTCATCACTTCACCTTTCCTGACAATTACCTGGCCATGTTTTTGCTGGCGGCAGCCTTCCTGGGATTGGCCTCCATCGGGTTTTATTCCATCATCGAATTCATCAAGGAAGAGCACAAAACAGAACGTATTCCCAACCTGAAAGTTTTCGTTCAAAAAATTGTCAAAGAATTAAAAGAACACCAACAGCTCACTTTTTACATCCTTGTGGTGAATACACTGGGGGTCGGCCTGGCCATTTTGCCTTTTATCATCCTTTTTGCAAAAACTAAAATGGTGGTCAATGCTACGGTGGTGGGAGAACTTCTCGTTTTTAAAACCATCGGCCTGGTGTTGACGAGTTTCGTCATTTACCAATTTTCCAATAAATTCAAGTACAAGCAGTTGCTGTATTTTTCCATATCCCTCCTGATTCTCATGGTGATTACCGCCATAATATTCATGGAACACCCCTTTGTTTTTCGGTTGCTCTTTTTATGTGGCGGCATTTTTGTCTCCCTTTTTACCATCACCAAAGCCGGCCTTCTACTGGAAATTTCGACCGATCAAAACCGGGCATTTTATACCGGACTTACCGGTGCCAGCAATCTTTTACTCACTATTTTCCCTCTGATTTCAGGGATAATAATTGGCCTTTGGGGATTTGCCTATTTTTTTGGACTGACGCTATTCCTCCTTCTGTTGAGTGGCTATTTTGCCTACCATCTTAAATGTTATAGTTAAAAAATAAAACATGTTAACGGAAAAAATAAAAAACTACTGGCAAAATAAAAGCAACTGGAACAAAATTTCGGATGCCATTTTCCTTGCATTAATCATCACTTTACTGTTCCCGGGAGGGAGAATGGCCATTGGCGGTTTTGTCAATCGGCTAAAAGCAATGATCATTAGCCCTTCGGTTCAGGCAGATGGCCCTACCCTATCTTCCGACGAATACCAATGGCCACTCTCCAATTTGGAAGGTCAGCCCGTGAACCTGAAGGACTATAAAGGTAAAGTAGTGTTCCTGAACCTTTGGGCGACCTGGTGCCCCCCTTGCGTCGGAGAAATGCCGGAGATCCAAAAACTCTACGACCGTTTTAAGGACAACAATGAGATTGCTTTTTTAATGGTTTCGAATGAACCTCCTGCTAAAATAAAATCATTTATAGACAAACGGGGATTTACTTTCCCGGTCTATTCTACACAATACAATCCGCCCGCGCCTTTTTCCACGCAGAGCATTCCCACCACTTTTGTCCTTTCAAAAAACGGGCAAATAAAAATACGGGAAACGGGAGCCTACAACTGGGGAGGAAGTAAAACAGTTGACATTATTGTAGGCTTACTGGCGGAATAGATTATCCGGAAAGATGATTATCGCACCAAAATTACACTCCCCGTATATTGTTGAAACCAGCCGTCCAGAAATTCCACCTCAACCACATAGGCAAAAACACTTTCGTTTAGATTTTTGCGTCCTAATTTGCCATCCCAGCCAAAAGCAGGGTCATTGGGGGCAAATTCCCTGGTTTCATGCACCATACTTCCCCATCGGTCATAAACGGTAAAAGATCTGATCAGGGCCACATCTTTTCCGGCGTTGATGTAAAAAATGTCGTTTACGCCATCGCCGTTGGGTGAAAAAACATTAGGGATAAAAACGTTCCGGGTTCGGTCGAGGTAAATGGTAATGGCATCGGAAGCCCGGCATCCGTTCACATCCGTATAGGTAAAGTGAAAGGTCTGTGTATTTTCAAGTGGCCGAATGAGCTGATTGAAACAGGAATCACAGGAGAACAGATCTTCCGGTATCCAATTCCAGCCTGCCACCTGTGACTCGTCAATATTGATGAGGGGCACAAGTTCATACTCACACCCCAACGGTAAATAAAAATCTTCTCCAAGATCGGCGATCAGCTGGACTTCGCTTCCTACCGTTACAAGCGTATCCCACTCGCAACCTATGGCATCTTTGATCGTTACCCGGTATTGCCCGGAAGGCAGGTATTCCGCTCTGTTGGTATAAGACAAAATGGTGTCGCCAAACGAATACAAAAACGGAGGAGTCCCTCCAAAAACCGTATCAATGACAATTCGGCCGTTGATCATTTCAAAACAGGGAGCAAAGGCAGCAACTTCGGCACCGTAAGGCTTTTCCTCATTGAGGGTCACCAACACCTGGTCGGCTGCTATGCACCCATTGATGGTATTTAGAACTTCGAGCTGGTAAAGGCCTGGCGCATCCACCACCGGAAAAAGGGTTTGAGCCCCGGAGGTGATGTTCCCTCCGCTGGTCGTCCATTGATAGGTAAAATTATTGCCAAAGGATGAGCCGATCCCGTTGAGTTCAATTTGTGGCGTAACACAATTGAGTTCTCCACCCCCTCCGGTCTTGGCAAAAGGGGTATTGGCGTCGATAAAAACGACAACGGTATCCACTGCCGCACATTGAGTAACCTGGTCTGAGACGGTAAGAAAATAAGCTCCCGGTTCATTGATGGTCGGGGTGGGTGTATTGGCTCCGGAGACAATATTCCCGGAGGAAGTGGCCCATTGATAATTCAAAGCGTTAAATCCAAAGGAATGACTCCCATCCAGCATGATCATCGTATTGTTCAGGCAATTTAAGGTATCAGCGGTGCCTGCCTCCGCAATGGGCAAAGGGGCCTCCTCGACCATCACGAAAGTGGAATCAGTACAACCACTGGCATCCTCTATATATAACTGGTACGTTCCGGGCATATCAATGAGCGCCATGGTTGAATTTTCACCGGAAAGGATGTTCCCGTCAAGGGTTGACCATTCCTGGATCAGTCCTGGATTGCTAGACCATGTAGTGGCTTCAAGGGTAAGGGTTTGACCTTCACATAAATACCCTGGAGGATCGATAACAACTTCCGCCGGAGAAAGCGTTATGCCGTCGAGCAGGGCATAGGAGTAATCACAAACATCTCCCCCTTTGCCGTCCATCATGAGGTAATAAACCTGGCCAATAACGAGATTCGTTGCCAGCATGACCCCGGTTCCGTTGTTGGGCACGGGATCCAGGCAGTTGGATTTCGATATAAAAAAATTGCAATCATCCGTCTCAAAAACGTGGACCTGCAGTCCGTTGCCCTGGTTGCATCCGAAAACAGATACTTCAATTTCAAGTGAGGTTGACCCTGCAATAAAAGAGATCCAGTTGTTGTTTTCCACGACCCCGCAAAAGGCATTAGGCGTTCCTGAATTGGTGGCACCACTGTTATCCGAACAATACCCGTCCAGATCACAAAGTAAAGGTGCATTGGCGCAGGTATTGGCCGGCGGCAACGGGAAGTTGCAATTTTGAGCGAATGAAATGCTCAGGCCAAAGCATGAAAAACAAAAAGTGGCCAACCAAAATTTTAGCATAGCAATGCGGTGCATAGTTTAGGGTGTTTTTTAGTAACCTCAGAAAGATTACGCAAAGATTGGCGATAACGATCTGATTTACAAACGGAAGGTCGGAAAAGTTTGTCGTAAATACGCTGAAAAAAAAATGAATGGGAAGCGAGGATGGTTAGCAGTCGACCGAAAATTGTGCAAAAAACTTCCAGGTGGAGCATATTTCCTGAAATTGAAAGTTCATCCGCACAGCATTCGCAGATTTTCGCGGGTAATGATTCTGCGAAAATCTGCGGTTTCTGCGTGAATATTACGTAAGCTCCTGGAAGGAACATTTTAAAAATAAATTGACCTGTTTTTGGGGATGACTCCTTTTAGTGACTTGGGTGAAGCAGCGGCAAATTGGTCAATTCATTTTCATCAAATCACCAGAAAATGGCTAAAAATCCTGGCCGGGTTATGTCCAGAGATTACTTTCGGTTTCCACCACCACCACTGACTTCAAAATCAAGGAATTCTCCATCATCGTTGCCGCCCCCCTGGACATCAAAATCGAGAAATTCGTCTTTGTTTTTGTTTTTGGCGGAATCTGAGGCCGGCTTACCGAAAACCGGTTCGTCGGTTCCCTCGTCATACCATTCTGAAGGCGTTTGAACGAGATCGATCAGACCAAATTCCTTTTCCAGTTCGCGCTGAATGTCCTGTTTTCTCATTTCACTGAGCCTAAAATCCTCCTTTACCTGTTGTTTCGCTGTTTTGTAATTGAACTGGTCCAGAGTTCCCATGATGGTGTAATACAAATTAAAGAAACCGTTTTGCTTTGCCGGTTGAGCGCTAAGGGATGGATCATGTTTTTTAAACCGGTTGACCAGCACTTGCCCGGCATTAACTTTCAGGTTATACTTGATTTCGTTTTCAAAGGAATGATCCCCGCTGATCGTCAGGTTCATGGCATTACTCTGGATAAACATAGCAGGAATGATCAGCCTGCTTTTCCTGACCTCCATATAATTTTCGAGGTTGGTAAATTTGATGTGTTGAAGGTCTTTTACATTGACCAATGCCGAGAAAGTTTCCAACATTTTGAAATCCTTGATCTCCCCGTTTGTAATCCCTGTACCCACGAGAACATGCAATTTATCCATGAGAAAATTGCCTTCTTCATCCCAGAACACCTCAATGATCATTTTAGCATCCATGGTCCCCGAAATATTGTCCGCAGTAAGCACTTCCTGTGAAAAATTTTCCGACTGCCGGAAGAATTCTTTCAGGTCAATACTTTTACAAACGACCTTCGTCTTGAGCCAGGGTTTTTCTTCAAAGAACAATTTCCCATCGAGAGCAATATTTCCTCCCATAGCATTGGCGGAGCCGTCGATCTTGAGTTCACTATTATCAAAAACAAGTTTTCCGACAAATTCAGTGCCCTCGATTTTGTTGTAATTAAATTCATCAATACGCGCATCAAAGGTGCCTTTGAGGAAACTCGTGGTTTGTTCTCTCTTTTTTATTCTTGTTCCGGCAAGAGAATCCACTTTCACTCCGGCTTCTTCGGCTTCCTCTTCCGAAGCCAGTGACAGGTTGGCCAAACGATCAAGATCCATTTGGGGGGAAGTGAGTTGCATATTAAATTCGAGTTCTGCCCTGTTGCTGTTCAATGAATCCGCAAATAAAACAGGGATAATATTGTAGGCAAAACCTTTGAGATTTATTTCGCTTCCGGCACCATCCAGTTTGAGGTCATCGATGGTCAGTGTATTATTATCCAGGCTCACCCTTCCCCTATCCAGGATCATTTCTTCATTGTTTATGGTCAGGGAAGCATCGTCAAATTCGATATTACCCCCGAGCTCCACCTTCGAAATATTTCTGACACTCAACATATCCTTATAACGACCTTTGAGATGGAGGTTATCAATTTCAATTTCCCCGTCTCCGTTGGAGATCCGCGGGTCAGACATTAATCCATAGACCATTTTAAGAGGAATGACTCCGTCCATATTAAACACCAGCTGGGGGTCATCGAGATTATACAATTTAAAGTCCAATTCGAATAATTCCCGCTTAAAATAGGCCTTGAAATTTTTTATTTCAAACGTAGAGGTCTTACTCAAATGAGAACTCCCATTATCGAAACGTGCAGAAAAAGAAACATCCTTGAGCGCTCCATCCATTCGGGAGCTGGAAATTTTTCCATCAGTGAGGCTCAGCTCCGCAATGATCTCGGGTTCCGTATTTTTATTTGATTCGCCTTTAATGCCTGCCCTGAATTCGAAATTACCTTTGCTTTGCAGATTGCCCATGTTTTCCAGGTATTCCGCAGGTAATATTTCAGCCATTGAAGCCAGGCTAACATCATCTCCTTCAAATAAAAGATCGTAATAAGTCGTATTATTCTTCCGGCTTTCAAGGGCTCCCCTGACTTTAAATACATTGGTACCAATGCGCAATTCCACATCCTGGAATTTGTATTTTTCTTCCTTGAGGTCTACGAAAATGTCCGCATCATAAACGATGTCTTTTCCATTCAGGAAACGTCCCCCGTCCAGTTCAATGAAATGAGATTTGAGGTTGGCCTCACTTTTTAGAGAAAATTTGTCACTGGAGAACTGTCCTGAAAAAATGGCTTTATCTACGGTGAACATCACGTATTGCTGCTCCTTTTCATCCGAATAAATAAGTTCGATGTCGTTCAGTCGCGCCTGGGTTAAATTGATTCCGGGAGTGCTGCCGGGAGTGCTTTTTTCCTCCTCGGGGTCACTGGCTTTAAAAATGTCATAATTCGCTCTTCCTTTGCGGTCTATCTCGACTGTAAGCGCCCCATTGCTGATCACTACAGACTTAACCGAAATATTACTACTCAACAAACTGAATAAACCAAGCCGAAAAGAAACTTCTCCGGCCTCAAGTAAAACCCCGCCCCGATTGTCTTTAAGCAACACACCTTTCAGGTTGGCTCCGAAATTCGGAAAGGTTCGGATGACGGAAAGGTCAAAAGATTTTACGGAAAGCTCCGATTTTATTTGCTTATTGACTTCCGAAATAATTTTCGCTCCGATTTTATCTTCCAAAATACTTGCAAGGGCGGACATTACCGCCAGGGTCACGACAAAAAATATTCCCAGGATAAGGAAAATTCGTTTTAATAATTTTTTTGAATCCATGGATCAAAAGGTGTTGAATAAGATGCAGTTATGGAATAAAAATCTTTTTGGAGAATAATCAAAATCCCAAAAAATCATCCCGTTTAAAATAAAGGCCTGTATTATTATATTAACAAAAAGCTAATTTATAAAAAGCCTAACGATTTTTGATGAAAAAATATTTTTATAAAAAAAGCTAAAAAGGCTTGGACTATAATTTTAATGCATTTATATTTGCACTCGCTAAACAAAACAGCCATAAAGAAGGTTAGTTTTTAGCCAGTATTTCAGGGGCGATTAGCTCAGTTGGTTTAGAGCACCTCGTTTACACCGAGGGGGTCGGGAGTTCGAGTCTCTCATCGCCCACAGATTTAAAAAGGCCTTCCATTTTGGAAGGCCTTTTTTGTTTTACCAAATAAAAAAAACAAAGCTTGATTAGCTCAGTTGGTTTTGAGCATCCCGGCATATCCCGGCACTAACGTGCGCAGGATGATACGATGTATCATGCCCCAAAGGGTCGGGAGCCTGTCTGACTGGCGTCAGCCAGGTAGATTCAAGTCTCTCATCGCCACAAATAAAAAAGGCCTTCCATTTGGAAGGCTTTATTCTTTGTGATCATTGGAAAAACTTTTTATGGAATTCTTCCTTTACTGTCAGGATCAGGATGGTCCGGATGTTAAAATATTCAGGATATTGGGCAGGGAAGGAAGAATACTTTAAGATTAAAACCTGTTGCTCAAACAAGCAATCCTGTTAAACCAATAATCCAGTAAATCCTGATACAGTCAAAAATATTCTACTCTTAGATCAGCGTTGCATCCAGGTTGAAACTGATGGCGAGGTTGTCTTTTACTTTTATCAATCCCATCATAGCCGTAGGAGCCTCCAGATTAAAGTCCTTAAATTCCAATGAAGTAGAGCCTTTGATCTGAAATCCGGTTTCTGAGGTTTTTTTGATATAAACAGGAATATTGACCTTTCGAGTTACCTTGCAAAGGGTAATTTCAGTCACCGCCTGAAATTTGACCCAATTGTTATTTTTCAATTCTTTTGCGCCTTCGGAATTGGAGGCTTGCTTCAAAGTTATGGTGATATAGGGGTATTTATCTGACTGCAGGGTTTTTTGTAAATCCCGGTTCATGGCATTCAATCCACAATCCAGTCGCTGCGTATTTATTTTGAGTTTGGTATTGTCAAAGATGAAAGTAGCTTCATCCTTTCCCATTTCATACCCTACTTTTCCTTTGGGAAACTGCTGCTGGGAAGAGCAGCAAAAAGAATTGACGTTGGTTTCACCGTTGATGGAAAGTGTACTGGCAGGTCCCAGGACATAATCTCTATAGTCATGACTAACCCCTTGTTTATTCACACTGATAAAACTGGTGAGTAATGCGACGAGGACGAGTGTAATCGTAATTCTGAAATAAAAATGAAACCTTTTCATATGACAATAAACTTAGAAAAGGGAAATTGCGCAAAGTGCTGCGCAATTTCCCTCATATTATGAAAAAAGGACTATTAGAAACCTACAACTGCTTCGATCATAATTCCGCTCCATTCACCTCCTTCAAGAAGATCGCCGGCAGGAATATCTTTGTACTGTTGTTTAACGTATTCTGCTTTCAGCAATAAGTTTTTGGTTGGGAACCAACCTGCAGCTACTTCAATTCTATTGATAGAAGCATTAACATAATCACCAGGAGTACCCCATGATTTGTTCAACTCACCACCGATTTGGTTGAATTTACCACCGATGTAAAGCTGCTCGTTAGCCAGGAAGCGGTAAACCACTTCAGCACCCATTTGAGTAACACTTCTCTTTGTATTGTCAAGGAATACATATTCTCCCTTATCATCTACAGACAAGTTATTTCCTGAAGCCATTTCGTAGATACCGAAGATTTCCAATCCTTTGAATTTGATGAAAGGATTAAATTGGATGGCCAAAATTTTGTTAGAGAATCCAGGGTTGAAACGGCCTGAGAAAGCCTTGGAAGTAAGGTCTGCTCCTGTAGCTTCCATTACGGCTCCAAAACGTGAACCAGATCTGTCCCCACCATAAAGGGTATTTCTACCGGAATTGGAGTTAGCTACCATTGAAGCAGACAGTCTGAATCTGAAGTCGCTTGAAAAAGCTTTGTCATAAGCTGCTTTCAGGTAAAGAGATGGTTTCTTTTGTTTACCATCATTATAAGCGTTAATATCACCTTTGATCAATCCTGCAGTCAAACCAGCCATTAAAGTGATTCCATCAACAGGGAACACATAAACTTCACCACCAATTTCAGTGGCAAAAGCATCCATGATGTAATTGCCAACGAATGGGTTGTAGATCGCATTACCGTTGTCAGTACGACGGAATTGCTGGTCACCATAGTTAGGCTGGAAGTGTCCGATTTTTACTCTGAAGTTTTTGTCAAACCAGTCAGAATTGTTGAACATAGGCAGTTTGTCGATCTGGATGTATCCACCTTTTACCCAAAATTCATTGTGGTGGTGTGAAGACATATAGTTTTCCAGACAAACGCGGATACCATCATCCAATTGAACGTCAAAGTTCAGGTTAGCAGTGGCAGTCGTAAAGCCAGGAGACAAGTCATACAATCCACCATCTACTCCTTCACCAGCTGCATTTAAGTGGCTCAAAGATTGGAATTGTTGAGTAAACGCACCACCGACTCTTACTTTTAATCCGTTGAATGGAGTCTCCATATCCTTGGCAGGTTCAAAAACATTGATTCCTGTTTGATCTGTAGGGCGCCAGTTTTGAATTTCCTGTGCAAAAATGCTTGTTGTAAATAACAGTGTAAATAAGCAAGCAATAAGTTTTACAATTGAAAATGATTTTTTCATGATTTATAAGTTTTAAATTTGTTCGTCTGAATCACTGTCTGTTTTTAATTTTTTTGATCCAAACTTAATTAACCTTGTTTAAAAAATAAGTCTTTGTCACATGGCTGAAAAGCAGCCGCCTAGTTCGTTTTTTTCTTTATTTTTAATTTTGCATCGGTATATGATTTTATTTCTCAATAATAGTGTTCGTTTATTCAACCTTTATTTCTGAACCAAAACGGTACGGAAATTAATGGTTACTTCGTCACCGGTGGTCATAGCTCCCATCATAGCGGTTGGAGGATCAATACCATAGGTAGTCATTTTTAATTTTTCAGAACCGGTGATTTCGTAGCTGCCGTCAGCCGTCTCTTTGGCTGCGATATCCAGACCAATAACCTTGGTAACGCCCGCGATGGTCAGGTATCCGTAAACTTTGGCCTTGAAACCATTTGAAGTTTTACTCACCTCTCCCAGACTTTTCATTTTAAATGTAATGGTAGGATGAGCATCTGTATTTAAGGCTTTGTAAATCTTTCCATCCATAATGGATCCCTTGGTACTCTTAATTGATTTTGCATCAATGTTAATTTCGCAATTGTTGATTTTGATCATTCCATCATCACTGAAAGAAAAACTGGCATTTCCTGTCACTTTATTTGCATTGGCTATCCATTCATGTACGTTTGAAGTACCCTCTATGGTAAGGGTTGATTTTGAATCGACTTTATATTCGACTGATTTGAGTTCACTCAACAAAGTGAAAGAAGCAAGAAATGAGCTTAGTACGAAGATTGAAATTAAATATCTCATTATTATTTTAGTTTAGTATTTGTTAATAATTTAAGTTGTTAATCTCTAAGTATGACGCATACTTATACCACATCAATAGCGTCAAGTATGATATAAATCATTTTTTTTAGTGATCTTTATCACAACTCAAGCCTGAAAGATAGTCATTTTTTTAGTCTTAAATAATTTTTAAATTTTTAAAAGTATCCTTAAAATTATCTTTTATTTTGAATTTCGATTGGAATGAAGAAATATTGATGAATAATAAAATAAATTATTCCTCAATATTTTGGTAATAATTTTGAAGATACAGGGACATTTGGTGGTTGATATAAAATTATTTTTTTTGGAAAATATTTTATGTCATTTTTTTTTGCTGGAGCAGATTTTTGGCTCTGGAGAATTGCGAAAATTCGCAGGTAATAATCTGCTGGTTGTTTGCCATTTTATTGGTTAAAGAAAAAACAGGCAAAAAGCTCCGGTTAGTCAATAATCTTTTTACTTTTGTCCTATAAATATTTATTAAAATGAATTTCATTCAATTACATCACCATCATTTTCATCATTGCCCTCAGGCGAAATGGAAGTGATATGTGTAATGTCTAAATAAAATATCAAATCCCGTCTGAGTAACTCTGGCGGGATTTTTTATTTCCTTTCCCGCCGTTTACTCAGGCCATAAATATTATCTTTAAAATGAGTAAACTAAAAATTGCTATCCAAAAAAGTGGCCGCCTACACGAAGACTCTTTAAAATTACTAAAAGACTGTGGCATTTCCATCAATAATGGGAAGGACCAGCTTAAGGTCAGCGTTCCCAACTTTCCCATGGAGATACTCTATCTCAGGAATTCTGACATTCCTCAATACCTGGAAGACGGAGTAGCGGATATCGCCATTATTGGTGAAAACCTGCTGGTGGAACAACAAAAACAGGTGGAAGTGGTCGAAAAACTGGGGTTTTCAAAATGCCGGGTATCCCTTGCCGTGCCCAAAGAAATAGAAACCGATGACCTTTCTTACTTTGAAGGCAAAAAAATTGCCACCTCCTACCCCAATACCCTGCAGGCTTTCCTCCAAAAAAATAAGATCAATGCGGAAATCCACGTCATCTCCGGTTCGGTGGAAATCGCGCCCAACATTGGTCTGGCCGACGGCATCTGTGATATCGTAAGTTCAGGAAGTACCTTATTTAAAAACGGACTTCAGGAAACCCAGGTCATCCTCCAATCCGAGGCAGTACTCGCCAGGTCGCTGAAACTGGACGAGGCACAGGAAGCCATTTTATCCCGTTTGGTCTTTAGAATAAAATCCGTCCTGAGGGCAAAAAACACCAAATATATTTTGATGAATGTGCCGAACGACAAGATTGAAGCCGTCAGCGCCATACTCCCGGTTCTGAAAAGCCCTACCGTTCTGCCACTGGCGGAGGAAGGTTGGAGTTCTCTGCACTCGGTCATCGACGAAGATAAATTCTGGAACGTGATCGACGAACTGAAACAAGCGGGCGCGGAAGGTATTTTAATCATCCCTGTTGACAAAATGGTCCTTTAAAATAAACACAATGAATATTTATAAATACCCGGAAAGAAATGAATGGTCTGAATTGACACAACGTCCCGCCATAGAAAAAATGGCCCTGGAAGATACTGTCAAAGATATTCTGAAAGAAGTAAGATCTTCAGGCGACGAGGCGCTGATCCGCTTTACCGAACAGTTCGACAAAGCAAAACCCGATCAAATTTTCGTTTCGGATAAGGAAATAAAGACGGTAGAAACCAAGGTTTCCGAAGTATTAAAAGCCGCGATCGATATGGCCCGGAGCAATATTGAAAAATTCCACGCCGTACAAAGGGAGGCCATCACCGTTGTAGAAACAACACCAGGTGTCCAATGTTGGCGCAAAAGCGTGGCCATAGAAAAGGTGGGGCTTTATATTCCCGGCGGAACTGCTCCGCTATTTTCTACCATATTAATGCTCGCCATCCCCGCAAAACTGGCCGGATGCCGGGAAATAGTTCTTTGCACTCCGCCGGACAAGTCAGGGAATATCCACCCGGCCATCCTCTATACGGCCAACATTGTCGGCATCACCAAAATATTTAAGGTCGGCGGAGCCCAGGCGATCGCAGCCATGGCTTACGGTACAGAAACCGTGCCCCGGGTAAACAAAATATTCGGACCAGGTAATCAATTTGTCACCAAAGCCAAAGAAATCGTGCAGCAAAGTGGTGTGGCCATCGATATGCCCGCTGGCCCCAGTGAAGTCCTCGTTATTGCCGATGTAACCTGTAATCCAAAATTTGTCGCCGCCGATCTGCTCTCCCAGTCGGAACACGGTACCGACAGCCAGGTGATTTTACTTTCGGACGACCTTACCGTTTTGGAGCAAACCATGGCCGAAGTAAAAAAGCAGCTGCAAAAATTGCCACGAAAAGCCATCGCCACCGAAGCCTTATTATATGGTAGGGCCATTTTATTAAATTCTATGGAAGACTGCATTGACTTTAGCAATCTTTACGCCCCGGAACACCTTATTATTGCAGCCGAAAAAGCAGATGCCTATACGGAGCAGGTCATTAACGCAGGTTCTGTTTTTTTGGGCAACTACAGTTGTGAAAGTGCCGGCGACTACGCCAGCGGCACCAACCATACCCTGCCGACCAACGGATTTGCCAAAAGTTACAGCGGGGTTTCCCTCGACAGTTTTGTCAAAAAGATCACGTTTCAAAAACTGAGTAAGGAAGGATTGGAAAATATCGGCCCGGCTATTGAAATCATGGCCGAGGCAGAAGCATTATTCGCCCACAAAAATGCGGTGAGCATCAGGTTGGAAAAATAACCCGGAATCATTCATAGCATTACAAAACCGTCGATATGTTTAATTTAAATAAAATTGTCAGACCAAACATTCTCTCCTTGAAGCCCTATTCCAGCGCAAGGGATGAATTCAACGGCAGCACAGGCATTTTCCTGGATGCCAATGAGAACCCCTTTGGCACGCTCAACCGTTATCCGGATCCGCATCAAAAGGCATTAAAGCAAAAACTGGCAGCCCTTAAAAATGTTGATCATGCCAATATTTTCGTTGGAAACGGAAGCGATGAAATCATCGATCTGGCTTTCAGAATTTTTTGCGAGCCGGGAAAAGATGTGGCCATGACCTTCTCCCCTACTTACGGTATGTATGAAGTGTCGGCAGCCATTAATAATGTTGGGTTGATCAAATTGCCTTTGAGTACTGACTTTAGAATCGACAGGGCGGTAACGAGAAGACTCCTTGACCAGGAAGATCTAAAACTCATTTTTATTTGTTCCCCAAACAACCCCACCGGCAATACATTCGACCGGAAAGATATTGAAATGATCCTCACACATTTCAGCGGAATGGTCATCATCGACGAGGCCTATATTGACTTTAGTCCGGAGGCTTCCTGCCTTAATCTGATCGGTAAATATCCGAACCTTATGGTGAGCCAGACGTTCAGTAAAGCATGGGGATTGGCGGCTGCCAGGGTGGGTGTCGCTTATGCCCATGAGGCGATCATTGAATTGTTCCGAAAAGTAAAGCCTCCCTACAATGTAAGTGGCTTAAATCAGCAGGCAGCCATAACAGCGCTGGAAAACCAGGCAGAATTTGAAAGGAACAAAGAAATAATTCTTAAAGAAAAAGCAAAGCTGTCGAAAGTCTTGTCCGGGATGGAAATGGTCAAAAATATCTACCCGTCCGATGCCAACTTCATCCTCGTGGAGGTAGAAAATGCCGACAAAATTTATAAATCCCTGGTGGATCAACAAGTAATCACCCGCAACCGGAACAGCCAGGTAAAAAACTGTATCAGGATTTCTATCGGAACCCCTGAGGAGAATCTTCTTTTACTCAAAGCACTTAAAAACTTAAACCATGAATAAGAAAGTACTTTTCATAGACCGTGACGGCACCCTGATCATCGAACCGAAAACGGATTTCCAGGTGGACAGCCTGGAGAAGCTCGAATTTATCCCGGGCGTTTTTCAGTGGCTGGCCCGTATCTTTACCGAACTCGACTACGAGCTGGTCATGGTGACCAACCAGGACGGACTCGGGACCAAATCGTTTCCGGAAGACACTTTCTGGCCCGCCCACAACAAAATGATGCAGGCTTTTGAGAACGAAGGCATCGTTTTTGCCGATGTGCTCATCGACCGCACCTTTGCTGAAGAAAATGCTCCAACCCGAAAACCCGGGACCGGATTGCTCCAAAAATACATCCATGGCCCCTACGACCTGGAAAATTCCTTTGTCATTGGAGACAGAACGACAGATATTGAACTGGCCAAAAACCTCGGAAGCAAAGGCATCCTCATCCGAAACGAACCCTTTGCCGATGCGGCCCTGACCACCGTAAGCTGGGCAGATATTTACCAATTTCTCAAAAGGAAGCCAAGGCAGACAGTAGTGAGGAGAACCACCAAAGAAACGGACATATCCGTCGAACTAAACCTCGATGGCTCAGGTAAAAGCGACCTGGACACCGGGCTGGGATTTTTTGACCACATGCTCGAGCAAATTGCCAAACATGGCCAGATGGATCTATCCGTAAAAGTGAAAGGAGACCTGGAAATTGATGAGCACCATACCATAGAAGACGTCGCCCTGACCCTTGGCGAGGCCTTTCTCAAAGCACTTGGCTCCAAAAAAGGGATCGAACGTTACGGCTTTTTGTTGCCCATGGACGACTGCCTTGCGCAGGTAGCCATCGACTTCGGAGGAAGGCCCTGGCTGGTTTGGGAACCTGTGTTTAAACGGGAAAAGATCGGAGAAATGCCTACGGAAATGTTCATGCATTTCTTTAAGTCTTTCAGTGATGCCGCCAAATGCAATTTGAATATCAAAGCCGAAGGCGACAATGAGCACCACAAAATTGAATCCATTTTCAAGGCTTTCGCCAAAGCCATAAAAATGGCCGTTCGGCAAACCGATAATTTTTCCATCCCCAGTACAAAAGGTAGTTTATGATAGCGATCATTAAATACAATGCCGGCAATATTTCCTCGGTGCAAAATGCCCTCAACCGGCTGGGATATGAAGGCATCCTTACAGATGATCCCAGGGAAATACTACAGGCGGAAAAAGTCATTTTCCCCGGGGTCGGAGAGGCCGGATCCACCATGAAATACCTTAGGGAAAAAGGCCTGGATAAAGTCATCCGCTCCATTGAACGGCCTATGTTGGGCATTTGCCTGGGATTGCAGTTGATGTGTTCCCACAGCGAGGAGGGCGATACAGAGTGTTTGGGTATTTTTGATGCCAGGGTGAAGAAATTTACGGCTGCTGAAAAAGTGCCCCACATGGGTTGGAATAATTTCACCAGTATGGAAGGTCCACTGTTTGAAGGAATATCAATGGAGCAGGACATGTATTACGTTCACAGTTATTATGCAGAGGTCAGTGAAGAAACCATTGCCCGGTGTGATTACATCCTGCCTTTTAGCGCGGCTATGAACAAGGATAATTTTTACGCGACACAGTTCCACCCGGAAAAATCAGCAGATGTGGGGGAACAATTGTTGAAAAACTTTCTATCATTATGAGAATCATACCCGCCATAGACCTTATCGATGGAAAATGCGTCAGGCTTTCCAAAGGAGATTACGGTACCAAAAAGGTTTATAATGAAAACCCTCTGGAAATAGCAAAAGCTTTTGAAGACCATGGCATTGAATACCTTCACCTGGTCGATCTGGACGGAGCAAAGTCCCAACACATCGTCAATCACAAAATACTGGAAGCCATTGCCCTGAAAACCAATCTTAAAATTGATTTTGGCGGTGGACTTAAATCGGAAGAGGATCTAAGGATCGCCTTTGAGTGCGGTGCGGCTCAGGTCACCGGCGGGAGCATAGCGGCCAAAGACCCTGAATTGTTTTTACAATGGCTCGATACCTACGGAAAGGAAAAGATCATTTTAGGAGCAGACAGCCACAACAGGAAGATCGCCACCCACGGCTGGTTGGAAAGTTCTGAACTAGACGTGGTGGCATTCATCAAAAATTACGAATCAAAAGGCATTGCTTATGTCATCTGTACCGATATTGCAAAAGACGGCATGCTCCAGGGCGCTTCCCATGAATTGTATTCGGAAATACTCGAAACAACAAAGGTCAAACTGATCGCAAGCGGGGGAGTCACGACTTTAGATGAACTTTATGAATTAAAGGAAGCAGGCTGCGAAGGAGCCATTATTGGCAAAGCCATTTACGAAGGCCATATTACCTTAAAAGAATTGTCGAAGTGGGTTTGATTTAATTACGAATGAGGAATTAGGGCAGTTAGAAAAATTAAATAAAATGCTAAAAAGAAGAATCATTCCATGCCTGGATATCCGGGACGGCAGAACAGTAAAAGGCATCAACTTCATTGACATCAGGGATGCCGGAGACCCGGTTGAACTGGCTAAAAGTTATGTGGAGCAGGGCGCTGATGAACTGGTATTCCTCGACATTACCGCCACCGTGGAAAACAGGAAAACACTAATCGAACTGGTCAAAAAAATAGCCCGGGAGATCAATATTCCTTTTACCGTAGGTGGCGGCATCAATTCCATTGAAGATGTTTCAAAGATTATCACCGCCGGAGCCGATAAGGTGAGCGTGAATTCAGCAGCCGTGAAGAACCCTCAGCTGGTGGCACAGATCGCCGCACAATTCGGCAGCCAGTGTGCAGTGGTCGCCGTTGACACCAAGTACGTAAACGGCGAGTGGATCGTCTATGTTCATGGCGGCAGAACCTCTACCCCTCTGAAGACCATGGATTGGGTCAGGCAGGTGGAAAATCTGGGCGCCGGAGAGATTCTGCTCACTTCCATGAACAATGACGGTACCAAAGCGGGGTTTGCCATTGACATCACCCGTGAGGTGAGCCGGGCCGTCAACATCCCGGTGATTGCCAGCGGAGGCGCCGGAAGCATGGTACATTTCAAGGAAGTCTTCGAGAAAACAGAGGCCAGCGGGGGGCTGGCGGCCAGTATTTTTCATTTCGGGGAAATCCCTATCCCTGTACTCAAACAATATTTACAAAAAGAAAAAATTTCAGTCAGATGTATATAGATTTCGATAAAGGAAACGGCCTGGTTCCGGCCATCATCCAGGATGATAAGACCTTGCAAGTACTCATGCTCGGGTACATGAACAGTGAAGCTTTCGAAAAAACCAAAACAGAAGGCAAAGTCACTTTTTTCAGCCGCACCAAAAACCGGCTCTGGACCAAAGGAGAATCTTCCGGAAATTTTTTATCGGTAAAAGATATAAGGGTGGATTGTGACAACGATACCATTTTGATCAAAGTCGATCCGGCCGGCCCCACCTGCCATACCGGCTCAACCTCCTGTTTCAAAGAAGAAACTTCAAAGGGTTTTTTGTACCAACTCGAACAAACCATCCATGACCGGATAGACTATGGCGTGGAGGATTCCTATACGAACAAGCTCTTCAACCGGGGCATCAATAAGGTGGCCCAAAAAGTTGGAGAAGAAGCCGTTGAGCTGGTCATCGAAGCTAAAGATAATGACCCCGACCTGTTTAAAAACGAAGCCGCTGACCTGTTATACCATTTCCTGATCCTGCTTAAAGCGAAAGCATTCAAACTGTCTGATATCGAAACAGTGCTGTTGAACCGATCCAAATAAAAAATTACAAAATATCCACCACAGCATTGGAATTTATTTCAATTGTCCTATATTTGTGTAATCGATTACATTGATTTAATATTATGACTCATTCAGAATTTAGATACGCTTCCCATCCTGTTGATGCACGCAGTTATGGCACCGAAGAATTAAGAGCTCATTTTTTAATTGAAAACCTCCTTACAGAGGATCAGGTACAGCTTACCTACTCCATGTACGACCGCTATATCGTCGGTGGGGCCATTCCAGTAAAAAAGGCGTTGAAACTGGAAACCATCCCTTATCTCAAAGCCGAAAACTTTCTGGAAAGAAGGGAGTTGGGCGTCATCAACGTCAGTGGAAAAGGAACGGTTACAGTGGACGGAACCGTTTATGAATTGAGTAAGAAAGAAGCACTTTATGTTGGACAAGGGTGCAAAGAAGTGTTTTTTGCCGCAGCAGATGGGGAACAGCCATTGTTTTACCTGAACTCCGCTCCCGCCCACCGAAAAAATCCTACCAAAAAAGTGGGTCGGGAAGATGCTGAAGTTATCCAGCTGGGGGATGAGAAATACGCCAACAAAAGAATTCTGAACAAGCTTCTCGTAAATGGCATCGTGGAAACCTGCCAGTTGCAAATGGGCATCACAGAATTGCTGCCCGGCAATGTTTGGAATACCATGCCGGTGCATAACCATACCAGACGTATGGAAGCTTATTTTTACTTTGATCTGGAAGAAGGCCAAACGATATGCCACCTGATGGGAGAACCCCAGCATACCCGGCATATTTTCCTGCACAACAACCAGGCTATTCTGTCGCCGGAATGGTCCATTCACTCAGGATCAGGGACTTCAAATTACTCCTTTATCTGGGGTATGGCCGGAGAGAATTTAGATTATGGCGACATGGACGTTTGCCCTCCTGCTGACATGAAATAATTAGCCAATACACCTTAATTTTTATTCTTTTCCTATTTTAACGGTAATTTTTACTGGATATGACAAACCAAGCCAACTACATACACGACAATTTTCTGTTGGAAAACAAATTCGCGGAAAGGCTCTATCACGAGTATGCAGCCAAAATGCCGATCATTGATTACCACAATCATCTGCCCCCCGCAGAAATTGCCGGAAACAGAATCTTTGAGAACATCACCCAGGTATGGATTTATGGTGACCATTACAAATGGAGAGCCATGAGGGCTCTGGGTATCCAGGAAAAGTACATTACCGGGCCGGCCAGCGACGAGGAAAAATTCCGTATGTGGGCCAAAACCGTTCCGTACACCATGCGAAACCCTCTTTATCACTGGACCCACCTGGAGTTAAAAAGGTATTTTGACATCGACGTATTGCTCAACGAAGACAATGCGGCCGAGGTTTACCGGGCTGCCAGCGACAAGCTAAACACTCCCGGCTATAGTTGCCAGAATTTGTTGACCAAAATGAATGCGAAGGTGGTATGTACCACTGAAGATCCACTGGACAACCTGGAGCACCATCAAAAACTGGCGAAAAGCGATTTCAAAACAAAGATCAGCACTGCCTTCCGGCCCGACAAAGCCATCTTCATCCACGATATCGGTTTTAATAACTACGTTGATAACCTCGAAAAGGTTGTCGGTTTTAAGATACAAACCTATGATCATCTGCGGGATGCGCTCAAAAATCGCATTTCCTTTTTCCATGAGAACGGCTGCCGGATTTCAGACCATGGTCTGAACCACATTTTTTTTGAATCCTTTACAGATTCGGAAATAAAGGGCATTTTTCATAAAAAAAGAACACAACAGGAGGTCACCAAGGAGGAAGCGTCAAAATTCCAAAGTGCCGTTTTGCTGTTTTTTGCAGAATCCTACCATGAACTGGGATGGGTGCAACAGTACCACCTGGGAGCATTGAGAAACAACAACAGCCGCATGCTCAGTTTATTGGGCCCCGATACCGGCTGGGACTCTATCGGCGATTTCCAACAGGCAGAAAACCTGTCAAAATTCCTCAATGCCCTGGACAAAAAAGATAAGCTGGCCAAAACCATCCTGTACAACCTGAATCCTGCCGACAATGAGGTCATCGCTTCCATGATCGGCAACTTCAATGACGGTTCCGTAAAGGGAAAAATTCAATTTGGTTCCGGATGGTGGTTCCTCGATCAGAAAGACGGTATCATCAAACAACTGAATGCTCTGTCCAATATGGGTCTGATCAGCGTTTTTATTGGTATGCTCACCGATTCGCGGAGTTTTCTTTCCTTTCCAAGGCACGAGTATTTCAGGCGCGTATTGTGCAATTTATTCGGAACAGAGATCGAAAAAGGAGAATTGCCAAACGATATCGAATGGATCGGAAAACTGGTTTCGGATATCAGTTATAATAATGCGAAGGAGTATTTTGGGTTTTGAGGGAAGTCCAATGATTCAATGATACGATGATTCAATGATTCAATGATACGATGATTCAATGATTCAATGATTCAATGATTCAATGATACGATGATTCAATGTTTCATGGAGAGACTATTTTTAGAATTTTTACAGTAGATTTAGTTTCATAAAAAAACCAACACTTTAAATAATTTACCAATGCAAAAAGTAGTCACTTTCGGAGAAATAATGTTGAGGCTTTCGCCTCCTGGTTTTTTAAGATTCTCCCAGGCCTCGAGCTTTGATGTGGTGTATGGCGGAGGAGAATCCAATGTCGCTGTATCACTGGCCAACTATGGTATACCGGTGGATTTTGTCACAAGACTTCCCAAAAATGACATCGGAGATTGCGCTTTGATGGAAATGCGAAAAAGAGGCGTCAATACAGACCATATTGTATTCGGCGGCGAACGCCTGGGTATTTATTTCCTGGAGACGGGAGCCGTGTCCAGGGGCAGCAAGGTCGTTTACGACAGGGCCCATTCTTCCATCAGCGAGATCAAGCCGGGCATGATCGACTGGGATAAGGTTTTTGAAGGCGCCGACTGGTTCCACTGGACCGGTATCACACCGGCCATTTCCCAAAGTGCGGCAGATGTTTGCCTCGAAGCCCTGGAAGCCGCCAGTGCCAAAGGACTTACCATCTCCACCGATCTCAACTACCGGGCGAAACTTTGGAAATACGGTAAAAAACCCGGAGAAATCATGCCTAAGCTGGTCGACTTTTGCGATGTGATCCTCGGCAATGAAGAAGATGCGGAAAAACATTTCGGCATCCATCCGGAAGGACTTGATGTAACCCAGGGACATGATATTAGCGCCGAGGCGTTCCTCTCCGTTTGCCAGCAAATGATGGAAAAATTCCCAAAAGCCAAGAAAGTAATTACCACCCTCCGGGGTTCCATCAGTGCGTCTCACAATTCCTGGGCCGGTGTGTTGTACGATGGAAAAACCATGTACACCTCTCCTACTTACCAGATCACGGACATCGTTGACCGTGTCGGAGGCGGAGATTCCTTCATGGGAGGATTGATCTATGGTCTTAAGCAGTACGCCGGCGATGACCAGGCAGCATTGAATTTTGCGGTGGCGGCTTCTTGTCTGAAACATACCATCGTAGGCGATGCCAACCTGGTGACCGTTGACGAGGTGGAAAAATTACTGGGAGGCGATGCTTCAGGAAGGGTTTCAAGGTAAAAAATAAAAAATAAAAAAAATGGCACGATATTCAAGATTAGAGGTGGCCTCCGTGATGAAAGACACGGGCATGGTTCCTTTGTTTTTTCATCCAGATGTAGAACTCGGCAAAAAGGTAATCAAAGCCTGCTACGAAGGCGGCGCCCGCCTATTGGAGTTTACCAGCAGGGGCGATTTTGCCCATGAGATTTTCGGAGCATTGAACAAATATGCCCTGGCAGAACTTCCCGGAATGATCCTAGGCGTGGGTTCGGTCACCGATGCAGGTGCAGCCTCTCTTTATATGCAGTTGGGCGCTAATTTTGTCGTCACTCCCGTTCTCAGGGAAGACATTGCCCTGGTCTGTAACCGCCGAAAAGTATTATGGTCACCGGGCTGTGGATCGCTCACAGAAATCGCCAGAGCAGAGGAACTCGGATGCGAAATTGTAAAATTATTCCCAGGGGGAACCTATGGCCCCGGATTTATTAAAGACATCAAAGGACCAAGTCCCTGGACCAGCATCATGCCTACAGGCGGAGTATCGCCTACGGAAGAAAATTTACGGGCATGGTTTGAAGCCGGCGTGACTTGTGTAGGCATGGGATCTCAACTCATTTCAAAAGAAATTCTGGCCAGCCAGGACTTTGAGACTTTAAAAAATAACGTTCGTAAAGCACTGGACATCATCAAGCAAATCCAAAACAAATAAACCATGCGTAACCTGACCCTTTTCGGCTTTCTCACCTTTATTATCGGCCTTTCCGGGTGCGATCAACTGCGGCAAACCAGGCACATAAAACTCGCTCACGGGCTGGATGTGAATCATTCCGTACACAAAGCCATGGTTAAAATGGGAGAAGACCTGTCAGAAATGTCAGGCGGCAAACTACAACTGGATATCTATCCAAGCCAGCAATTGGGTACCGAGCGGGAATGCCTGGAATTGCTCCAGATCGGAAGTCTGGATATGACGAAAGTATCGTCAGGAGTGATGGAAAATTTTGCCCCAAAGATGAAGGTCTTTGGCCTTCCTTTTCTTTTCAGGGACCGGGAACATTCCTTCAAGGTATTGGACGGACCCATTGGCCAGAGTTTACTGGATGAAGGAGAGAAATTTTGGTTAAAAGGGCTCGGTTATTACGACGCCGGAAGCCGGAGTTTTTATACCAAGGACAAACCAATTAATACTCCTGACGACCTTAAAGGTTTGAAAATCAGGGTAATGGAAAGCGTGACCGCCATGGATATGGTCAGAAGCATGGGAGGATCGCCAACGCCCATTTCCTGGGGAGAATTATACACTTCCCTGCAACAAGGCGTGGTAGATGGTGCCGAGAATAACCCTCCAAGTTTTTATTTATCGCGGCATTATGAAGTTTGTAAATATTATTCACTGGATGAGCACACTGTTTTACCCGATGTACTCATCATTGGCACACATCTGTGGAATAAGTTGTCGGAGCAGGAACGTGGCTGGCTCCAAAAAGCTGTCGATAATTCTGTAAAATACCAGCGGAAATTATGGGCCGAAGCCGAAGCCTATGCTTTGGAACAGGTTCAGAAAGAAGGCGTAAAGGTTATCTATCCGGATAAGACATTGTTCTCACAGAAAGTTGGAGAAATTTACGACCAATACAAAAATGACAAAGCCATGTCCAGCATAATTCAGCAAATTCAAGAAACTAAATAATATGACACTTCGAGCAAAAGTAGATAAGGTACTCGGGAATATCCTGATCGTAATCATGGCCGTTATGGTGATCAATGTACTTTGGCAGGTTTTTACGCGCTATGTTGTCGGTACCCCCAGTTCATTCACCGATGAGCTTGCGCGATACCTTATGATATGGATAGGGGTGCTTGGCGCGGCCTACGTTTCCGGAAAAAACATGCATGTGGCCATTGATGTGCTGCCTAAAAGATTTAGCGCATCGACCCAGAAAAAAATATCTATCCTGGTCAGGGTACTCATCATCACCTTTGCCCTTGCGGCTATGGTGATCGGAGGATTCAGGCTGGTGTACATTTCTTATCTGCTGGGTCAACAATCTCCTGCGTTGCGCATTCACCTGGCGGTTGTGTATCTCGTCATCCCCATCAGCGGCATATTGATCATTTATTACAAAGTTTCTGACCTTTTAAACAAGCAACCATGAGTGAATATATCCCGGTAATCATATTGATCCTGAGTTTCATTTCCCTGCTGGCCATCGGTACGCCGGTGGCCTGGAGTATCGCCATTTCATCTGTTCTGACCATGTTGGTCAGCATTCCCGCCCTGCCGGCCTTCACCACGGTATCCCAGCGAATGGGCACCGGGCTGGATAGTTTTGCACTGCTGGCGATTCCATTTTTTGTGTTATCCGGACAGTTGATGAACCGGGGCGGCATTGCCCACCGGCTCATCGCTTTTGCCAAAACACTGGTAGGGGCTATGCCCGGTGGTCTGGCCCTGATCAACATCATCGGTGCCATGCTGATGGGGGCTATTGCAGGATCGGCCATGGCCTCCGCCTCCGCTATGGGAAGCATCCTGGGGCCGGAGATGGAAAAAGAAGGTTATTCCAAAGAATTCGGAGCTGCCGTGAACATTACATCCGCCACCACAGGGCTGGTCATTCCTCCCAGCAATGTACTCATCGTATATTCGCTGGCCAGCGGCGGCGTTTCCATTGCCGCTTTGTTCCTCGCGGGATACATTCCCGGCATCCTGACAGGACTGTTCCTGATGATCGTAGCATCGTTTTGGGCTAAAAAGAAAAATTACAAACTAGGAAAACGCAGTTCCCTAAAGGAAACATTTAAAGCTTTTATCGATGCTGTTCCGGCTCTATTTCTGCTCATTGTTGTAATCGGAGGTATCGTAACCGGGATTTTTACCGCAACCGAAGCTTCCGCTGTGGCTGTTTTATACACCCTGGTCCTCGGCTTTATCTACAAGGAAATTTCTTTTAAAACCCTGCCCGGCATTTTGTTGGAATCTTCTGAAACCACCGCTATCGTAATGTTGCTCATCGGAGCTTCAATGAGTATGTCCTGGGTCATGTCTTTCGAAAATATCCCCCAGGATATCAGTGCTGCACTTCTGGGGATCAGCGACAATAGAATCGTTATTTTTCTCATCATCAATGCTATTTTATTGTTCGTGGGAATTTTTATGGATATGACACCGGCGGTACTCATTTTCACCCCGATCTTCTTGCCTATTGTCACTAAACTGGGAATGGATCCGATTCAATTTGGCATTGTCATGGTGTTGAACCTGTGTATCGGATTGTGTACCCCTCCGGTGGGTTCTGTATTATTCGTCGGGGTTGGTATTGCCAAAACGACCATCGAAAAAGTGATCCGGCCATTGATTCCGTTGTTTGTAGCGATGATCATTGCTTTAATACTGGTCACTTATATTCCACAATTGAGCCTGTGGTTACCAGGTTTATTTGATCTTTAAAAATATCCATAACATTCATTCAAAATGAAACAGTTAAATCGAACCAATACAGGCCTTGAAAAACGAATGCCTGTCAAAATAGTGCAGTTTGGAGAAGGTAATTTCTTACGGGCCTTTGTAGACTATTCCATCCAGGAGCTTAACGACAAAGCTAATTTCAAGGCCGGCGTCGCTGTAGTTCAACCCATCGACAGAGGGTTGATCCAAATGCTCAATGATCAGGATGGTTTGTACACCCTTTTTATGAAAGGCATCCAAAAAGGAGAAGTCATCCAGGAAAAAATGCTTATTTCCAGCATCGTCAAAGGAGTTGACCCGTACGCCAATTTTGAGGATTACATGGCTTTAGCCGAGGGAGAAGACCTGGCCTTTATCATTTCCAATACGACCGAATCCGGCATCGCTTATGTGTCTTCGGATACACCGGATATGGCACCTCCTTCTTCTTTTCCTGCAAAATTGACGGTATTTCTAAATAAAAGATTTACTCATTTCAAGGGCGCACCGGATAAAGGCCTGACCATTATTCCTTGCGAACTGATCAATTATAATGCAGATACCCTAAAGGACATCATTTTAACCTATGCGGAGGACTGGAAACTGGGGGAAGATTTCAATTACTGGATCGAACACCACAATAGTTTTCACAATACCCTGGTGGATCGCATTGTACCGGGTTATCCCAGAGATGAAATTGAAGCCTACAATCAACAACTCGATTATAAAGACAATCTGATCGTCACCGCAGAAAAATTCTTCCTTTGGGTGATCGAAGGGGATGAAAAGCTGAAAGCCAAACTGCCGTTTCACCAGACGGATCTCGAGGTAGCCATTGTGGAGGATATGCAGCCTTACCGGACCCGAAAGGTTCGCATCCTGAATGGTGCCCATACGGCCATGGTGCCCTTTTCCATACTGTTTGGCAATGAGACCGTGGAAGAAACCGTGGATCATCCGTTTACCGGACCTTTTGTGCAAAAGGCCGTGTTCGATGAGATCATCGATACCCTGGATATGGATAAAGCTGAACTGGTGAAATTTGCAGAGGAAGTTTTTGACAGATTCCGAAATCCGTTCATCAAACATATGCTGTCAAGCATTGCCCTGAATTCGATTTCAAAATTTAAGGTCAGGGTATTGCCAAGTTTGTTGGGTTATATTGATTTACACGGAAAACTTCCCCTGCACCTGACATATGCTTTTGCCTGTTTGATCCGTTTTTATAAAGGAAGATGGCAGGGGAAAGTTTTGCCGGTGGATGATGACGGGGAGATCACCGCATTTTTCACCTCCTTATGGAATTCGGGTGATTATGACGAAATTGCCACGACAACCCTGGCCAGGGAAGACTACTGGGGCCAGGACCTTAACCAGGTACCGGGACTGACGGCGGCCATGGCTGCCGCGCTTCAGGAAATTGACGCCAACGGGATCCAGGAAGGATTTACCTGTTTTACAAATTATTTATAAACCACCCGAAAAAATTTACCATGTCAAAAAAATTAATCAAAGTCCATCCTGCCGATAACGTAGCCGTGGCACTGGTTAACCTGCAGGCAAACACCCATGTATCGCTCGAAGAGGAGGATATTTTGGTTTTGTCGGATACCAAAGCCAAACACAAGATAGCGTTGCAAACCTTTGCTCCCGGAGATCGGATCATCATGTACGGTGTCCTGGTAGGAAAAGCCAGCAGCCTCATTGAAAAAGGAAATGCCCTGACTACTGGCAATGTCAAACACGAAAGTGAGAAGGTGTTTCATAAAACCGAAACTTTTGAATGGACCCCGCCTCGGGTGGATCATTTAAAAGACAGAACTTTTTTGGGTTACCACAGGGAAGACGGACAGGTAGGCACTGCGAATGTATGGTTGTTTTTTCCGCTTGTCTTTTGCGAGAACAGGAATATAGAATTGCTGAAAGAAGTCTTTGAAAAAGAGTTGTTACACCAGGAGGTAAACCATCACCGGCTCCTCCTTCGATCTCTCGTATCCGGACAAAGCAATCCTGAACAGGAAGCTGAGGATTCAGTGCGCGTATTTGAAAATATAGAGGTGAAATTTATCACGCATCAGGGAGGGTGCGGGGGAATTCGCCAGGATTCCGAGAGCCTGGCCCGTTTATTGGCCGGGTATGTCAATAATCCCAATGTGGCCGGTGCTACCGTATTGAGTCTGGGTTGTCAGAATTTACAGATAGACATTTTCAAAAAAGCCCTCGATGCCATCAATCCCAACCTAAAAAAACCAGTACTCATTTACGAACAACAGCAAATGGGTACTGTGGATGAAATGCTGAAGGTCATCATCAAGGAATCTTATGAAGCCATCAAGGCGGCAAATGCCATCAAAAGACAACCTGCTCCTTTGTCTAAACTCCGTATCGGACTGGAATGCGGTGGTTCGGACGGATTCTCCGGCATTTCAGCCAATCCCACCCTGGGACACACTTCTGACCTCATCGTTGCCTTGAAAGGAACCGCCATCCTTTCGGAATTTCCCGAACTTTGCGGAGTGGAACAGGAACTGGTCAACCGCTGCGTGGACGAGGAAAAAGGAGTAAAATTCCTGGAATTGATGAAAGCCTATGAAAAATCTGTCGTGGATGCCGGTTCCGGTTTTGATATGAACCCCTCTCCCGGAAACATAAAGGACGGTTTGATCACCGATGCCATGAAATCCGCCGGTGCCGCCAAAAAGGGGGGGACTTCTCCGGTAGTGGATGTGCTGGATTACGGCGAATATATCTCCAAACCTGGGCTGAACCTTTTATGCACCCCGGGTAATGATGTGGAAAGCACTACCGTTATGGGCGGCGCGGGGGCCAATATTATCTTGTTTACTACCGGGTTAGGCACTCCTACCGGAAATCCTGTTGCCCCGGTGATCAAGGTTTCTTCGAATTCAGAACTGGCTGCAAAAATGCCGGATATCATCGATATAGACACAGGGGCTGTCATCAGGGGAGAGAAAAGCATTGAAGAGATGGCAGAGGAATTATTGGAATTTATCATCAAAGTGGCCAGTGGAGAGGTAAAAACCAAAGCCATGCTGCTGAACCAAAACGATTTTATCCCCTGGAAAAGAGGGGTTTCACTATAATCAGGAAAGCCCGGAGCGGGAAGTGGATTTCCGGATAAAAAGTTTAGGCTCCAAAATTACTTTTTGTTGTTGTTCCACGGGCTCCTCCAGCTTCACCTGTTCCAAAAATACCCTGGCGGCACACCGGCCCATTTCGGTCGGAAACTGGTCCACAGAAGTCATGGAGAGTTCCATGAATTTTGTAAAGGGTTCATTGCTGAAGCCGGCCACGCAAAAATCTTCAGGGATTCTGATCCCCCTGGATTTCAATTCCTGGATGGCCCCTAAGGCGGCAAAGTCCCCGGCGGCAAAAATGGCGTCGGGTGGATTGTCCAGTTCCATCAGCTGACGGGTAGAAATTTTTCCGGCTTCAACATCACTCTTCGTTTCAATAACATACCGTTCATCGGGTTCCATCCCGTGATCAACCAGGGCCTGGCGGTATCCTTCAAAACGATCCTGATAAATATCCAAAGACCGGTCGCCCGGCAGGTGGGCAATACGTTTGCAGCCCTCCTCAATGAGGTGTTGGGTAACTATATAGGCTCCTGCAAAATCATTGAGCGTAACCGAACTGACCCCTTTAATGTCCTTTTTTCGATCAAAAAACACTAACGGAACGGATTTCCCCAGCACTATATTAATCTCTTGAAGATCCAACACAGTATTACTCATCGACATCAAAATCCCGTCTACCTGAGCGTTGAGGAGGGTATGAATACTTTCGACCTCTTTCTTTTTTTCATCATGTGACTGGCAAATGATGACGTGATAACCAAAAGGGTATAATTCTTCCTCTATGCCCTGGATAATACTGGCAAAAAAACTCCTGTTGATATAAGGCACGATAACCCCCACATTATTGCTCCTTCCTTTTTTTAGCGCCAGGGCTACACGGTTTTGTTTGTAATTCATTTCGTCCGCAGTCTCCATGACCAATTTACGGGTAGCTTCACTGATCTTTGGGTTGTTGTTCAAAGCTCTGGAAACCGTTGCGGCAGTGATGTTCAGCTTTTTGGCAATATCGTATATAGTGGTCTTCTTATCCATCAGTGTTTACTATAATGATCTGTAAAGAAAATAAAATTTGCTTAAATGTAATGAAATTTCAGTTGGAAGACTTGCATAATCAAAGGTATTTGCCTGGTTTAATGCAATCGATTACATCTTAAGCGGATTTTACCTTATCCGTGGGTAACATTCTCCTAAAAAGGGAATCTATCAATTCAATTTCATAACAACATTTCTCCCGACGATGTATATCTTCCGGTATATTTTACCTTGCGTTCTTTTCTTTCACCCCGGGTTGTGGGGCCGGTTTATGGACCTGGAGGACAACACCCCATTTTTCTTCGACAGGAACAACATAAAAAAATCATCTTATTCCGAAATAGGGTACGAACGCAGAAATGGTTATGCCCGGGATTCGGACGCACCATTGAGCATTCTGGAACAATACTAGACTGGAAGAAAAAACCATCCGCAAATTATGATGTTTTGGTGGCTCTTGATGGCAGCGGGGATTATACGAGTATTCAAAAAGCCATTGATGGAACGAAATCCTTCCCTTATGAACGGATCACCATTTTTGTAAAAAACGGTGTATATAAAGAAAAGGTGGTCATTAATGCCTGGAACCCGAATATTTCGCTGGTCGGCGAAAGCAAAGAAAATACGATCAAAACCTTTGATGACCATTTTAAAAAAATCGATCGGGGTAGAAACAGCACTTTTTTTACCTATTCCCTACTGGTGGAAGGCAATGATTCAAAAGATAAAGACGCTACCCGGTTTACCAATCCGCATACCAGTTACCGGCACAACCTGATGCGTTTTGTCATTGAAAGCCGGGAAAAAGGGGCTTATCCATCCTGTTCACTTCCATTGTGAGAAGTAAATTAAACGAATACGGCGTGCTTATCGACACCCATGGCGATTATCCCGTGGTTACGAGGATGATTGCCCGGGAAATGGATGTACCCCTTATCGACCTTCAATATTATACAGAGCTCCTGGAAATTTCCTATGGCGTTGAAGGGTCAAAATCGCTCCACCTGCATTATGCTCCGGGATCACTTCCTTATTATCCTGATGGCAAGGAGGATGATACGCACCTCTCGGAGAAAGGAGCTACAGAAATTGCCCGATTGGCGGTGGAAGAAATCAGGAAAATGAATATCATGCCCCTGGCCGCAAAAATTAAATAATAAAAAAGGGCGAACATTGCTGCCCGCCCTTCTCTACATTTTCTTTGTAAATAAAACTTTCACCAAACTCATCCGGACGGGCCGAAACCCATCCGGATGATGCTCATTTCATTATTTGACTACGATCATTTTCTTCGTAGCAGTGTATTTGTCGGTCGCAACGGTGTAATAAAGTACACCTGATGCACCGAGTGTCTTAGCGTCAAGCATTACGTTATTGTATCCTTTGAAGCCATTCTGATTCATTACCTTAAGCGTCTTACCGGTCACATCCTGTATGGTGATCGTAACTGTTGCATCCTCAGGGAGATTGTAACCGATCTTCGTTTCACCATTGAATGGGTTCGGTGTATTCTGGTAAACTTCAAACACAGCCGCTGTGGCGTCATTTGTGAAACTGATCGTTACATCCAGCAATTCATTGCCGGTATTGTAAGCTTCGGCTCCTGTAATCCTTGAGCCTATGCTGATCAGATCACTCAGGTCCGCTTCAGTTTGTGCGGTGAAGGTTACGGTGAACAACACCTCATCTCCCGACAAGGAAGTTCCGCCAGGTAAATTCCAGCTGGTCGTGATCATGCCTTCTCCGACATAAACCAAACCAAAGTTTTCTTCCTTGGCCAGACCATACGTCATGCCCTCATAATTCAGCGCCGTTGGGTCGAAGTTAAGCGTAAACTGGTATCCCTGGATCTTCGCCAAATCTGCTGCCGTAAAGCTTACACTGTACTGACGGCCTGATTTGACCTTGATATCCTGAGTCTGAATCGTGAACAATCCATTCACATTACGCTCTTCAACACTCGTCAGGTTCGGCGTTGCCGTTCCGTTCACATCCCCGATCTTGGCAGCAATGAAATCCTCAGCCATCATGTTTGCTGACAAATCACTGATGTTCCTGGATTCAGGGAATTCCTCGTACCATGGATTGGAAGGATCAGGGAATACATAATCTGCATCCACAAATCTCCAGCTCGTATTGTTCGGGAAGTCTGTATAGATACCCAGGATCAACTTACGCAACTGTATCATATCCGCAGTGGTGATGGAGCCTGATGAGTTCACATCGGCTGCGATCATTTTGTACGGACTGTCGAGCAACTGTACGCCCAAAATATGTTTGGTTGCCAGCACCAGGTCAAAGGTAGTTACTCCATTCAAAGGATTGATATCCAAATGAGGAGTCACCGTATAATCATACCCATTTTCGACTACATCAAAGACATAGTTTCCAGTTGAGAGGGTTGTCTCAGAGAAAGAAGTATTTCCACTCAGGATCACTTCTGCTCCTTCCACGCCTTCGGATTCTTCCGTCTGTATCGTTCCTGCGATCATGGACAGTATTGGTGCGGCACAACTTTCGTGGGCCTGTACCAGTACATAAGTTTCGCAGTAATCATAATTCGGTCCGCCTATCGTTCCGTCTGGTTGCAGGGCATACGGGTTGTATGCACTATCCCATGAGTAGATGCGGATCAAAGTCGTTGCATCATCGTTACAATCGAGTACCAAACCGGTTTGGTCCGGAGTTGGAATGTCTGTGCCGTTGGCTACATCTTCCGCTCTGTGGATAGAATACTTGATCGGCTCTGAACAATCGGATACCGGACTTGCTATAAAGTCGGTAGCCCAGATTGCCATCGCACAACATCCGTTTGCCTGTGGCATCAATGTTACGGTAAGCCCGTTGATACATACAGGAGTCGGTGCTTTACAATCCACCACTTCGAATGGAATTTCCAGCCAGGTGATGTTATGACATCCATCTTCGATGTGTACTCCAAAGCTGTGTGCTCCCAGTGGATAATTACCACTGATGGTGTATAACTGATGGGTTGCATCAATGGCTACCGGTCCTGAGATGCTTGCAGATCCGTCCAAAATGCCGTCTGCAAAGGCATCAATGAATCCTTCAACAGTGACTACACTCAGATCGCAATCTTCTTCAACGATGAAGGTAATTTCCACATCTCCGTTACAATCTGCTGATTCACTGCAGAATGCGCCATAGTCAGAAACTACTGCCGTAGGAGCAACAAAGTCATAAACTTTGATCACCTGCGTGTACTGCCAGTGTCCCACACTCTGCAATTCATGGTTGATCGTGCTGTTGGCCCAGTGGCCCTGGGGAGGTGTTCCTCCCTGGCAACGGTTCTTACCTACATACGGATTCGTATTGGTCTCATTATTGTCTCTATCCAGGTAGGACGTAAAGATCGGATTGTTTCCGTTCCACGTCGTACGAACGATTACCCATACGTTTTCATCTCCAGGATTGTTGTCACAATCTTCGTCTCTTCCGATCACGATCGGGTCAGACTCACCGTCCCATTCGCACCAGTTGATGACTTTATAGGTACGTAAAATTTTGTAACATTCGTCGCTGGTAGCTGTGTAAGGAACATCCGTTACGTTAACAGTGATCAGATCACAACCAATCGTATTGTAAGCAATCGTATCAGGACTTGGCGTTCCACATTCTGCCGAAGCATCTTTAGGGAACTTGATCTCGTAATTATGAACTTCGTAAACCGTGATCACCTGAGTACAAGCGTTGGTTGAGGTCAGCCCCCAGTCATCCGTTGCACGGAAGGTACGTACTACAGTACCCCATCCACAATCGTTAAGGTTGTTGTTGACAGAAGTCTGTTCAGCAATGGCATTACAGTTATCTTCAGCCCAGGCTTCTCCGAATACTTCGTTGAGCTGAGCTACATCCGTCCAGTCTATGTGTAACAGTTCGTCGTCATCGCAATGCATACTCACACTGTGCGGAGCATGACAGAACGGTGTGATCTTGTCTTCGATCAATACATCTAACCAACACATATTGGTATTACCCGCTGCATCAGTTACCATCAACTCGATGGTTACGAAGTTGTGTACATCATCACAATCGAAGTCAACCCAAGGACCCCATTCACCTCCTGCGCGACGTACTTTGATCGTCACCTCACTACAGTTGTCATGGCTACCTTCGTCAACATCTTCTGCGTAAACGCGTGCGTAACCTTCACTGCCTATTGAGATGTGCAAATTATCGTCACATATGGCGACCGGCGCAATGTTGTCCACTACTGCAAATGCACAGTCGTAAGCGCTGCTATTGCCACAAACATCCGTTGCTGTATAGTGCAGGTAATGATTGCCGTAAATACTCATCGGTACTCCTGTGGCATAAGGTCCTGCCTGGTCTGCTCCGAATGGTCCGTAGGAAGCGATCGTCTGTTCTACGATCTGTGTTCCTGTGACCTGCCCCCACTGGTCATAAACATTGACCTGTGCATGGATCACCACATCAACTGTCCACGAATAAGTATTACAGTTATCTGTCACAATTGGTGCCGCTATCGGGAAAGTTGCTGCACAGTCGAATGGTCCTGTGGAATATACAGGCATATCGCCTGCGCCGTCCCAGTCCGTATCCGGCCAGTTACAACCGATCACCGGTGGTGTGGTATCTCCTACCTTGATAATCTGAGTATAGTTGGTTACCGGAACAGGATTACACCAGTCCACTACCGTCCATTCTCTGACTACTTTATAGCTGTTCTCACATACATTGATCGGATTGCTATCCACAAAGGCAGCTCCGAGGTTGCAGTAAGTTGCATCAAGATCGTAAGTTCCATAAGCAGTGGTCACGGATGGATAACCGGTCACACTTGGGTGTGGGTATCCGTCTGTTGTCAACACCACTTCATCGCTGCATTCCAGTTCTACTACTGCCAGAGGCATTGCTACATCACCAATATTTGGTTTGCGTACACGAATTTCCTGCGTACAGCTTGCCGTCATCGGTGCGCCGGTACAATCAGAATTGTAACGGTCAGCTACCTGGAAGTGTCTGGTGATCACATCGTAACCACAGCCGTCTTCACTTTCTGTCAAAACGTCCCATACAGAAACCCGTACCTGGCCACAGTTATCACCTACTTGTGGTATGCCTGTCTGGCTCAGTATCCAGCTTAGGGTAGCACTCATAGATCCTGCAACAGTTGTACCGTCTGCATAAGCTGTGTAGTACTGTGTGCCGCTGATCAGGATACTTTCAATATCCGTGCAGATGAACTCCGCACCGCTGGTCAATGACACATCGGTTGGTGCAGGGCATTCGATGGTCGGAGAAGTTTTATCTTCTGCCGTCACCTCTCCCCAGCATACCGTGAAGTTCGCTTCCACGCCGTCGGCGAGGGAAATCATATAACCGAAGGTGCCGCAACCGTCGATGGTCGCGCCGTTTTCAGTATTGTCATCTATTACAGTGATTACAAAGTCTTCTTCTGTCAGACAACCCCATGTACCGTTCAGTACCGTGGAAGCCAACAGTTCAACACTGCAATCTGTACCTAATGTTGCATTGACAAAGGCTTTACAAGCCAGGTTGTCTTCAGGAGCTTCCTCCTGGGTCACTACGATGTGGAAATCTTCAGTGCTTGAATTTCCTGAATCATCGGTGGAGACGATACCAATGGTATGGTCACCAGGACCTACTTCAACGCAGTATTCTCCATCCACACCATTGATCGGTGTTCCGTCGACGGTCACTACCGTTGTTACGTCGTCATCGCAATTATCCGTAGCAGAAACGTAGAAACATACTTCCGTCAGCGGATCATCACATGGATCCAGAGCAACGTTGATATCCTGTGAAGGATGAACGATGATCGGTGCCCAGGTATCGGGCTGTGAGGTCACGTTGATTTGGGCATCCACATAGGTTGTTGCTCCATTACTATCGGTGAACGTTGCGTAAAGCAGGTTGCCGTCATTCTCTGCGGAGAACATCGCTGTGATTTCGAGATAACCTTCCACATAGAACCACTGAAGGTTCAAATCCGGTGCAGGCCCGCCAAGGTAATCCTGGATACCTACCTCCCAATCAAGGGACTCAAGTAAAGTCAGATCATCACAGTCATCACTGATCTGGATGGAGAAGGTCGCCGTCAGTTTGTCTTCACATACAGGAACCGTAAAGTTCAGATTGCCAGGAAGAATTACCATTGGTGCCTGGTTCTGCTGCTGGTTGATCACCATCAGTGGCTCTACGATCTGTCCGTCATATTCTATCTGGAACACATAGGTTCCTGCTGTTACCACACCGCAGGCTTCGAAGAATCCTACATTGGTCTGGCTGTTCATATCTACATAAGTGATCTCAAGGCCTGATCCTCCTCCAAGGAAATGCACCAGGTCTGGGTTCACCGGCTGACAATCATCATAGATCTGGAAGGAGTAACATACTTCTGTTGCTTCTTCACAATATGGAATCGTCAGGTTTTCATCTGCGGCAAGGATCACTGCCGGCATATCGGCTACGGCCTGCTCTACAGAGATCTGTACATCGGCAAAACCTGTGTTTCCATTATCATCGGTGTAACTGGCGCTCCATATGGATCCGTCGTCTCCGGCAGATACCGTGACCAGGTATTCTATGTATCCGTCTCCTTCGAAGTTGACAACTTCCGTGCCGTTGGCATTAAAGTTGACATCAGCGGCGGTAATCGTTTGGTCACAAAGATCACTCACATAAACCGTTACAATGATGTCGCGGCTTTCTGCACAATGAGGAATAGTCACGTTGTTCGCTCCCACGATCGTTACTTCAGGATCGTTGAAATCCAATACTTCCACCACGTAGGTCATGGAGGTCACATTGCCATCAGGATCCTTTACGTTGATCGTCAGCTCTGTCGTTCCGGTGCTGAAGTTCACATCAACAAGGTACACCCCAAATCCGTCGTTGGTCACAATCACCTGCGTACCCGGATCGATGGTAGAAGGAATCATATTCACTTCTGCCCATACAGCTCCGTCAGCGGTGATATCGCCATAACATCCGTCGATGGCCTGAACATACAACTGCTGTTGGTAATGGCAGGCGCCTTCCGGCAAGAAGTATGGTCCCATTTGGGTCACTTCATTACCAAGAATATCGGTTACGAATTTGTCTGGTCCTTCGTTATCAATCGCATTGGGAACCTCCTGTACCATCACTACAGGATTTACCTTTGGACGACATGGACCTGTTTCCAGTACGGATACAGTATATTGTCCGGCATCCAGATCGGTATAAACATAAGTGCCTGCAGGGACATCAATATAAATATCTGTTGCTGCCACAGGAGTCGTTCCTCCTGGTGTACTGTTGTTTACAGGTGTTACGGTTATCGTAAAGGTGGATGGTCCACAACTTGGACTGTCCTCAATCGTTACGGTAAGGGTACCATTGGCTTCGTAATTCTGACTGCCCCATGGGCAATCAGGTGCCGTGGCACTCTTCGTGACGATATGTGGATAGTCAAACGTACACAGTCCGTCAGGATTCACATCTGTTGCCAACAGCGGGTTGCCCAGGATATCGCCGATTTGTGGCGTTCCGGGAGCATTCACCCAGCCTAAAGTTGCCTGTGGAGGAATTTGGCCATTGCAACCTTCCTGTACATATACATCATAACATGTTCCTGGCGCAAGGCCTTCTACCATGTAACTGACCTGGTCGCCGTTGATGACGATATTCGGATCATCAGAACATACCGTGATCAATTGTACGGCTTCGTTATTCCAAGGCTCGAATCCGTTGTTGCCAATGGCGATATTCCAGCAGTGTGCAAAAGTATTTACATCAAAGATCTCATTGTTTGAGGTCCAGTGGATTATCGCTGTGGTTTCCATCACCATATCCACCCAAATATCGGTTGGAGGAAGGCACGGTACCATGATACCACCATCAACGGTCAAATCCTGATCGCCGGAAAGCAGGGTATAGAATCCTGACATGCCTACCGGTGAATCGTAATTTCCTGGATCGACATCACTATCCTCAGGATCAATGGTATTGTCCGGGAAAGTGAACACCAGGTACTGGGCAAACCTTTCCAGCTCTGCTGGTCCTGTGATCATCGAAATATCAAACGTGATCTTATAGGTTCCCGGAGCAAGTCCTGTAAACAGGTATTCTCCGTTCGCATCCGTCATCAGCATCGTTGCAGGGATCGGTTGTCCGTCAGGAACCATCATACCGCCCGGAATGGATTCTCCAATATTATTGGTACCACTCAGGAACAATTTGGCGCCTTCAACAACAGGTTCTCCAGGATCCTGAGCTCCGTTTTCGTTCAGGTCGAGCCACACGAAGTTACCAATGGATACAGGTACATAAACACCCGCATCGATGGTTTCATTGCGCTCGCGGTCCATCATCATCACAGGTTCTGTCATACCATTCACATCCGCATCACTGTCGTTCTCATCCGTGGCATCTGCATTGGGTGAGTCCTTGAAAGTGAATACATAATCATTCGCATTACCATCCGTAGCAGTGGAGGTATTAAAATGCACACAGTATTTTTCCATCGGGATCAAACCGATGAATTCGTAAAATCCTGTGCCATCTGTTGTAGTCGTGGCAAGAAGTACAGGGTTGTTCGGATCGGTACAATCGTGCAACTCAACCGTCGCACCAGGTACACCACTTTCGTTTGCATCCTGCACCCCATCACCATCTACATCATGCCATACATAATCGCCCAATGCTGCCAGTGGCTGGTAAAAATCTTCGATCTCACCAAATGGATAAGAACCGTCAGCGTATGGGTTTTTGAAATCAAGTCCACCCAAATCACTGAAACGGAAACGCATGTGTGTTTCGCGGTTCGGGAAGGTAGCGGTAACAGGAACGGTGAAACAGATTTCTGTAATCACATTCGCTCCAGCAGGCATAGTGGCCTGTGTGGTTGGCGTTACCGTTACACCGCCTACTTTGTTCCACTCTATGGCCTCTCCGGCTCCGAAGTCAAGACTGCCGTCAAAGTCAATCCACGCCTGCATCACACCATCGGCAGGGCCGGTGGTCATCACATCAAAACAGGCTTGATAACCAGGAATCATCTCGGTCTTCAAAATTACACCATTCTCATCATCTTCGCAGGCAACACCAACAGGAAGGCTTGACAATCCCGCAAGATTATCATCTCCTTCATTGGCAGGCTCAGGATTCTGAGGATCCGTAGCACTGTAATATCCGGCGGTGTAATCAGGCTGACCATCCAGTTCAAGGTCCACACAGGCACCCATAAACCACAATGGTGTAAATAAGTGTTTTGGTCCTTCCATGCCCGGCATACCTGTATCCTCTAATGTGGTAAAGGTATTCGGTAAATCTCCATAATCAAATCCTCCATAACCAAAGTCAAACGTAAGGTTATCCTGATTGTCAGGGTAACTATTGCCTGGATTATCAGGGTTCGTCATGCCTGGCATATCGTTGATACCATTTTCTCCTAATGGCTGGTCGGTTACATCTACTATGGTAAACAATTCGCCATTTTCGTCATCACTGTCCACATTTTCATCCGTTCCTACGCCTAATAAAGTCGCAAAACGGTCTGTATTTACGGTCAGTTTATAATCGCCGGGAACAAGCCCTGAGAACATATAAAGTCCATCCTTACCGCCCATATTCGAACTCACGGTGGTATAAGTGACATCATCTAATGTACCCATAATTCCGTCCACTCCGGCCCACATCAACTCTACTTCAAAACCGTTGAGTCCTACATCAAGACCCGGATCCTGAATACCATTGTAATTGCGGTCTTCCCAGATCAGGTTACCTACTTTAGCATCAGGTAATTTGTAGTCTTCGACTTCTCCCTGTGGAATACTGCCGTCCGCGTTGATCCCTGTAGATTCAAGTCCACCATCCGGACTCAAGCGGAAACGCATGAAGCCGTCTCCCATGACGTACATCGCATCGGCTGGCACATCAAAACAGACTTCAAGGCCAGTGACTCCTCCATCAGGAATACTCACTCCGCCTCCTGCGAAATCACCGGTGGTCAATTCCTCCGCAGCCATTGAGCCGTTGCCATCAAAATCTAACCATCCCTGGAGAACAGCTGGTGCTCCTGTGGTGTTCACTACACTAATCTCAATACATGCCTGGTAACCAGGAACGATTGGAGTAGTGAAAGTAACACCATCTTCATCATCGCATCCATTACCGCCCGGGTGTCCGAAGCTACTGCCTGTATTATCATCTCCATCCATCATCAAACCGGCCATCATCTCATCCTGTCCGTCGAGTTCTGCATCAATACATGAACCCAAATAGAGTTGAGGAATAATGATGTGGTAAGGTCCGTCGGAGGCTTCAGTTGTTCCGTAAGAATCCGGAAGGTCTCCAAAGTCAACAGCATAGTATCCAGCGTCAACTGTCAGTACCGTATCCTGAGATTCGATAACATAAAATTCCGTCATGCCGCCCATGGCTGGATCTGCATCACTGTCTTTATCATCTGCAACGCCTGCTTCATTCGCTTTTGTTGGATTGAAGTCTGCAGGGGTGCCAAAAGTAATTTTGTAGGAACCTGGCCACAGGTCTCCGAACATATACATACCATCAGGGCCGGTAGTTTGTACCGGTGCGGTGTATGGATTACCCAATCCGTCGGTTCCACTGATCGTCGCGGTCGCTCCCATAAGTGGAGGTTCGCCGGCATCCTGCTGGCCGTTATGGTTCCAGTCTTCCCAAACAATGTCTCCCAATTTTCCAGGGACAAACATTCCCGCATCTACTGTTGGGATGGTATCTCCTGACATAATCGGATACATGCCTGTCATGCCGCCCATTGCAGCATTGGCATCACTGTCATTGGTATCGTCGCCATTGCTGCTCGGGTCATCTGATGCGGTAAACACATAGGTTGAACCCGCTGGCGTGGTAAACGTAATTTTATAACTGCCCGGAGGTAAGTCACCGAACATATACATGCCATCAGGGCCGGTAGTCTGTACCGGTGCGGTGTATGGATTACCCAATCCGTCCGTTCCGCTGATCGTCGCTGTGGCGCCGTTCACGGTAGGCTCACCCGGATCCTGGACACCGTTACCATTTACATCTTCCCAAACGATATCGCCGATTTTTCCAGGTATATACATTCCCGCATCTACAGTAAGATCCGTTTCACCAGACTCAATGGTGTAAAATGGTGTCATACCCCCCATTGCCGGATTCGCATCACTATCGTTGGTATCATCACCATTGTTGCTTGGGTCATCTGATGCGATAAACACATAATCAGAACCCGCTGGCGTAGTAAACGTAATTTTATAACTACCTGGGGTCAGGTTGCCAAACATATACATCCCATCAGGGCCGGTAGTTTGTACTGGTGCCGTGTATGGATTACCCAGTCCGTCGGTTCCGCTGATCGTCGCTGTCGCTCCGTTCACGGTAGGTTCACCCGGATCAAGGACACCGTTACCATTGGTATCTTCCCATACTATGTCGCCAATCTTTCCAGGTAAAAACATTCCAGCATCCACTGTAAGATCTACATCACCTGACTCGATGGTGTAGAATGGTGTCATGCCGCCCATTGCAGCATTGGCATCACTATCATTGGTATCATCGCCGTTGCCACTCGGATCATCTGGTGCAGTAAACGCATAGTTTGAACCCGCTGGCGTGGTAAACGTAATTTTATAACTGCCCGGAGGTAAGTCCCCGAACATATACATCCCATCAGGACCGGTAGTTTGTACCGGTGCGGTGTATGGATTACCCAACCCGTCGGTTCCACTGATGGTAGCAGTAGCTCCATTAATGGTAGGCTCGCCCTGATCAAATACTCCGTTGCCATTGGTATCTTCAAATACGATATCTCCCAATTTGCCGGGGAGGTACATTCCTGCATCTACCGTAAGGTCTACATCACCGGATTCGATGGTGTAGAATGGTGTCATGCCACCCATTCCGGCATTGGCATCACTATCGTTGGTATCATCGCCGTTGCCACTCGGATCATCTGATGCGGTAAACACATAGTTTGAACCCGCTGGCGTGGTAAATGTAATTTTATAACTGCCCGGAGGTAAGTCCCCGAACATATACATCCCATCAGGGCCGGTAGTTTGTACCGGTGCGGTGTATGGATTGCCAAGACCGTCAGTTCCACTGATCGTAGCGGTCGCACCATTAACGGTAGGCTCGCCCTGATCAAATACTCCGTTGCCATTGGTATCTTCAAATACGATATCTCCCAATTTGCCGGGAAGGTACATTCCTGCATCTACCGTAAGGTCTACATCACCGGATTCGATGGTGTAGAATGGTGTCATACCACCCATTGCAGGATTGGCATCACTATCGTTGGTATCATCGCCATTGTTGCTCGGGTCATCTGATGCGGTAAACACATAGTTTGAACCCGCTGGCGTGGTAAATGTAATTTTATAACTGCCGGGAGGTAAATCACCGAACATATACATCCCATCAGGACCGGTAGTCTGTACCGGTGCAGTGTATGGATTACCCAATCCGTCGGTTCCGCTGATTGTCGCTGTCGCTCCATTGATCATGGGTTCACCCGGATCCAATACGCCGTTACCGTTGGTATCTTCAAATACAATATCTCCGATTTTGCCGGGCACGTAAACACCGGCATCCAAATCTTCATAATTATCTCCTGCCGTCAGGGTAACACTTGGGGTGCAACCTGAGGTTTGATCGGCATCACTGTCATTTGTTTCATTGCCTTCACCCGGGGCAGTAAATTGCATAGTTGCTGCATTCGGATGATTCGCAGTTGCCAGGGCAAAACACACGCAGTACTCCCCGTCAATCAGACCGATAAATTTATAAAATCCGTTTACATCTGTTTGCAGGGTACCCAGGTCATTGCCTGGTGCTCCACTTGAACAATCGTGCAAGGTAGCGGTAACGCCCTCTACGGGTGTTTCACCATTATCCTGAATTCCATTGTAATTTTTATCAATCCAAACATAATCACCCAACATGGCGAGTGGCTGTTTGTAATCTTCTACTTCTCCAATAGGCACGCTGCCATTGGCATTAATACCGCCAAAGCCTAAACCACCATTTGGACTCAAACGGAATCGTGCATATAATTCCGTTGAACCGGTAGAGAAAGTTGCTCCCGCTGGCACATCAAAACAATATTGAACATTGGTCACGCCTCCGTCAGGGATCATCGCACCTCCGCCGGCAAAATCAACGGTATTTAATTCATCGTTACCGTTAAACATTCCATTGCCGTCGAAATCGATCCAGCCCTGAAGTTTAGCCATAGCACCGGTTGTATTGACAATGCTTACTTCAATACAAGCTTGCTGGCCGGGCACGAGAGACGTGGCAAAACTGACACCATCCTCATCATCGGAACAATTGGCACCGATAGGCAGGCTGGCGTTAATAGTGTTGTTATCGTCTCCTCCGGTCATCATTCCGGCCATCGCATCCGGTTGACCAACAATTTCAGCATCTACGCAGGAACCTATATATAATGTTGGATCCAGCTGATGTCTCGGGCCGCCCGCGCCATCAGTAGTGCTATAAGAATCCGGAAGGTCTCCGTAATCATTCACCAGCATACCAAAATCATAAGAGTGATCGTTCTGACCGGCCGCTCCTGTGGTTAACGAAATTAAAGCTTCACCACCCACTAAACCTGCATCATTATCACTTCGGTTTGCCAGGCCTGTTCCCACAGCGTCTGTTGAAGTCAAAACCATTTTATTCAAAGGTCCTGATCCTATACCACCACTGAATTGTGTGGGGGAAATTCTTACCTTATAATCTGTAAAAGGCAGCGGTCCAGAAGTAGTTGCCGGTCCCGCAGGATCCATAACATTAGTATGGTTGAAATAATATCCACCTTTGTTGTCTGTCATGGTTGTTGCAATGACATCCATATTGGCATTCAGCAACTCAATCACAACGCCCTCAATACCTGGTTCATTACCATCCTGGATTCCATCGGCATCCACATCCATCCACACAAGGTTTCCTATTTCAATAGGGGCAGCCACCCCTGCTAATTCTATATCTCCGAGTCCATTGGCCTTACTGGGTACAGCTTCAAAATCACCGCCGACGAGTGTTTCCCTGTCATCAAAAATCTCATAAGCAGATCCTGCAACAGGATCCCCGGTAGTGTTATTAAATCTTATAACTCCTCCGGATCTGATATAGATCGGATCCAGTACCACAGCAAGGGCATCTCCTCCTCCCGGTAAAACGGCCAGAGGACCTTGCAAAGATTCAGGGTGTGCAAAATTATCGTCATAATAATCCGCTGAATTCCCATTTGTTATTATGGTAAACATATCACAATTAGGATCTAAATTCGCCCGAAGCAATTCTCCTGCAGTGGCGTATTCCGTATGATCGATAACTCCGTTGTAATTATTATTGTTAATTCCGTATTGGTGTCCTTTTCTATCCAATATACCAATAAGCATATTTCCCTGATCATCAAATTCGATGTCAGAGATAATAGGTTCAGCATATTCTCTGTCAGCTGCTGAAAAATAGCGACTGGTGTGTCCCGGGCTATATCCCCATGGAATCCATGGGCGTTCCCGATTGTAATCAAAGTCAAAATCGAGTTTCAGGCTAAAAACCTGAGTAAAGGGATCAAAATCATAAACGTATCCCCGCAACTCATCCCCAATAGTGTTATAGCCCGATCCAGAAACAGGACTTACCACATTTCCTGCAGCATCTTGTCCTGAAAGCACCACTCCGACATAAAGTTTTCCCCGGTAGTATTTCAATCCCCAGGGCCGGTGTTCTCCCTGCTGGGCATTGGTGCCCGGGTCAGGAACGTCCCAGCTCCGTACGCGTGTGGCTTTATTGGCCATTGTTGGAGCCTCCGGATTGATAGGATCGACCAGGTCAATCTCGTATATTTTACGGTCGTATAAATTCAGAATGTACAGGTATCTGCCGTCATCGGAAATATCAATATCCCCAATGGATACCTTTCCTACCTGATCCCCTGCCGCAACATCGGTACTGGGGGTATTCAATCCGGCAGGTAATCCTCTTTCAGCATTCGTTCCTATATAATCACTTACCGGGCTGGTATTGTTCATTGGATTTGCAGGATAACTTCCTGAGTTATTATAGGTATAAATTCCAATCGCATCCAAATCCAGAAAGTCCGTGGTTTTATCCGTAGCGGGTGAATAAGGATCTATCAAATAGATTCCTCCCGGGCCCTGGGGACCGAAACCACAATGGCGGCGGATCACTGCAGAGGCAAAAACCTTTTGGGCCTGCCTGGAAAATGCTACTCCGTAAAGGGAGCCAACTTCGGCGTTGGTCGCCAGAACGGTAGGAGTCGGAACACCTGCATCACCACTTCCTGTACCACCACCTCCGGTAAAAGCCTGCGGAACACCTGATTCCAAAAACTCAAAGGTCACAAAACCAGGTTCAGTGGCTGCACTCCCCGGCAATAAAGGATCCCCAAAGGTATATAAAGGAACATACACGTCGGGGTTATTGGAAGCCACCCATTGCCCAGGATAATTTATTGCAAAATTAATATTGGATTGCTGCCCCTGGATAAACTGAACGCTGGTTCCATAGGTCTCCCCTCCCAGACCGACAAAATCGACATCATGATCGAGGTCGCACCCAAAGGATGTCGGAATTTCAAATTCAATTCTCAAAGGCTCGCCGGGATTTGCAGCCCGTCCGCTCACCAGGGAAACAGCAAAGTTATAGGTACCATTGGCACCGGTAACCGCTTCTCCGATCAGCTGGTCCTTTGCAGGAAAAGCAGCATCTCCGTACAACTTAACGATGATGCCCTGAACACCAGGTTCTGCCCCGGTTTTCAAACCGTCACCGTTAAAATCACGAAAGGCTGTTCCGGACTGTGCCTGAACTACCGTTGAAAAGAGGGTTAAGAAAAAAATCACCGACAAAGCGGTTGTTAAAAATTGTTTGAGCAGGCTGTCCCGCGATGAATTTAAAACTGCCTTATTTTTATTCGGCCGATGAAAATCATCATGTTTCAGAACAGCTGCTGGATTCCATCTGGCCTTCGTGTTTTTAAGGAAGTCCCGACAGAATCGATAGGTACATCTTTGATTCATGAGAACAATGAGTTTGGTGAAAAATTATGATTTTAAGCTTTTGTTTCCGTCGGCACTAAATGTCTTTGCCTTCCTTATTACTGAAAATCCAGCATCAGGGAAGGCAAACATTCATGACCGGTCAAATCACATTTCTTCCGGTTGGCTGAAAAACCGCCCTTAGAAATAATACCGGGGAAACACATTTTCGAAGGGTCTTTTCCCTCCTTGTTATAAATAGATTGTCTTTTTGAAAAAAAACAAAGCGGAACACCTCAATAAAATTGAGGGTTCCACTTGTGATCATATTTCATAAAACAACATTTACCGAATTTTACTAACTATTTGATTTTCAAATAAAAAGCACAAATTGGAGCGTAATTTCCATCCATTCATTGCCTCTATACGCTCCCATTTGTGAGATTTAAAAATTTGAAACACTAAATATTCATTTGAACAGCGTTCACTTTCGATCGCTGTGATTAATCTGGTTAAAAGTTACCCGCCAGAAGTGTTCTGATTCTTCCACCGGATACCTACCGCTTGGGATTTTACCTTGATTCAGGTCATAACGCCTGATAAATTTTCCGGGCAACCCAAAAGTTTCCCGAACGATAAACTCACCTCTGCGGAAGTGCTTTTTTTCTGCCTTAAGGCATACCGAGGCTTTCAAAAAATGAAACCTGATCTGTCCGAAATGTTCATACGTCAAATAAGCTATCGACCTGTCGCATGAACCTGTTAATTGGAACATCCTGGCGGTAGCTTCTACGCTGCAAATACCCAGCCCGGAACAATTCCTACTGGCCATTCCAAACCGTACTTCTGCTCTGAGCCCGCTTGTTACCGGAAATATTTCGCTTGTCGGAAATACAATTGGAACTGACCCCAACCTAAAATTCATATTGTTCATAAATTGTCAATCTTTCAATATTACCTTGCCTTATACGCTTTGCCTGATTTCAAATTCCTTCCTTAGGAAAAGGCAAAAGATTTAATGCTTAGGTATTTAGGCCTCCCTTTTGTATTTAAAAAACAACCTTTCGCATTCACCTTTGATCAAAGCCTTTTATAGGCTTGAGGGGGGATGATTGCGAGGATCCCAAATTCAGAAAAATGGTGAGTACTGAATTTCCGGGATGTTTGTTGTTTCCAGCAAGCTGGATTGGTGTGTAGTTAGCAGGTCAATATTTTTTTACAAATGAATTAATCGACCGCTTTCAAAGTTTTTATCTTGTCATGAATCTGGCTATTAAACTTTCGGAGCCAAAGTGTCTACAATTACTACTGAGCCTGATTTAAAATGTTTTTTTGAACGAAATTCGAGACTTGTTACAGTACCATGTGATTTCATGTTACGGTCGTTTTAGATGTTTGTAAATTTGTTTCGCATTACAAAAGTGGGGCAAAACGACTCCGCCAACAAGGACAGTTAACGGTACATTGTACTTAGGTCAATTTTGGGTAAAAAAAAATCAACAACCGATAAGTTGTTGATTTTTAAATACTTACAAAATCCATTTTTTTAACTGATTCGGGAAAAGTGTGACAGGATTTTAGAACATATATTAAAAAAAATAGCATAAAATCTTTTTAACATATACCAAAAACAAAAGAATCTCCCCTCTCAGGGGAAGAACAATAACATGAAAGGAAAAGATATTTCCCGAGGGAAAAAGGAGCAAAAAGATTAGATTACCGGGCTTCAAAGAAAACATCAAAGGGTTGGCAATTCGCCGGTAAGCGTATGGAGGAAAGCGACAATGTCGTCAATTTCTGCTTCGGATAAATCGGTATTAAGTTGGGCCTTTGCCATGATCCTTACAGCCTGGTGAAGTTCCTTTACACTCCCATCGTGAAAATAAGGAGCAGTTTGGGCAACATTCCTAAGGCTGGGAACTTTGAACAACCTTTTGTCACGGTGTTCATTGGTCACGGAATAACGCCCCTGGTCATCATTGGGAACCCCAGTGTAATCAGACATCTTTCCCACCTGTGGGAATCCCTGGTACATATTTCCTCCTGTGGCACTACCACTATGGCAGGGAATACATCCATTATCAATAAAAGCATTGAGGCCTCGTTTTTCCTGTTCGTTTAGGGCTTTTATATTGCCTTTTAAATAATCGTCAAAGCGGGAATAAGTCACGAGTCTTTCTTCGAAGGCTTCAATGGCCAAGGTGAGATTTTCCATCGACAAATGCTCATCGGAATCAGGGAAGGCCTTTGCAAAAAGTTGTTTATAGCCTTCATCCTTTTCTAACCTGCTGATAAGGGTAGCTTCATCGGGCATGCCCATTTCCAATTGATTAAAAATAGGGCTTTTCGCCTGCTCCTTAAGGTCTGGGGCACGACCATCCCAGAATTGAGCCAGGGCAAATGTGGCGTTGTAAACAGAAGGTGTATTTCTAACGCCTCTCACATTTAGCAATCCGGGAGAAGTCACTTCGTTGTCCACTCCAAAGTTTTCAAGCACATGACAGGAATTGCAACTTTTGGTGCCATTTTCAGAAAGCCGCTCATCCAAAAAAAGCTTTTTACCCAATTCGATTCTATGCTGTAAAACCTGGTCGCCCGAAACATCAGCCAAAGAAGGAAGGGAATCCAGGTAGATGCGGGCTTTGTTCAAAAGCTCAACTTCTACTGCTGTACAATCTATTTGTTTTTCTTCCGTCATTCTACTATTTTGAAAAATGCCAAAGGCAACCAGTAAAAGCAACGCAAAAAAGACAGTATAACGCATGATAAGTAATTTGGTAAAATGAATGAAAGCACAAAAATAAACAAATAGATTTTATTGGTTTTAATTAACTGATCATCGCTTACTGTTTATAAACTTCCAGGAATTTCCACTCGTCGGTAGATTCATCGTATTGAAAATTATAAATATTTCTCATCGGATCACTGGCCACCATGAGGCTGTAATTAAAATCAATCCCTTTAATCTCCATCCTGTTGTCTTTGAAAAAACGAATCCGGTGGCCTTTATCATAACTACCACCTTCCTGCTCTATCAAGGAAAGGACAAATTGTGGGGCTCCGGCAAAACTTCCATCCGGATTTAAGTCTATAGAATAAATATCAGGTTCACGGGCGGAGCCGCAAAACAACTTTTTCCCGGTTTTAGTGGTAAACACCCCTACCCCAATAGCATCTATGCCTTCCAGAATATCCACGATCTCAGCGGTCTTGATATCCACCTGAAAAATCCTCCCTACTTCGTCATTCCGCCCCGACCCGGCAATTGATGACACATAAAGGCTTTCCGTATCGCAATCATAGGTAACCCCCAAAGCACCGAAGGGATTATTGATGGAGGGTGGTTTGGCCCAGGGCAGATCGACAAAGACCTTCATGTCTCCCGTTCTGGAATCAATTTTATACACCTTGTTTTGCTCCTCCGGCGGATTCTCCAACAGGCTCACATGGGGAACAGGAGTGGTATAGACGTTCCCGTTACGATCCATGGCATACAATCCCAGATGACCGGCATCGTCCCAGGAAGGCAGTTGCAGCACCCGGCCGCTTCCATCCTGCCTCACTTCGATCAATCTCATTCCCGTAAATCCACGCTGACTGAAATCAAGGGCTACCGGTTGTTGCAGATTGTTGGTGGTGATCAGTGAAGGGCTATGTTCGCAGGTGTTGGCAGGCCCTGGAATGAAATGACTCCTTTTGGTTACAGGAGAGGAAGGTAAAAATTTCCAAACCAGTAAAACGGCAGCTACCAGGAACACCGTCAGGAGTATTATTTTAGAACCGGATAATCCTGCTCCCGTTTTTTTTAATGCTTTTCCAGGGGGTGGATTATGCTTATTGCCTTTTTTGTTTTGATATTTTTTTTTTGATCCAGCCATATTGATTACATCGTGAAATTAATGCTAGTGATTATTTAACGGGAACAAACATTGGTCCGACAATTCCAGGCCAGGCCAAATTGGTTCTTTGACCATCTTTAATAATCGTTTTAGCCCAACAATACTCATTACCCTCCCTATCATCATTCTCAATTTGCGGAACGTACCAAAATATAAGTTTTCCGTTCTCAAGCGATTCCGGTTCTGTCAGGTATTGTTCCGGCCCTTGTTTAAAATCGGTACTACAGCAATCCCCAAAGGTAGCAATGTCCTGTTCTCCTTCACCAGGATGTTTTACCACCACGTAGGTAAAAGCGTTATCGCCTCTGTCTCCAACCCCAAACTGCCCCTGCGCGGGTTCTATAAAATACCCCTTACCATCGTCATCTGTCATCTTAAACAAATAGCCTTCTGGAGAATAAGTTGTTTTGTTGTCCTGCAAATACCAGGCTTCCTTCGTCCAGCGATCCCAGTTCCCTGCATTCCATTGCTCAAATTTTTGAGAAGTTTCCAGGGCAATTCTGAATACAGGTCGGTACCACCCCCCGGTACCGCACCCCAGCCCAAGGTTGACCCCAGCGATCCTAAACCTTCCGTCCTGATAAAATTCGTAACGGTTTTGATAGCGGTAGTTACAGGCCATAGGCCATACAGGGCTGCGAAAATCCTGAACTATCGCAAATCCAACAACATTACCTTCTGAAAGAATCTCCTCTACCTCAGGGCCGCTAAAAGCCACAACAGCTGCCGCGCTGAACATGGGGCAGCCCATGGCATCGCTGTATCCAAATCCTTCCTTGAAGGCATAACTCACGTGCCAGTCGACCAGCTTGGCCGATTCAATCACTTGGCGATCCTGGAAAGAAACATTTTTAATTTCGAGGCCATCGGAACTGGTTAATTCATAGGAAATTTCCCACCCTTCCTTTTCCAGCCGGGTTTCCTGTCCGCAAAAGTTGTCTGAAACGTATTCATTTTGCAGGGTACGCTCGGTTAAAATTGATTTATTTTTCTGAGTGGAAACGGGTTGGCTACTGAGGCCAACCACCCTCATATCTGTCAGGTCGACGATCACCGTAACCAGTTTTCCATTCACCGTAAATACTGGAGCTGTGCACAGGTGCCGGCAACGCTCGCATTTTGTATTTTCGAATTCAGGGTAAAAATTATTTTTCAACTCGCTTTTTCCCACTCCGGTAGCTTCAATAACTTCAGGGGTATTAATGGCAATATCAACGGCAATTTCTTTCAACCGTGCATTAATAGTAGGAGGAGCAGAACTGGAATACTCTATATTCAGGACCTGTTGGGAATAAACATCCACATAAGCCACCGTAAGAGTATTGTGATAATAGTTGTATAATTCTACGCGATAGGGATTGTCCTTATTATTCAAAGGCGTGAGGCTGAGTTTTTCCATCTCAGCGGGGGTAAGCTGGCGTACGGATAAGATTTCCGTGTGTAATGGCTGCTTATTTTCAAACTTTACATCCCGGATAAAACCCGCGTTGGACAGTGCGATTTGTTGGGCCAGACGGTGATGTGCATCCTCCATTTCATCTTCCGGAATTACGACTACAGGTAACAGGCTTGAAAGGGATGCCTGCTTCATCTCATTATACATTTTTAAAAGTGGGATACCCGCTTCAAGCTGTTCTGCGGGAACATCATCCGCCAATAGATAGGTAACCGCCCCCCCGGAATTCCTTCCTCTTTTAAGGGGTTCATTATCAGAAATACCCGTGCACGAAGCATTGATCAGGACCAGGATCAAAAAATAAAAAGCAAATTTGTTCATTTCAACCAAATCAAGAGCCTTGGAAAAATTAATATTGCCCCAAAGGTAAATAAAAATATTATCCTCTTGGCATAATGGCTAAGGGTAAGACAATTTCCCTATTCCTATTATTCGAAATTAAAAAATCTGAACATTGTCCTTAAACCCAGCGATTCCACTCTCAAGCCCTTCGAATGTCAGGATGCAGGAAGTGGATAAAAAAATGGCCGTACACCGATTTTAGAAATTTCTCTTAAATTTTTATTACACGGTACTACTGATTATATTGAAAATAATTCGCAAAAAAAAGGGGGGGGATCGGGGCTCAAATTACAGGCCCCAATGTATCTGCTAAAACTATAGATACAGATTTCAGTGTATCGACCTTTGGGGTCGACACACCAGTGTCATAAAAGTGTTTCATAGTGAATAGTGTTTCAATTAATTATTTATGGCATCACCTGGACATTCCAGGATGTGTTATTTCATACTGAATGATTTTTGTTAAAAAATAGCAGGCACTTTTAATGAGGTCTTGATCACGAGGATCAAAACCCAATTTGAAAGCCTGCCTTGGTTAATACGGTTGCTGAGATATTGGGTTGCTAAACACCAAAAGGCATTTAGCATGTCATCTTCCCGGGAAATTCCCGGATTCAGATTTTTTTGGAACGAAGAAGTATTTAACTTTTCATGCTGTGCTGAAAAACAATACTTTTCTTTTGATAGGTAGAATAGCCTCTTTATAAATCTGGATCAGCATCCCGAAGTTGGGTGCCATCTTTTTAAAGTGATAATTTTTTTACGGAACAAACGCTCAAAAAGTTTCAAATACTGCATAATAAATTTTTAAAAACGACAAACTCAATCTGCAGGCTTGCCTTTCTTTTTAGTCCCACGAGGTCCTTTGTAAAATTGATTCTCCAGTGAGCTGATCAACATTTCCCAAAGATTATCGTAGGGAATAATTTCCAGTGTACTCGCCTGGTTGGCAATTTCTACGGGAATGGTTTCAAACTTTTTAACATAAGATGCGGCCTTTCTAATTACGCCTTCCTTATGAAACATACCCAATGGAATCTGAAGCAACATTTTAATAAAAATAAAACTTCTCAAATTGTCTTTTTTAGACAAGTAACGTCCCCTATATTTTTCAATGGCATCAATCCTTTCAACTGCCTCATTATAGTTGCGTTGGTGGATCAAAAACAAAATTTGAACGATAAGGATCGGGATATTCATACCGCTTTTATCCTTCGAAAAAATGACGGTTTCATTCAGGAACTTACCCAACCGGAATTTATCCAGAACAATTTTTTCTTTTTCAGGATGTAACGCCCCCATCTCAATGAGGTAATGGAGGTAAGCTTCGTAAATCTTCCACACTTCCTTGACCACCGTCGGCAAAAATTCAAACCGTTTGTGCTCCGTGGCTTCAAGGAAAATATGTGCCGCCTGCGCATATTTTTTGGTATGCATTGACAAAACAAAGGCAAGTTCCTTGAATTTAAACCAGTTGAAAGTACCATCATCGAGGTAACTGCGACATTTTTCTGCCGTGGCCATGCCTAACTCATAATCTCTGAGCTGGGCATGGCAGATAAGTTTCTGAAAATAATATATTTGAAGGGGAACTTTGGCAAAATAGGGCTTCTCCTCATAAAATTGAATGCTCTCGTCACAGACTCTTAAGATATTTTTATAGTCGTTTACACTGCTATAGATCATTAACCGGATCAGGCTGGTATATAAATTGGCTCGATAGGATTGATACCCTTTAATTCTCTCTTCAAGCTTCTTATAAGACTCCAGCGCTCTGACCGATACCTCTTCCTTGATGGTTTTGTTATTAACATATTCAATAACCAAATCAGTGTACAACTCTTCCGCCATATTTTCCACCTGGCATATTTCATTGTACAAGGCACATTTTTCTTTGTATTCCTCGTATTTTTTGGCATTGCCTTCCCGAGCCCCATAATGTAGCCTGAGGACACGGCTTGCTTCAAGACTCAGGTTTGAAAATTCATACTTTTCAGCGTAGCGCAATACATCATGGGTCAGGGAAATTCCCGCCTTACGAGCATTCTTACCCAATAGGACGTTTGCGGCAGCCCAGTCTTTATGACTTTGGTAATACGCTTTTTCCCTGTCGCTATAGTTGGATTGGCTGGTATCAATCAAAAACAACATGTCTTTGAGTTGATTCTTTAAACGGGCTTTGAGTTTACGGTAACTCGCTGTACTGTCGCTCGAAGGATAAAAATGTGCCGCTGCTTCCTCATCGTTCTGAAAACGGTCTTCAAGTATCATATCGAAGAATTCCGTTAACATGGAAGAAGGCCCGGCCTCGCTGGTCATCCAGCTAAGGGCACATTTATCATTACCGACAATTTGCACAATTTCTTTTAATACGTTCATAACTGAACAAGGGGTTTAAATAATACTTAATCTATCCGTAATTTATATCGGTCAGGGAATAGATTACTCTCAAATGTTAAGGCAAATTTTGGATTGTGCAGCTTTCCTGATGATGATAATTTTTAAACTAAAATCATTAGATTACAAATATACCCCAACAAAAGCAAATAAAAAAAGACATTATTTAATTTAAGAATACCTTTAAAATAAACAATTAAATTGTAAAAAAATGATTAAATAATTAATTATCAGTATTTTACGAAATTTGATTATTCATAAAAATAAAAAATTTAACCATAAAATTATCCGGCAACAGTAAAAAAAAATCCAAAAGACATGATTGTGCCACGCTGACTAAAGATTTAAACCTTTCCTAAATAGCAAAAAATAAAAAAAAAGTACCTTCGCGTAGGGGGACTCAATGGGGGGATACATCTAATAATCGAAAGTAATCTAAAATGGATCAAAAACTACATGCAGAAGGATTGATGGCAAAGTATTTTTCCGGCAATATCAACAGCACGGAAAAAGAAGCATTGCTCAAATGGGTGGACAGCCATGAAGATCATCGCATGTATTTTGATGAGATGCTACAGCTATGGACTACTGCGGAAGAGTACGATAATGATTTTCAGGCAGACATAAGCCAGGCGTGGAACAAAGTCTCCCAATCGATCACAGAAAAACCAGCTCTTCGTATTAAAAATTCCAACCTTAATAAAAAAAAGGTGTCTTTTTTAAATACAAGAATCTTCCTTCGGGTGGCCGCTGCGGTGCTATTCATCGTCATGGCAGCTTACTGGTGGAACTCAAACCGGCAAATTGTTGTGTTCGAGACAGCTTTTAATGAAACCAACCAGGTTGAATTGCCTGACGGTACAACTGTATGGCTTAACCACAACAGCCGGATCACCTACCACAAAGCCTTCAAAAAAAGGGATGTGGATCTGAAAGGAGAAGCGTTCTTTGATGTATATCGTGATGAATCCAGGCCGTTTACCATCAGCAGTGGAACGAGTAAAACGAGGGTTTTGGGTACTTCCTTTAATGTAAGAGCATACCCCGAAGAGGAAGAAATCATCGTGACCGTCAGCAGTGGCAGCGTCGAACTGAGTTCGCAAGAAGATCCAAAGCAAAAAGTGACCCTTAAGGCCAGGGAAGAAGGTATTTTGAGTAAAAAAGAACAACAGGTGGCCAAAACCATCGTGGAAAACGAAAACTCCATTGCCTGGAAAACGCAAAAACTCAGTTTTAACAACACCCCGATGAGGGAGGTGTTCAGCACCCTTGAAAGACATTTTGGAGTGGAGTTTACCATTTATAATAAAGCAATCCTGGACTGTGAATTTTTTGGAACTTACGACCAGCCCAAGCTGCAAGACCTGATCGAGGCCATGAAGTTTGCGATGGGCCTTGAATTTGAATACGATGGAAAAGGTTATTCCGTCATTGGTGGTAAAGGATGTGACAGAAAATAAATTGAAAGTAATCCCAAATACAGCAGTAATAAATCACCTATAAAAAAATGAAATTCTCAAAGCTGTTTTTCCTGTTTTTCCTATTCAACGTATGGTGTTTCACCATAACGGCCCAGGATATGGACCAGCTGGTTACCCTTGCCTGCGACAATCAACCATTGGGAAATGTACTGAATGACATCAGTACGAACTATCAGGTCAAATTTACTTACAGCAGAGATTTCATTCCCATGGATCACCCGGTAACCGTAGCGGTTCAAAAGTACCCCCTGCATAATGTACTGGATCTGATCTTTGCCCCAACCCCGATCGTCTACAAAAATATTGGCGGCAATATCGCTCTGAGAGTGGATGAAACTAAACTCCAGCAATTGACGCAACTGCAGAAATTGCCTTTGCCCGATGAGGTACACCGCCAAAAAAGGCTTAAGGAAAGCAAAGCCCCTAAAAAGCTGCCGATTAGAAACACACAGGTGGAACAGGCTCCTGGAGGCGACAGGATGGTGGATTTCGACCCTTCACGGTTTATCATTCCGGAGATCAGCCATGAACCTTACCAGGAAGAAGCCCCTATTATCCAGGTTTCCCTTTTTTCTATGAAGCAGGATTGGGATCTATTGGAAAATGTGGAAGAGGCAAGGGTTTTAATTGACGTATTAGGCGGAAATCATAAAAAAATTAATGGAGTAAACATAGGGGGGGGCGTCAATAATATTCATCATGATGTTAAAGGCGTTCAGATAGGAGGATTGGGCAACAAAGTGAGCGAAGAGGTGAAAGGCGTACAGGCCGCCGGGTTGTTCAACGAGGTGAACGGCAATTTTACAGGGTTGCAGGCAGCTGGTATTTACAACCGTTCCCGTGGCAATTTCCTGGGACTTCAGATAGCCGGAGGAGTCAATATTGCCAATCAAAAAGCTGAAGCCATACAGATCGCAGGGTTGGTCAATTATGCCGGCAGTGGCACCAAAACCCAGCTATCCGGACTGGCTAATATTGCAGGAGATGTAGACTGGTCACAAACCAGCAGTTTATTCAACAAAGCAAAGGAAGTAAAAGGCTTCCAGGTAGGACTGATCAATGTAGCAGATACGGTAGCCCTCGGGGCTTACGGACTGCTAAATATCATCCGCAGAGGATACAACCGGATCGAACTTTCCGGAAGCGAAGTGTTGTACACCAATCTGGCCTTTAAATTTGGTACCAAACAGTTTTACAACATCTTCCATTTCGGAGCCCGATGGGATCAGTTTACCGGAGGAGATCAGCAGGGATCTTTTATGAGCTGGGGATTGGGTTACGGATTAGGAACATGTTTAACAATCAGTCCACGGGAACTCTTAAACATCGAAGTGGTAGCCATCCATCTCAATGAACTGGAAGCCTGGACCAATGAATTGAATTTACTGAACCAACTGCGGGTCACCTATGATGTCAGGGTAGGCAGGAAACTCAGTTTGTTTGGCGGGCCGGTCGCCAACATATATATTTCCAGACCAAAACCGGACTCAGACCCTGCAGGCAAGACCGCCAGATTTGCTCCCTACACCTTTTATGAAGGAGCCGATGCTGATGCAAACTTGAAGGTCTGGGTAGGGATACAGGCAGGCATTAGGTTTTGAAGGAGATTGAAGGAGATTGGAACCCTCCCGACCTGTGGTACGGGATTTCGCTGCGCTCAATTGGAACTCTTGGAAAAACCTCTTAAAACAATATAATTAAACCGCCTTCATCCGGCGCGAACAGTAACGTAAATTATCACCATTTTTTATAGACAACGCTTCCTCATTTCACAACGGGATGGGGTAGGAATTTTATGCAAAAAAAATCACTCAACATGAAAAAGTTATTATTGGTATTGGTATTAAACGCAGTAGCTCTTTGGGGATTCGGACAACACGAAACCTTGTTCAACCATGTCAAGGTACGCGGCGCTTTTGGGGGCCCTATCATTGAATCCGGTTTTAAAAACTCACTTGGGAATTCCGTCGGCGGCGGCGGTGGACTTGTATTCAACAATATGTTTATTGGGGGATATGGCATGGGAAGTGTTGATTTTGAGAAGCTCATCAACGACGAATTAGAAGTATTGGATATTGGTCACGGCGGTTTATGGATTGGAGGTTCTTTGCCTACTTACAAAATGCTCCACTTTTACGGAAGTACCCGAATTGGATGGGGAGCGGTAAATGTTCAATTTGACAATGTCCACCATTACAACGACCTGGATAAGATTTTTGTCCTGACCCCAGAGATCGGGCTGGAAATGAATATCACCCATTGGTTTCGCATTGCCGCTTCAGCCGGTTATCGCTGGGTGGATGGCACCAACGAAACCCTCGGGTACAACGACGATGACTTTTCCGGTTATATTGGCGCATTGACCTTCCGTTTCGGCTGGTTTGGCTGGAAACGCGGCAATTGGTAAGCCACCTGCTAAAGAATAAATGGACTTTTTTAGGATAAAGCTCCGCTTTGGTACGGGGTGAAGCGGCGGTAAATATGTCCATTTATTTTTATCAAATCTCTAAAACGGAAAGTCAACATTTTGCTAACCATAAAAATATAAAACAATGAACTATTTAAAAGCTATGATCCTCGCCCTCTTGTTTGGAATATTTTCCTGGAGCGGATGTTTTATCGACATTAATGATAACGGAGGTATTTTTAACTGCCTAAACGGAGACGGTGTATGGGAAACCAGAACACTGGATATGGATACCTTTAGCGGCATAAAGCTGAATATGGCCATCGATGTGTATATCACCCAGGGAGACGACTTTCTGGTGGAAGTAGAAGGTAAAGAGGATATCATCGATGAATTGGATCTTGATGTTCACAACGATATCTGGGAAATAGAAACAGGAAGATGCGTACGCGATATCGGCAATATGAAAATTTACATTACCATGCCAAATATTAAGAGTCTGAAAATTTCAGGTTCAGGAAAGATCATCGGTGAAAATGAGTTTACTGTTGATGATATTGATTTAATCATTTCAGGCTCCGGGGACATGGACCTTTTGCTGGACGCGCAAAATATAGATGCCAATATTTCAGGATCCGGAGAAATGTGGCTTGAAGGCAATGCCGATCTGCTGGATTTCAACATCAGCGGTTCCGGGGATCTCAATGCCTTCAACCTGTTCTGCAACGATGTAAAAATTCGCATCAGCGGTTCCGGCGACGCTCGTGTTAATGCACTCGACACCCTTTACGTAAATATTTCCGGCAGCGGAGATGTTTTTTACAAAGGACATCCATCCATCGATGTACACATCTCCGGGTCTGGTGATCTGATTGATGCCAACTAAAAGAAAAAATCCTTCGTTTTGTTTAAAGCTATGAAAATGACGGGGCGCCCAACTTATTGGGTAGCCCCTTTTTATTTTTCACTATCAAGGCAAGGTACTTTAACAAAAGATTATCTTTTAAGCCAAAATTTCATAACTTGAAGCAAAGAAAGCCAGTGGAATGACAAAAAATGTATTTTTAGCTATTATCATTATCAGCCTGATGATATGGATCACCTGGCGGATGTTTTTCAAAAAACAGAACCGAGCCCATCGGCCATTCCCGGAAGCCTGGAAAGTGATCCTAAAAAACGAAGTACGCTTTTATCGGCTCCTGTCGCCCAGGGATAAGGATCGGTTCGAGCAAATGGTCCTGAACTTCCTGGATAAAATCACCATCACCGGCGTGGAAACTGAAATTGACGATACGGACAAGCTGCTCGTCGCCTCGAGCGCGATCATCCCTTTATTTGAATTCCCGGACTGGGAGTACAGGAACCTGAATGAAGTTTTACTTTACGATAACTATTTCAACCAGGAGTATGAAACCCGGGGAGAAGAACGCAATATTTCGGGGATGGTAGGCAGTGGCGCCATGAACCGAATGATGATTTTATCGAAGCCGGCCCTTCACCAGGGTTTTGAAAATACGAACTCGAAAAGCAACGTGGGCATCCATGAATTCATCCACCTCCTGGACAAATCCGATGGTGAAACAGATGGCATTCCCGAGGTCATCATGGAACAACAATACGTGATTCCGTGGTTAAAAATGATGCATAATGAAATCCGCGAAATCAAATCAGGTCATTCGGACATCAATCCTTACGGGGCAACCAATGAGGCAGAATTTTTCAGCGTCATAAGTGAATATTTCTTTAAACGACCATTACTGCTGAAAAAAAATCACCCGGAATTATTCGAAATATTAGAAAAAGTTTTCAGAATTGATTGACACTGAAATTTAAAAATTCACATCCGCGAATCAATAAGCCGCGACAATAGATTCGATTTCTTCCAGATACAACCGTTCCTTTGGAGCCCTGCGACGTTGATTAGTAGAGGTAAAATAGGAATGTTTGCCAATAAATTTGAGCTGGATACGATTCCATTCTTCTTCCGTTTCCAAGATGCCAAAAAATTTCAATTCCTCAAATAAGGTAGCACTAATCGAATAAAAATCATCCCGGCCAAGATAATCAAGATCGGCATCACAAATAATTTCTTCCAGTTTGTTTTTGGGACTCTGAGGAATTCGGGTCGCCATGATCATCCCGCAAATTCTCTCGATCTCTTCATCGGTATAATCATATTTAGGCAGTACTTTCCGGGCAAGGTCACATCCCCGTGCTTCATGTTCCATAGCGGCTTGAATGAATCCGGAATCGTGAAATAAAACTGCCGTTTTCAGCAACATACTTTCATATACGGAAATCCTTTCTGACTGACACAGTTGATCAGTCACTTCGAGAACGTCGAAAGTATGGTGAAGGCCATGATAGGTAAGCTTTGGCGACAGCTCCCGATTGAGTTTGTCGACAATAAAGGCTTTGGCAGCGTGATAATTCATTTGTTTAAGTTTTCTCTTTTTTGAGTGGTCAGGCAATTTAGCCGCCCTTTTCGGAAGACGGGTTGATCACCTGACCAGCCTAAATATTATTTGCCCTCTTCATCCAGCAATAAAACGCCGGTAGCCATAAATTTTAGCTCTTCCAACGGCTCGGTAATGGCGGCTATTTCTTTTGCAGATTTTCCTTCATCTTCTGCAAAATGTTTTAATTCTTCAACGGTGGTCACCTCCCGGTAAGCCTTTCCTTCCATCACCACTTTACGTCCGGCGATATCTTTTGGCATAAAGAAACCGTAATCTTCAAATTGTACGAAAAGATTTTCCTGCCCTTCTCCCCCTGCGATATTCATCCAACAACCTTTGGTCTGGCAAACGGCGTCGACAAGGCCTTCAACCTTAACTTCAACTGATTCTTGTCCTTCCATTTTTGACAACAAGGCGGCATAGGTAATTGCTCCGTCACTGTTGATTTCTTTGCCAAAGTGTTTTCCGTCGCCGGCGGCAGCGTTTTCGGCTCCTTCTTCTCCCTCTTCATGGTTGGCATGAGCTTCATGAGCTTCACCTTCATGGTCATGAGTGGCTGCTTCGTTACCGCAAGCCCACATCCCCAAAGCGGCAATCAATAAAATTAATACTTTCTTCATTTTTTGAAATTTTGTGTTTTGTTTTAAACTACAAAGTTAAGGAGAATTTATATTTTACAAATATTCCATTTTTTTTCATTCTTTTCAATTACCTTTTTTTTAAAAAAAACAACCGCTTCCTAATTAAACCATATCAACTGTACAGAAAATTTCACATTTCACAATATTTAACACCGTCTAAAGAAAACATTAAATATCTATTTACAGGCAATAATGATTTTTTCATAAAGTTTATTGTTTTATAACTTCGACAACGGGTATCAACCTCATCCTTTAGGTGAAAAAATATCGGTTTGAGGGTTTCCGGTTCTAAAAAAGGGGTGAAAATCCCCGGAAAGGCCACAACACACTAAACAGGACTTAAAAAAATTCACTAAACATTCTTCATGATATAAACCATTACAATTGATTTTTTTTATTGCAATGGAGGATTTTCCTCAATGACAGGAAACAGGAATCAGTGTGCCGGAAATGAACTGTCATAGTATATAGCAACACGTACATCCAAATCCGAATTTTATCATGAAAGAGTTCATTTTTCTATGCCTTTTCTTGCCATTAACAGTCAATTTACACGCTCAATCAGAGTGTATCAAGGGCAATTGCAACAACGGTTATGGAACCTGCGTCTTTCCCAGCGGGGCCAAATATGTCGGTGATTTTAAAAATGGAAAGCTGCACGGCAAAGGCATCTTCTATTTTAGCGACGGGAATAAATATCTCGGCAATTGGGTCGACCAATACCGGGAAGGAAAAGGTCGTATGGTATTCGTAAGCGGCGATGAATATTTCGGTGATTTCAAAAGAAACAAATTCTCCGGGGAAGGCGTAATGATTTATGCTAACGGTAACCGATATGAAGGCAACTGGCTCGAAAACAAACCCGGTGGTTACGGGGTCTTCGTCTTTGTTTCAGGGGATCGGTATGAAGGTAATTTTACCGGAGGGCAATACGAAGGGCAGGGAACCATGTATTATTCCGATGGCTCAAGATACGAAGGCGAATGGCAACTCAACAAAAGACACGGACAGGGACTTATGCATTATCCTGACGGAGAAACGGTTTTCGGACAATGGGAAAACGACCAGTATATTGCGGATTGGAGCACCATGACTTTCAACGGAGATACGACCAATATGCGCAACTGTAATGAAGTTTACTGTGATACCGGCGTAGGCAAATTTACCTATAAGGACGGTTCCCGTTTTATCGGTGAATTCAACAAAGGCAATCCTGAAGGTAACGGCACTCTATTTTATGCCAATGGAGATCTCTACGAAGGAGGCTGGAAACAACATGCCCCACACGGGCGCGGCGTGATGCATTACACCAGCGGGAAAGTGGTAGGGGCCATCTGGGACTTCGGCAAGCCCGTAAAAAAACTTTTCAGCGAATCGGCCAGCGATAACCCCGCAATGGTAGAAATTGAAAAAGATAAAGATGTAAAGATCTGGGCCGTAATCATTGGTGCGGCTCGTTATACGCATATGCCTGTTTTGCGTTATACCGACGACGATGCCTATCAGGTTTATGCTTTTCTGAAAAGCCCCGAAGGCGGTGCGCTGCCCGATAATCAGGTGCGGCTGTTGATCGACGAGGACGCCACCCATGAAAATATCATTACTGCCATGCGTTCCACCTTTCTGCGCGCCGATGAAAATGACGTCATCATGTTCTATTTTTCAGGTCACGGAGTGGAAGGCGCTTTCCTTTCCATCGATTATGACGGCTACAACAACAAACTCGAACATACTGAAATTACCCAGTTGCTGAAAGCCAGCCGGGCCAAACACAAAATCGTTTTTGCCGATGCCTGCCACTCCGGTAGTATCCTGGCCGCCAAAACCAATATGTCAGAAGCATTAAGACGTTACTATGAAGCCTTCGAGGCCACAAGGGGAGGCACCGCTTTACTGATGTCCTCCAAAGGAGAAGAATACTCCCTTGAAGACGGCGGACTCCGTTCCGGAATATTCAGCCATTTCCTCGTAAGAGGCTTAAAAGGCGAAGCCGACAGCGACGGCGACAGCATTATTACCATTGATGAACTATTCAAATTTATCCATACTAATGTTCGCCGTTACACCGGCAATATTCAAACGCCTACCCTGACAGGGGACTTCGATAAAAGAATGCCCGTGGGTATTGTGAGGGAAGAGTAAAGAAAGGTTAAAGGTTAAAGACTAAAGGTTAAAGTATTGAATTCGGGATACTGGCAACTATCCTTTTTGGTATTGGAAGGGAAGGGAAAGCGGCAGAAAACAATGTTCTGTCGAAATTTAACATAATATGGTAGAACCGTTTTTACTTCCCCGCTGTTCTCCTTTACATTGTATTCAATTCGTTCCATGAGGACGTACCATGAACATTTTTAAAAACACTCCGACCCAATTGGGCATTGGACAAACTAATTGATCGTAATGATTACTGCTATTATTCTGTTTTTATTTTTTAGAAGTATTTTTAGTAAAAAAGGAGGTAAAAAACCTTCTTTGAACTTTCCTAAAATCAACCCGGTATTTCGATTTTTGAGCAAGGCGCTTAAAGGAGTGAAGGTTAAGGCTTGAAGCCATAAACCAAAATCAACGTTAGGAATTTGTAATTCCTCTATTCAATTTTTCTAACGATTTGAGAATCTTCCGCCCACGGCTGGAGAATCCTGCTGAGTTAAATTCCATTTGATCTTTGAGCACAATAGCCAGCTCTTCCCGCAATTCAGGGATAGGCATTGCGATATTAAAAGCCAGTGTCATACAATGCGCTTTAATCGCCACCGCTTTGGCTGGATCCAGCATCCAGTCGATAGCCAGGTCAAAAAGGATGCCCTGGTATTTTTCAGGAATTTCCCTTTGAGAAAGGATTTTAGTGATATTACGGTAAAAAGCATCGTGATGCCCCCCGGGCAAAAGGGTGATGGCTTCTTCCATAATATGATCAAACAATCCGGGGTGTCTGCTTACACATTCCTCCAGAGCCCATACAGCCCGTTGCGGCAAAGGTTCCTCGCCGGATTTAATTACCTTCCATAACGCCATAAACAACTCTTTTGAATCTCCTACATAATCGGCAATGATATTTTTTTGAGCCCTTGAATGTTCTGCCAATAAAGCTTCTCGCAAATCCATTTTTAAAAATTATTAGTCACTAAAACCTAAATTTAAAGATATACTTTTCATAAACCATCAAAATTCCCTCCGAAAATGATATTTTTGGAGCCACACAATATTTTGAGAAAATCATGCAAAGAAACTTACTGCACCTGGTTGCGACGACGACCCTATTATTCCTGTCCTTTTTTTTCGTTAAGGCCCAGGAAAACGGCTTGAATTATTATTTACCTGATCTCAATTACGATAAAGATATTCCCACACCTGAATCCATCCTGGGTTTTCAGGTCGGGGATTGGCACATCAGTCACGATCAGCAATTGATGTATATGAGAGCCCTGGCCGCTGTCTCTCCTCGTATCGAACTAACCGAATACGGCCGTACTCATGAGGGCCGCCCGTTGGTTTACCTCACCATCACCTCTCCCAAAAACCACAAAAAACTCGAAGAACTGAAATCCGAGCACCGCAAACTCAGCGACCCTACCGTCTCCGACCGAGTGGATATTTCGAAATTACCTGCGGTATTGTACCAGGGATACAGCATCCACGGCAACGAACCCAGCGGAGGTAATGCCGCCGTTCTGGTCGCCTACTACCTCGCTGCCGGAAAAAGCAAGGACATCGACAGGCTCCTGGACGATGTCATCATCCTGCTGGATCCTTGTTACAATCCAGATGGTTTCAACCGCTTTGCCTCCTGGGCCAATACCCATAAAAATAAAAACCTGACTGCCGATCCCCAGGATATCGAATACCACGAACCCTGGCCGGGAGGACGCACCAACCATTATTGGTTTGACCTGAACCGCGACTGGCTGCCCGCTCAACACCCGGAGAGCCAGGGACGGCTCAATACGTTTCACGAATGGAAACCCAACGTGCTCACCGATCATCATGAAATGGGCACCAATTCGACCTTTTTCTTTATGCCCGGTTCCCAGTCACGCATCAACCCGAATACTCCCAAACGAAATCAGGAACTCACCCGGGAAATAGGTAATTTCCATTCCGCAGCACTTGATGCCATTGGATCTTTGTATTATTCCGAGGAAGATTATGATGATTTTTATATCGGTAAAGGATCTACCTATCCTGATGTGAACGGAAGTATCGGCATATTATTTGAACAGGCCAGTTCCCGCGGCCATATCCAGGAAACAGAAAACGGGCTCATGCCTTTTTCTTTCACCATCCGCAACCAGGTTACCACGGCCCTTTCCACCTTCGAAGCTACAAGAAGTCTAAGAAAAGAGCTCCTGGAATATCAAAGAGAATTTTATACCGATGCCTTACAACAGGCCCAACTGGAAGAAGAAAAGGCTTATGTTTTTGCCACGCCTGGTGACCCTTCCAGATCGAATCATCTGCTGGAAATACTGGGACGCCACCAAATTCAGGTTTATGGGCTTGCCCGTGACATCAGTGTACAAGGCACCCCATTTTCTAAAGACAATGGTTTCATCATTCCTCTCGAACAACCTCAATACAGGCTCATCAAAGCCTTATTCGACACCAGCACCTCCTTTGATGACAGCATTTTTTACGACATCTCAGCATGGTCCCTGCAATATGCCTTCAATCTCAATTTTGTAAAATTGAAAAAAAAGGAGTTCAACCCGGATCTTCAGGGAAAAGCCATCGAAGGGTGGAAGGTCTTCGCCCCTGTGCCTGATCCGGAATTCAGCGATTACTCTTACCTCATGCCCTGGGATGACTTTTATGCTCCAAAGGCATTGAATTATATTTTGAACAAAGGACTTCGGGCTAAAGTGGCTACACAGTCGTTCACCACTTCAACCCAAAAATTTGATATGGGAACCATTATGATCCCCGTCCAAAACCAGGAAGGAAAAACCCCTGAAGAAATCCACAACATCATTATGGAAGCCTCGAAGTCCTCCGGTGTTGCTTTTTTCGACCAGGATTCAGGACTTACGCCAACCGGACTGGACATGGGTTCAAGAAACTTCAGAGCCATCGAAAAAGCAAAAGTGCTACTCCTCACCGGAGCAGGAACTTCTTCCTATAATGTAGGTTTCATCTGGCATTTACTGGATCAGCGTTATGACATTACGGTATCCATGATCAATTCGGAAGATATCGACGGTGCCGGCCTCGAACGATACAATGTCATTATTCTCGCCAATGGAAACTATAGAAACGTCAGCGCCAACGGGATCGCCAAACTAAAATCCTGGATCAGTGAAGGAGGCACCCTCATTACCGTAGCTGATGCCTCAGGCTGGGCCATACAGAAGGGCCTGTCCGGAGCGAGAAAAAAGATCGCTCCTAAAAACGATATGGAGCGACGGCCTTACTCCAGTCTTCAGCTCGACAGCGGGGGGGATGAAATCGGCGGAGCCATCATAGAACAACAAGCCGACCTAAGCCACCCCTTGTTGTACGGTTACCATAACCCGACCCTTCCCGTTTTTCGGAAGGGAACCTTTTTTATGGAACCTGCCAAAAACCCTTACGCTACGCCACTCATCAATGGAGACACTCCGCTTAAAGCAGGCTTCATCAATGCCAAAAACCAGGCGCAACTCGCCAAAACAGCCGGGATCGTCGTCAGCGGTCACGGTAAAGGAAAAGTGATCACCATGGCCGAAGATCCTACGTTCCGGGCTTTTTGGTATGGCACAGCCAAGTTGATGGCCAATGCCATTTTCTTCAGTAACATCATTGATAATGATAGTGTGGAAAAATTTGGGGAATAGAAAAGAACCCAGTAAAAAAATGGATGGATTTTATTTATTTTTATAGCGTGAGGCTCTAATTTAAGTACCCCTGAAGAGTGTTCAAAGTTCCAGATTCAATATTTAGTACACTTTTGATAATCAATGTGTTATCATTCTTTGGACACTCTCACACTTTTTTAAAAAATCTCTACTCCTGCTCCATTTTTTTTCAATTACTGCCCAACAAGTCCCAACCTGTACCTGTTTGCCCCCACCAGCTATAACTTGTGGTTCTTACCAACCCATCGGTGTTCGAGTAAACAAAAGTTGTGCCATCCCCATCAACAGCCATAAAAAAGTCTCTGACAGAAACGTTTAAATAGTCGTAGGTCATTCCAAATAATTCATAATTTTGAACGTATCCGAAATGATCGCACTCACAATATTCAAGGGAGGTTTTCCATCCCTTGATTTGGATTTCCTGATTTGTAAAAGGGGTAAGGTCAAGGGAATCAACAGAATGCCAAAAAAGATAACTCAGGATTCCATATTGGGCATCCGGATGATATACCTTTAACAAGTCATTTTCCACTTTGAGATAATACTGGTAAGTGGTATCTGACATATTATAAAGAGGCACAGAGCCAGGTGTTGTATACTCCTCCACTAAGAAACCATTTTCATCTTCGGAAATTATTTCTACGATCAAAGTATCATTAAAATAATAGAAATCATCAAAATTTAAACTGTCAGAGTAGTTACTTCCTATCAACATTACATAAGCACTCTTTTGCCCCACCTCCAATGCTGAAAATCTTATTGGATTCTCATTATAAACCTGGTTTTGATTTTCCGGTTCGGGTGTATCGGTCGTTAAATTGGTACACGAAAACAGTGATATGAGCATAAAAAATAACAGGAAGTGAGATGTTTTCATTTTTCTTGGTTTTATTTTTAAAACATAAAATTACTCATTTTTGTAAAATAAACATCCTTTTTTAGGTAAAATACCGATAATGACAAAGAAAATATCAGTTGGTTTTTAAGCAGTATATCTAAGCCTCATGCCCTCCATCTGCCATTTGACCACCGCATTAAACAGGGTGAAATCAAAACTAAAGTCGTGCCACAATTTGTCCCTACCATTATTCCGACCTAACTTTGGCACCAAGAAACCAGCTAACCAAAATCCAGTAACCAGCAAACAGCTATGCAAATAGATACGCATCTTCAAAATTATATCAACGGTGAACTGCTCCATCCGGTTTCCGGGGAGTACCTCAACAATTACCAGCCCGCCACCGGCGAAATTTACAGCCATATTCCCGATTCGGATGACCGGGACATCGAATTGGCCGTAGAGGCCGCAAAAAAGGCATTCCCGGAATGGTCTTCCTGTGGCGTGGAAACACGGTTTAAGGTAATGATGAAAATTGCCCAGGGCATTGAAGACAACCTGGAAGCTTTTGCTGAAGCCGAAAGCATGGATAACGGGAAGCCCGTCTGGCTCTCCAGGTCGGTTGACATCCCGCGTGCCATTCAGAATTTCAGGTTTTTTGCCACGGGCATATTGCATTTTGCCTCAGAATCGCATTATATGGAAGGAGTAGCCGTGAATTACACTTTGCGTCAGCCCATAGGCATTACCGGCTGCATCTCTCCATGGAATCTGCCCTTGTACCTTTTCACATGGAAGATCGCACCGGCTTTGGCGACGGGTAATTGTGTGGTGGCCAAACCATCTGAAATAACGCCTATGACGGCCTACCTGCTGTCCAAAATATGCATCGAAGCCGGGTTACCTGCCGGCGTTTTGAATATCGTTCATGGACTGGGAAGCAAAGCAGGTCAGCCGATCATTGAACACCCGGAGATCAAGGCCATCTCTTTTACCGGAGGCACTGCAACAGGAAAAACCATTGCTGCCACAGCAGCCCCCATGTTCAAAAAATTGTCTCTTGAACTGGGCGGCAAAAACCCAAATATTGTTTTTGCCGACTGCGACTTCGACGAAATGATAAAAACAACAGTCGCTTCCTCCTTTTCCAATAACGGACAGATTTGCCTGTGCGGCTCCAGGGTTTATGTGGAAAGACCCATCTATGAAAAATTCCGCGATGCATTGGTCGAAAGAGTTTCCAATCTGAAGGTAGGTGATCCTTTCGATCAGGACACCAAACTGGGCGCCCTGGTTTCCAAACAACACCTGGACAAAGTGCAATCCTACCTGGAAGTAGCTCGGGAAGAAGGAGGTAAAATCCTGTGCGGCGGGGATTTGATCGAGATGGATGGTAAACTAAAAAACGGATACTATATGCGCCCGGCGGTCATCGAAGGGCTTTCGATCGGATGCCGTACCAACCAGGAAGAAATTTTCGGGCCGGTAGTCACCATCCAGCCTTTCGACACAGAAGAAGAAGCCCTTGAATTGGCAAACGGCACCGTTTACGGCCTGGCCTCAACTTTATGGACCAATGACCTCAAAAGAGCCACGCGCATGGCCGAAAAAATCCAGGCCGGCATTGTATGGATCAATTGCTGGATGCTCCGTGACCTGAGGACTCCTTTTGGAGGCGTTAAAAATTCAGGAGTGGGAAGAGAAGGCGGTTGGGAAGCGTTAAGATTTTTTACCGAGGCCAAGAATGTTTGTGTTAAATTTTAAAGAAGTAAAGCATCAATACCCAACATCCTATTCTCAAACTTTTTAGAAATTATGGAAAGTCTTTATCCTAGAATCCTACTATGCAGGAACTCTACAAAAGAATCCTTTTTCCTTCTCGATACGGGAATCTCAGCGCCCCCATACATCAGGGCAAAATGCCCGTCCTTGCTGGTAATTTCTTCTACCCATTCCGCATTGACCATAAAAGACTGATGCGTCCTGAAAAAATGATTGCAGGGCAGGCCTCCCCCATCAAAATTTTTCAACCCTTTACAGACCGTTAAATTTTTCCCATCCCTCATATAGAAAGTAGTATAACTTCCTTCCGATCGAAGGTAGATCACCTGATTAAGTTTCACGAACGCCAGGCCGTTTGAGGTGGAGAGTGCAATCTTATCCGTGTAGGTGGGAGTTACCTCCTTTTTAAAAAGACCGGGTAAAAACGTATGACGGCCCGAACGCCTGATCTTGTTTACTGCCCTGACAAGGTCGTGAAGGTCAACTGGTTTTAACAGATAATCGACCACATTATATTGGAAGGCATTCATGGCGAATTGACCGCAAGTGGCCGTAAAAACAACCTGAAATGTAGGGTTGTCCAGTTTATTTAGCAGGTCAAATCCTGTCCCATCTTTAAAATTTATATCCATAAAAATCGTATCGGGAGGATTCTGTTTGATTAGTTGCAAGGCAGAAGCTACATCAACAGCTTCTCCGGTGACCATGAAATCAGGACAGGAATCTGCTAGCATTTGTTTCAGGTTCATTCTGGCCTTTTGGTTTTGGTCAATGATAATCAAACTTTTCATTTTTTTAGATTTTGGTCAACAATGGTAGATCAGGAAGATAAAAGGCTTCTGTTTTTTGAGATTGGAGCCACTGGGTGAAAACGCCCCTTTAAAAATCCCTCTTCCAGAATCAAATCGAAAAAACCTAAAATTCTTACCCCCATTTACCGAATTTATATTCATTTCCACCAAATACCTCTCCAACCTCCCCAAATTTATAATAGCCAGGAAGCTGGTCAACACACCCTTTATTTTTGGAAAAAATCCTCCGTTATGAAAACCATTTTTACCCTGTTACTTCCATTGGCTGCCCTTGTGTTCTTTCACCCAGGATATTTGTTTCAACCTAAAATATCCGACCGGCCATCTCCCGGTTTCGTGACCAGCGGGCATATTAAAAATGATTACGGAGCTTCTTTCCCGCATGTCACAGGAATGCTGACTGGCATCGAAAACAATACTCCAATTACTTTTATTGCTCTAATTAACCAAGGGGTTTGTCAGGGAGATCAAATTTGTTTTCCAATAACAACGACCGGTTTTGAAGATATCGAGGCCTTTCAATTTAGCCTTAACTACGATCCCGACGTACTCCATTTTAATCAAACAATGAATTTCAACCTGCCAGGAATGACGGCCGCTAATTTTGGCACACCGCAGGAAGGATACATTACGGCTGCCTGGTTTGACGATAATGTACAAGGCATCACTGTGCCTGATGGCAGCACGCTCTTTGAAATTTGCCTTGAAATCGTCGGTTCCCCGGGGGCAAGTTCGGCGATTATTATCAGTTCAATGCCTACCAGCATCGAAGTGGTCAACAATCAAATGGAAATTGTAGATTTTAGCACTGTGGACGGTCAAATAAGTGTTTCAGGTCCTTCCTGTCCTGCCGATATCGAAGTGTCGGCCCAACCGGGCATGTGTGGGGCCAATGTGATGTGGGTGGTCCCTGATTCTTTGGACAATTGCGGAAACAGCTGGACGCTTTCTTCCTCTTACCAGCCAGGAGATTATTTCCCTCCCGGAACAACCGAAGTGAGTTATACCGGATCGGGTAGCAACGGACTCTCTTTCATCTGTTCTTTCACGATAATCGTGACCGGCGAAAATTCCTTTTTTATAAATGATTGCCCTGACAATATAACAATTGCCACTACCCCCGGGATGTGCAATGCTATAATGCCCGAGCTGACGGATTCCATTTCTGTCGACAGTTGTTTTTATTTAAAAAAATGGAAGGACATTGGAGGGGGATACAGGTTTTCTGCAGGAATTCAGGAGGATGGCAGCCTTTGGACCTGGGGCGACAATGAATTCGGGCAACTCGGAGATGGCACCTTCTCGGACCATAATTCCCCGCAACAAATGGGGAATGACGACTGGAAGGAAGTTTCCTGCGGGTTAAATTTTACCGTAGCGCTAAAAACGGATGGCACCCTCTGGAGCTGGGGAGTCAATAACTTTGGCCAGCTCGGACTTGGTAACTTTAATGACAGCAATACCCCTCAACAGATAGGAACAAGCGATCAATGGAAGGACATCAAAACCGGACAGAACCATTGTCTGGGGTTACAAAACGATGGCACCCTCTGGGCCTGGGGGGAGAATATGGCAGGGCAGCTAGGTCTGGGTGATGCGATATCAAGAACCTTGCCTCAGCAAATAGGCTCCGACAATGATTGGAATGTGATTGCAGCGGGGGAACAAGCTTCCATGGCCTCTAAAACCAACGGTACACTGTGGGGTGCCGGAACAAATTACGCCAACCTTATGCTTGCCGGCCCAGGGATCACCTCTCAAAACACATTTAACCAGGTTGGGAATGATTCCGACTGGGCGACTTTTGATGTAGGGGGCCATTTTCTAGGGATAAAAACCGGTGGCACTCTCTGGGCCTGGGGCAACAATTTTTACCAGGAAATTGGGAATGGAACTGTCATAAACCAGGAGTTTCCTATCCAAATCGGAACCGACACCCAATGGGAAAAGGTTTACGCAAAATCCGACGGATCCTTTGCCATTAAAACCGACAAAACCCTTTTCGCCTGGGGGCAAAACCTGGCAGGAGAACTGGGACTGGGAACCTCCGGAAGTAATCAGGGCTTCCCCGTTCAGGTTAACAACGCCCAATGGGAAATGGCGGAATTCGGGTATGAACATTCTTTTGGCATCCAAACAGACAAAAGCCTGTGGACCACCGGGCCTAATACACAAGGAGAGCTGGGTCTTGGTTTCCAGGATTTCAACATTCTGACGACATTCACCCCCTCTATCCCGGTGATAACTTATACGGTCTCGCAACTTCCAGTAGCAGGCACCCCTGTGTCAGTAGGCATTAATTCCGTTACCATTACATTGACGGATAGCAACGGAAATCAATCCGATTGTACTTTTGACCTTATCGTGACAGACCAGGATGACCCTGTCCTTGTTTGTAAAAGTACACTCCAGGTCGCTTTACCTGCAATCGGATTCATTGATTTAAACCCAGAGGATCTTCTGGATTTTTATGAAGATAACTGCAGCGCTTTAAACCTGTCAGTCGATCCCGTTTTTTTGGATTGTCAATCCATCGGCATCCCCATTCCAGTAACCGTCACGGCTACGGATCTCAGTGGAAACAGCAGTTTTTGCTGGTCCGAAATAACCATAGTTGATCAATTACCCCCCGTGATCATTTGTCCTGAAGACATCACTGTTCTGATTTCCTGTGAAGAGACTGAGGGTTTCGCAGATTTTGCCCCTCCTGTGGTTACAGATAATTGCACCGTGGGCTACAGCTGCAGCCATAACCCGGGATTTTTTCCTTTGGGTAACACAACCGTCACCTGTACTGCTACGGATAACGCAGGCAACCTGTCTTCCTGTTCATTTGCTGTAGAAGTTATACCGGATCCCGATCAACCACTATCTATCGTATGTCCTGGGGAAATTCATATTCCCCTCGACGACATGTGCCAGGGCGTGGTGCCGGACCTTTTTCAATTTCTCGTGGATATTTCAGGAGGTTGTTCGGCATTGATACTAACCCAATTTCCTCCTGAAGGTACGATCCTTAATCCCGGGGAGGTGGTGGTAGCACAGTTATCCGTCATCGACGAAATCGGTCAAAATGATTTCTGTCAGTTCCTGCTGACCGTGGCCCCTGACCTACCGCCCGTTTTTGTCACCCTGCCGGATCCCATTGATGACATCCAATGTCAGGATGCCCTTCCAGAGGTGCAAAACCTTGAAGCAACGGACGACTGTTCCGTTCCTTCAGTAACTTACGAAGTCACCTTTTTACCTGATTTTACAGATTATTGCTCTCCTTACACCGTTACCTATACCTGGACGGCCACTGACTGGCTTACAGCGGACTTCATTTCAGTAAGCCAGTCCTTTCAGATTTTACCAGATACCCAACCCCCAGTTTTCGATCAACTTCCCGGCCTGATTGGAGATGTACATTGCAATGAACCGCTTCCTGCTCAGGAAATCCTCACTGCAACGGATAATTGCAGTAATGCCAATGTCACATCCTCCGTGGATCCCTATACGGTAGATAACCTGAATCCCTATACGATCATTTACCGCTGGAGAGCAGAAGACGATTGCGGAAACGCCACGGAAGAAATCAGAAGTTTCCAGGTCATCCCGGACAATACCCCGCCGGAGATCATCTGTCCCGATGACATGGTTATCAACGCTGGACCAGGCGAAACAGGAATGATCATTCTCTTTGCTGCCCCGGTGGTCAACGACAACTGCCTCACCTCATGGGATTGCGATCATGCCAGCGGAGATTTTTTCGAATGTGGTCTGACCATGGTGAATTGCACAGGCTATGACCTTTCAGGAAACACCAATGAATGCAGTTTTTCCATACAAGTTATTTGCAATATGGATTGTGAACCAAAACTGGCCTGCCCGGAAGACATTGAAGTAATATGCCCCGGAGTTTTGGATCTACCGCCGCCCCTGCTTATCGACAGTTGCGGAATGGATGAGATCCGCTGCACCCGCGGGGACGGACTTGAATTTGAGGATCCTTTTGATTTAGGAACCACCGTGATCAATTGTACCGTCACGACTACCGAAGGAATAACGGACAGTTGTAATTACCTGGTTACCGTTTTAACACCTGACGATGTCCTGACAATCATCTGTCCTGATGATCAAACGATTTCCGTTCCTTTTGGGGTTCAAAATACAGTGGTCAACAATCTGTCACCATTGGCGATCTTCGGAGGCGTGCCTCCCTATTCGGTCTTTTATACGCTTAATGGAGCCACCAGTGACAATGGTGTTATTGACGCCAGCGGATCGATCCTGAATGTCGGAGAAACCATCCTGACTTACCTTGTTGAAGACGCTTGCGGAACCACTCGATCATGCCAATCAACCATCGCGGTTGATGTAACGGAAACAGGCTGTGAAAACCTAACCATGGAAGCCGTCAATCTTCAGGAAGAGACAGAAAATTGTTGCTGGCAACTCAATTACAATAATCAATCCGTGCCAGATCTGGCCGGTATAAGGATTACGGCGCTCAACGGAACAGACCTGTTATACGACCCTGCTGATATCCATCCCGGCTTATTTGACATTGTCAATTCTCCTGGTTCGGTTACCCTCGTGTCTTCCAGTGGACCAGGTAACCCGATTCCGACAGGTCAGGTGGATGATTTTTTTCGTTTCTGCCTGACGGGGATGAGTTCCGAATCCCAGCAGATCCTGATCGAATGGCTTGATACTGATTACCAGGTAGCCTGTGACACTCTTTTTGAAGCCCATTGTCTTCCTGAACCGGATGACTGCCTATACATCATTCAGGACAGCGTTTATTGTGTCGGAGATCTGATCCACTATGCTGCGACTTTTAAAAACCCTTTGAGCTGCAACTTCGCGGTCAGTAAAATCGTAATAGACGTAACAGTGCCCAGTACGGGAGCACCCATCACCCAGGTCATTTTTCCTGTTCCGGCCATACAACCGGGAGATACGTACGATTATATTTTTGTGATCAATGACCCTTCTTTTGGAGGCGAAGAGATCTGTTTCAACATCGTTGCCCACGATGCGCTGGATCCACTCAATTGCTGCTCTCCTGATTTACCCCATTGCATCACACTCCCGAAATGTGAACCCTGTGAATTCGTGAGCATCGATTATGAACTACAGGATTCCACGGCTTTGGACAGTTGTTGTTATACATTAAGCATTTCGAATAATTATCAAACTAATTTTTTCGAATCTATCATGGTTGAGATACTGAACCCCGGGGTTTCCTTCTCCAATGTAACTTACCCGCTTTCGACTGGATTCCTCAATACCCACAATGCTGCTTTTTCTAAACTTACCTGGACCCATCCCAATGGATTCATCCCCATTTATACGGGAAAATTGATGGATTTTTGTCTCAACAACATAACCACCACGGCCCCTGTCCTGGTGAGTGTTCATTGGATGCAGGGTGATTCCGTGGTCTGTGCCGATACCATCCGAATTGTTTGCCATGATTGTTTTATCCTGGATCCGGAAACGGAAGTCAATTGTGATGCGAATAAGGACTATGTGTTCACCTTGAATTTTCAAAATATTTCCGGCAACCCTATTAACAAAATCAAAATCGTGGAAGATCCATCCCATAATTTTATTTCGGATGACATCATCGACCTTGGAGGCATTTTCAATCCCGGAGATCACGTTGGTCCTGTCAACATCCCGATCAATGGAGATGCAGGTCCCGGTGAGTATTGTTTCAAAATAAGCCTCAAACTCGAGATCGAAGATTCATTGAGCATGGATTGCTGTTACCTCGAGCATTGTGAATGGCTACCGGATTGTGATTCACTATGTTGTTTTTACCCCCTTGATTATCAAATCGCCCTGGACAGCGGTTTTGATTACGAGGTCAACTGCCAGGAACATTCCGTTACCGCAGTTCCCAATGGCACCAATTTTTGCGACCAGGTAGAGTGGACTTTCAGAAAACTGGGCCAGAATCAAAGCATAGGAGGTATAACGTTCGGCACCTCCCCAGTCACTTTTAACCTGCCTGAGATCGGCGTATATCGATTATGCATGAACATTATCCGTCAAGGCCCCGAGGGTGAGGAATGTTTCCCCGACGAAGGGTTTCAGGTTTGCCGGCTGATCTTCGTAAGCTGTCCGGAATTATGCATCAATGAAAACCTGATCGACCCGGATTATTCATGCCCTAACCTGAATTTCAAGGTGTGCGGATGTGACGGGATCACCTACCAGAATGCTTGTGTGGCGGAACATTACTACGGGGTAACCACCTGGACGCCCGGCGTATGCAACGTGATCTCGTTTGCCATTCCTGAAATTCCCGGGGAACCCCTTTTACTGACAAACCCGGTGGAGGAGATCCTGAAAATAAGCTGGGAAGGAACGCGCCTTTCCACAATACATATATACAATTTACATGGACAATTGATGGAGACCCCGCCCCCAGACCCCGACAATGACGGCTTCGCTCAAACAGACGTGAGCCACCTGCCTCCTGGCCTGTATTTGCTACAGGTCAGGAACGAGAATGGAAATATACGAACTGAAAAATTTGTAAAGATGTAATGGGGTCGGAAATAAGTTTATTGTCAAAACAACAAACCCTTTAGGCGGATACCGAAAAGCCTTTTTAAACAGAGTAGGTATTATCAATAAAAAATATTATGAAAACAATTAATCACGTTTGCCTTGGTATCTTCCTTTTTTTTGCAAACATTTCTTACAGTCAATTTTGCCCCGGCAACTACTTTGACAATGGAGACTTCGAATTAGGTCTTGCCCCTCCCAATACCAGCAATACCATTGGTGATGCCCAGGGATGGGATAAAATATGGAGTGGAGACAGCGAAGCGGATTATTATGATCAAAACCATTTTGCCATCGGGTCCATCCCTACCCCCCCACAGGGAGATTATGGCAGCATGTGGATCGACAACCGTTTTTATACCAATATTGCCACTTGGCGGGAAGGGATGTTAAACGAGTTAGCTACACAAATCCCTTTAAATTCAGGGTGGTATAGTTTCACTTTTGACATCGCCTGTTTGTTTGGAAACGGCGATCCGGTAATCGGAATTTATGGAATTCATGCGGTGGGGACCTATTCCTATCCTGGCCAACCCATCAGTTCTCATAACCCGACCAATTTAAATTTATTCTCCAATAGTGGGCTACCCCATGAAATTGTCCTACTTGGAACCGTCCCTGTTCCTCAAAACTGTGATGGAGCATGGCAAAATCAAACCTTCAATTTCAACACTGCAGGCCTTGGGCTCACAGGAGACATTACCCATATCGCCATAACGAGGAGTGCGGACCAAATTGATGGGGCCAGCAAATATGTCGGCGTTGACAACTTCTGCCTACAGGTGGCCGCCCCTCCCGTCAACTGCGACGGCCTCTCCGTTTCCAGCTCAAGTGCCGGTGAAGCGGAGGGCGATTGTTGCTGGAGTCTCTCTTTTGATAATCAACAGGGGGAGGTTTACGGCATCAGCTTTACTGCACAGGATGGCGTGGCTTTGTCTTACGATCCTTCATCCATTGCTCCAGGTTTGCTTGACGTCATCTTCACGAATAACAGCGTAACCCTGGTGCCTGCCATCGGAGGCCCTCTTGCCACGGGGCAGGTCAATGATTTTATCCAGTTTTGTCTGGCGAATATCGAGAATACGCCACAGCATGTTCTTGTGGAATGGTATGACGAGGCCTTTGAGGTGGTTTGCGACACTTTACTCGAATTCAGCTGCGACCCAATCCCTGAATGTCTTTATACCCAGATTGATTCGATTTATTGCAACGGGGCCGATGTGATTTATGAATTTACGGTCAGGAATCCGCCAACCAGTTCGGTAAGTGTTGGCTGGGTGAAGTTTGACGTCGTCAGCCCCGGACCATTTGCCGGAATCATTACCCAACAGCCTCCAGGGCCGATTCCCCCGGGGGGCACCTGGTCCGGGCAAATCACCCTCCAGGAAGGATATCAATATGCCGGGCAGGATTTCTGTTACAACTTATACGCCCATGAGGGGCCAGAGGAACTATGGTGCTGCTATGACAGTACGCTGTATTGCATCCCCATTCCCAACTGCCCGCCCTGTGATAGTGCCTGGGTGGATATAACGCCCTGGAACCTTGAAGACAGTACCGATTGTTGCTTCAGGCTAGAAGCAACTAACCACTTTGACGATATGTATTTCACCAATATACAAACGACCATCAACACCCCTGGAGTTACCTTTAGTGATATTGATTTTCCATTACCTCACCAATGGTCTTATACCAATCTTGTCTATCACCAGGACCTGATGTGGTCTTATGTCGGAGGCGCGTTCATCCCGGAAATCACAGGTGATTTTTTGATGAACTTCTGCCTGGAAGGCATTACAACCACCGACCCGGTTGAAATTGTGGTCAACTGGTTCGCCAGTGATTCTATTGTATGCTCGGATACCCTGCTCATAAAATGTAATGATTGTTTATGGATCGAAAGTGAAGAAATTGTTTGTGATCCGATTGATGGATATAATTACTATTTTTCATTTTATAATCATTCCGGTTTTAAGGTTAACGCCGTTAAATTTATTGAATTCGCAGGAGCCCCGGATTTCATCGTCGAAGATCTGGTTTTCCTGGGGCAGGACTATCCAAGCGATGATGGACAACTCATAACGGTCGGCCCCATTCAAATACTCCAGGGAGCAACACCGGTACCACCGGATTCTCTCTATTGTTTCAACCTGAGCCTAAGGTACGAGCGGCCGGAGGATTCATTGAGTATGGAATGCTGTCATTTGATCCATTGCATAAAACTCCCTGATTGCGGAGATCCCCCGGGATGCAGTTGTGAAACCTTGCAGCAGGATGTAGAAGGGCCCAACTGCGGGTTTGATGTCAACATTGATTGTTTCGACATTACCCTGACGCCCAGATGTCTCCTTGAGGGATGTGACGATGTTACCTGGTTTAATGAAGCGGGCAATGCCTTCAATACAACCGGAAACCAACCGGTGCAGTTCACCGTTGCCGGGCCGGGGGGGTATACTTTTACCCAGTTGGTCTTTCGAATGGACGACACGGGCATCGTTTGTGAATACCAGACCCAAATTACGATCGATGTTCCGGATTGCGTTAGTCCCAGCTGTATCGATACTTCCCTGATCAGCAGTGATCCATGCCCACTGGTTTTTGATCCTGTATGCGGATGCGACGGAGTAAGTTACAGCAACGATTGTTTTGCGATGCGTGCCGGAAATACAGCCTGGCTCCCGGGACCATGTCTGCCGGTACTCACTGATGATGTCATTATCCTGACGGGAACGCCCATCGATCCATTTCCTTCCATTGGATTAAACTGGGACGCCTTAACAACCGAGTATGCCTTTTTCTCTGTCAGGAAAAGATTAATCGGCACGGAAGACTGGACGGTCCTTGATGTGGTTGACGGCAATGTTTTTAGTTTCACCGACGACAATCCTAATGGCAGCAGCAGCATTGAATTTCAAATCATTGGCACAGCCATTGGCGGGTATGCTGTTTACAGCAATATTCTTATCATAGACCTTCCTGAACCTCCAGGCGGCGTGGTAAACGTTTACCCGGTTCCGGCCATTCAGGACATTATAATCAAAGTGCCGGTTGAGGGTATTTACGAATTGGAAATATTGGATACCAGCGGACGGCTGCTCCGTAAATTCAAAAAGACTATTCCGGCAGCAAGCCCTGTATCGGTGAATATCAACAACTTGAAGAATGGTGTATACCTGTTAAGGCTGCGTCATAATGACGGGACGCTTTATATCAAACGGTTTATAAAAATAAATTCCGGCAAAAACGCTTTCTCCTATTAAACCTTTGGCAGGCGGATATATTCATCCGCCTGCCTATTTTTATTCCTCATAATATGCAACACCAAATAAACACGACAGCATGGCTCTGGAACGGCCATCAATGCCTTAAAGGCAGACTTTGCCTTAGAGAAAAAACCTTGTTATTCAGACTACAACATTTTTTTTCAAGTCATCTCAGCCTGACCATTCCCCTCTCGGAAATTGAAAATATAGAAAAAGTGCTCGTTTGGGAATTCCACTCCTATGCCATGCTAGTCACAAGTAGCGCCGGTAAAAAGGATCTTTTTATCATGAAAAAAGTAGAGTTGAACATTAAAAATCTGGCGAAGAAAGCCCAGGAATGGCAGGATAATCACTCCCCCAGCCTCAATCCGAGGTAAATACAGATCAAACACACGATGATATTCAGTCCAATATTTAAAAAGCCGTAAAACAGGCTCCCGTCATTAAAAAGTGAAAAAGTCTCTCCGGAGAAAGTGGAGAAAGTACTGAATCCACCGCAAAATCCGGTGATCAGCAAAAGCCTGTATTCCGGCGAAAGCGTTTCTTTAAAACTCAAACTCATCAAAAAACCAAGGACAATACAACTTAAAGCATTAGCGACAAGTGTCGCCAAAGGGAAATCGAGATGCAAAGAAAGCAAAGCCCGCGCCACCCCGTAACGAGACAAACTACCAAGCCCTCCTCCCACAAAAACGTATATCAATGATGCCATTTATTTATTTTCACTGCTCTACCAATTCAGGGAATACCTGGTCGAAGTGTATGCCCTCTTCTCGTTTTACCACATCATCCTGCTGAGTTTCCTGTTGTTGTTCGAGGATTTTTTTGTTTTTTGCCACGACAGCCTTATGTAAAACATAGGTCAATGCGGCCGCTACAAAGCCAATGATCCCCAACATGGTATGCATCCCTAACTTGTCGTGGCCCCACAAAACAAAACAAATAAAAACCATATTGACGAAAAACAGGATCATGGTGGCTGTCGTATGCCCCAGGCCATAATCGATCAAAAGATGGTGAATGTGTCTTCGGTCAGGATGAAAGGGGGAATGGCCTCTGATGATCCGGGTCACAAAGACTCTTAAAGTATCAAAAAGCGGGATGATCAGAATGCCGATGGCCACCACGGGAGAGGCATTGAATTTATAAGGATTGGAAGCTTCCAGATCCGTGTTAATGTCGATAAATTCTATTACCAAAATAGAAGAAGCCAGCCCGATTAGCAGTGCGCCGGTATCTCCCATAAATATTTTTGCGGGGGTGAAATTGTACCTTAAAAACCCGGTAATAGCCCCGACGGTAGCAAAGGCAATGGCCGTATATCCCCAATTGCCCGTAAGGAAAAACCATGCTCCGAGGGTTCCGATGATCAGTACCCCAATACTGCCCGCCAACCCGTCGATACCGTCAATCAGGTTGAAAGCATTGATAATGACGAGCATGGTGAACAAAGTGATGACCACGGAAATCCAATAGGGCATATCTGCCGTGATGCCAAAAAGCCCGTAAAAGCCATGGAGAATGATGTCGGATTTAAAGATCAGGATCAAAGCGGCAAGGATTTGACCAGCCAGTTTGTATTTTGGTGACAAAGGAGCAATGTCATCCCTGGCGCCTACCAGGAATAAAATAATGAAAGCACAAAGGATGTATTGGAGGTTGGCAAATTCCTGAAAAGGAGTCCACATGATAAATGAAAAAATAGCCCCGGAAAAGATGGCGATTCCCCCCAGGGAAGGAGTACTGACCGTATGCGAACTCCTTCCACCAGGCACATCAAACAATTTCTTTTGATGGGCCACCTTAATGATGGAAGGTATGGCAAAATAGGTCAAAGCAAATGCCGTAAGGAAGTTTAACAATAGGATAAACATGTTTGTGGGATTTCGGTTTCTGGAAATATGTTCAGTTGCTAAGAATATTATTTTTTTTAGGTTTTCAGAAAGTCGAGTCATCTACCCCGTTCAGCCAGTCCCTGATTGAATAAACAACCGACCTGATGCCACCTTCTTCGAAGGGAGATTGCAAATTGGCTTCCTCCACCAGCTCCAAAAAAGGTTTACTACCGCCCAATTTACACAAATTCAGGTAATCTTTCCATGCTTTTTTATGATCCTGTCGGTCTTTTTGCCAAAACTGGAATGCGCATACCTGTGCCAGGGTATAATCAATATAATAAAACGGCGATACATAAATGTGACTTTGTTTCTGCCAGAACCCTCCTTCTTTCAGAAAAGTATTATCATCGTAATCACGATGGGGCAGGTATTTTGCTTCAATGGCTTTCCAGGCAGCATTTCTTTCCGCAGGAGTTACCTCCGGATTTTCGTAAACAAAATGCTGAAATTCATCCACGGCTACTCCATAAGGCAAAAAAGTCATGGAGGCGGCCAAATGTGCAAATTTGTATTTATCGGAGTCTTCCTTAAAAAACAAATCCATCCAGGGCCATGTAAAAAACTCCATGCTCATGGAGTGAATTTCACAAGCCTCATAAGTCGGCCAGTTGTATTCATTCAACCCGATATCTCTACTCGAAAACACCTGGAAGGCATGGCCCGCTTCATGAGTCAAGACATCGATATCTGCACTGGTGCCCGTAAAGTTGGAAAAAATATAGGGCGCTTTATATTTTCCGATATATGTACAATACCCCCCTGTAGCTTTCCCCGGCCTCGTGACCAGGTCCATCAGGTTATTCTGACGCATGAATTTGAAAAAAGTATCTGTTTCCGGTGCCAGGGCAGCATACATTTTTCCGGCATTGTCTAAAATCCATTCCGGGGTACCTTTCGGTTCAGGATTCCCGGAAGTGAATTTATAATCTTCATCGAAATGGCAGAAACTGTCCAGGCCGAGTCGTTTCACCTGCCTTTCGTACAAGGCACTGGCAATCGGCACAATATACTCTTTTACCTGGTCCCGGAACTTCGCCACCATTTCAGGAGTATAATCAGTACGCTGCATGCGGGCATACCCCAGCTCCACAAAGTTTTTATAACCCAGTTTCTTTGCGATGCGATGTCGGGTTTTTACCAGCTTGTCAAAAATATCATCAAACTGCTCCTTATGTGTTTCAAAAAATTGCCATTTGCTTTCTGAAGCCGCCTTCCTGATCGACCTGTCTTTAGATGTTTCCGGAATATGAATGGAGGAAAGATTGTATTCCTGTCCGTTAAACCGGATCTTGGCGCTGGCTTTTAATCTCGTATATTCACTGCTAAGCAGGTTTTCCTCCACAAGATCCTCTAATATTTCAGGCTTGAAAGTCTTTAACTGCTGTTCTGCAAGAACGAACAATTGTTGCCCCCATTTTTCTTTCAAACGTTCTTTGAAACCCGAGTGGATAAGGGATTGATAAAACTGACTCGTCAGATTCTCATACTGCGGCATCTGGGTATCAAAGAAAGCATTTTCTTCTTCATAAAATTTATCGTTGGTATCCATGGTATGCCTGATATGACAAATATTGTACATCGACATAAACTCCATTCTCAACTCGTTAAGCCGCATGAAAGCGGATTCATGGCTTTCAAAATCGGAAGCTTTTTCAAACTCAACAAGATAATTTTGAAATTTTTCGGTAAACGAATCAATGTCCGGTCTTTGGTATGTAAATTCCTCGAAAAGCATTTTCCTCTAGTTTTCGGAATAAATAAAGCTGCAAAATACGGTGCTTATTTTAGTTTTACAATTAAAGCCCCTAATTTAGAATGGTGACCGGGCCGTTCGCACGGCTAAAATCGGATCGCCAAGTATTAAAATCTTGTTAATTTTTTAAAAAAAAGTAAAAAAATTGGGTTTTATTGTGGGATGCTACTATCTTTGGCAGGTGTTTAGGCACAAAATATCATTTTTAAATCTATTCTTTAAACAAAATTGCGGTATATCGAAAGTAACTTATACACTAAATAAATTATCCCATAATCTCAACAATTATTTAGTTATGCAAGTTACACCGCTTAATGACCAGCAGTTAATTAATTTATATTTGGAAGGTGACGAACGTAGTTTCGAAACCCTGCTGGAACGACACAAACAAAAAATCTTCACCTCTATATATCTTTTCGTTAAAGATCAGAGTCTTGCTGAAGATATTTTCCAGGAAGTATTTATTAAAATTATTGATACACTCCGTAAGGGCAAATACAACCATGAGGGTAAGTTCCTTCAGTGGGCTATGCGTATCTCTTACAATATGTGCGTCGATTATTTCCGTCGCAACAAACGTCGCCCAAAAGTTTCTCCAACAGAGACTTTTGATATCTTCGACGTTCTGAAGATTTCCGATGATAATGCAGAACAGCGCATCATTCGCAGCCAGACGCACGATAAGGTTCGCATGCTCGTAGATTTGCTCCCTCCTGAGCAACGCGAAGTGGTCATCTTACGCCACTATGCCGATATGAGTTTTAAAGAAATTGCGAAATTGACCCGCGTGAGCATCAATACAGCTTTGGGCCGCATGAGATATGCGCTCATCAATATCCGCAAGATGGTGGAAGAAAACGAGGTGGTTCTTCAATAAAAAAATAGCAAAAACTAAATGAATACCCGTAAGCGGTATTTGCTTAGCCGTGAATGTCCAAAAAAGCATTAGCAATTTTGGATATTCACGGCTTTTTTTATTCCTATCTATTATAAAATAAAGTAAGAAAGAGGACAAATTAAAACGGATAATTGATAAAAACGAAAGCAGTGGATTGAAAGAAAAATTTCGATTATTTTGCTTATTTCGTTTATTTCGTTTATTTTCGTGTCGGATTAAAATAATAATTCAACTATTATGGAATATTTAGAGAATATAAGCAAACCCTCCAAAGAGGAACAAAGGGTTGCAATGGAATCATATAGCGCTCTTGCTGAGGCTCTTGAGCAATTACATACTGAAAATCCTGAAATCGAAATTGAGGAGACACAGGATAAAATAAAAATTCCTTTAAAAGCTTTAAAGCTTTTAGCAAAAATATTACAAGTAACAAGCCAGGGGAAACCCATATCAATTGTTCCAATTGCCACAGAAATGACCACTCAGGCGGCCGCCGATTTAATTGGTTGTTCCCGCCCTCATTTAGTGAAATTGCTGGAGGAAGGAGAAATTGACTATACAAAAGTAGGGAAACATCGGAGAGTCAAATTTGAGGATGTAATCGAATATAAAAACCGCATGAAAGCCAAACAACAGGAATTGCTTATAAACATCATGAGAGCAGACGAGGAAACAGGTTTATATGATACATAGTATTCGTTTCACATGTGTCTTGGACACAAATGTCATATATCCAATTGAGATTCGAGATTTACTTTTTTGGTTTGCCCATGATGATTTATTTACCCCAAAATGGAGCAAACATATTTTCGATGAATGGGAGGAAGTAATGAGAAGGAAAGCAGTAAGCGAAGAAGAAATAAAGAAACGGATTAATTGGGCTAACTTAGCGTTTCCTGATGCAATGGTTGAAAATTATGAATATCTGATTGATGGATTGGAATTACCAGACCCAAAAGATTGCCATGTTCTTGCAGCAGCAATTAAAATAAATGCGAATATCATTGTTACCAACAATTTAAAGGATTTCCCCAAAAAACTTCTTAATAATCATGGGTTATCTGCTAAAAGTGCAGATGATTTTTTAACTGACACTATTGATTTGAATCAGGAAGTGGCCGTTAATTCGTTTAGAAAATTAGTCTTAAATAGAAGAAATCCTGATTTAGATGAATTTCAGGTTTTAGACTCCTTAAGAAAAAGTGGCTTAATAGACACAGCAAATTATTTACATTCCTTATTGTAAATGATTCAAAAAAACTCATTTTTGCATTCAAAAATATAGATTTACCTTGTCAGCAACAACCAAAGATCTCGATATTAAAAACTCCATTTTCATCAAGGGAGCCCGGTCCAACAACCTCAAAAATGTGGATCTGGTGATTCCTAAAAATAAACTGGTCGTCGTCACCGGCGTTTCCGGTTCAGGCAAATCCACCCTGACCATGGAAACGCTCTTCGCCGAAGGGCAGCGTCGTTATGTGGAAAGTTTGTCTTCCTACGCCCGGCAATTCCTGATGAGGATGAAAAAACCCGAAGTGGATTACATCAAAGGCATCTGCCCGGCCATCGCTATCGAGCAAAAGGTGAGCACCACCAACGCGCGTTCAACAGTAGGTACGCTGACCGAAATCTACGATTACCTGCGTTTGCTTTACGCAAGGATCGGAAAAACCTTTTCTCCTGTTTCCGGGGAGGAAGTCAAAAAACACGAAGTCGCCGACGTAACGGACTATATCCACTCTTTTGAAGAGGGCACCAAAATATTGTTGCTCGCCCCGTTTCCGGGAAAATACGCCAACCGGTTGATGAAGCAGGAACTCGAACTGCTGTTGCAAAAAGGGTACACACGGATTAAACAAGGAGAAGAACTGCTTCAAATAGAGGACGTATTGCGGGAAGAGCCCGATTTTCTTTCCAAATCATTGTCTGAATTAGTCGGGGAGCCCCTGTGGATTCTCATCGACCGGTTTGTGGTAAAACACGACGATGAAGACAACAAAAACCGTATTGCCGATTCCGTGCAGACGGGATTTTTGGAAAGCGAAGGCAGCTGCATCGTAGAAATCGTGGACGGTGAACAAAAGGATTTCAACAACCGGTTTGAACTGGATGGCATTCTTTTTCCCGAACCGACTCCGCATCTTTTTAACTTTAACAACCCTTACGGCGCCTGCCCGGCCTGTGAAGGATTCAGCAAGGTCATGGGCATCGACAAGGACAAAGTCATTCCCGATCCGTCTCTTTCCGTTTATGACGGGGCCATTGCCTGCTGGAAGGGAGAAAAACTGGGTAACTGGCTCACGGAATTCCTGAGTGTTGCCCACCTGTTCGACTTCCCGGTTCATCGCCCCTGGCAGGATCTTTCCCCGGAACAGCAAAAACTGATGTGGACGGGCAATAAACATTTTTACGGTATCAATGCTTTTTTTGATGAATTGCAGGAAAAGCTTTACAAAATACAAAACCGGGTGATGCTCGCCCGTTACCGTGGCAAAACCGACTGCCCTACCTGCGACGGGGGGCGGTTGAGAAAAGAAGCGAATTATGTAAAAATCGGAGGCAAGGCCATCACCGAATTGACCAAATTGCCCGTCGATGAATTACTGGCCTTTTTCAACCAGCTCGAACTGACCGAATTTGACCAAAAAATTGCCAAACGCCTCCTCCTGGAAATTTCCAACCGGTTGCGATTCATGAATGAAGTAGGATTGAGTTACCTGGACATCAACCGCTTGTCTTCTTCCCTGAGCGGAGGAGAAACGCAACGCATCAACCTGACGAGAACACTGGGCAGCAACCTGACCAGCTCCATGTACATCCTGGACGAGCCCAGTATTGGCCTCCACCCAAGAGATACCGGCCGACTGGTCAAGGTGCTTAAATCATTACGCGACCTGGGCAATACCGTCATCGTGGTGGAACACGAAGAGGACATCATCAAAAATGCGGATTACCTGATCGATGTGGGCCCCAGGGCGGGCATCCATGGAGGGGAAATTGTCTTTGCCGGCGATTACGCCTCTATCCACAAGGATGCCGGTGACAGCCTGACGGCCCTGTACATGAGCGGGAGAAAAACCATTCCACTGCCCGAGGTGCGTCGAAAAAGTTCGAATTTTATTCAAATAAAAGGGAGCCGACAGCATAACCTGAAAAATATAGATGTCAGTATTCCCCTCAATGTAATGAGTGTGGTGACGGGTGTTTCCGGCTCCGGGAAAACCACCCTGGTCAAGCAGATCCTGTATCCTGCCCTCTGTAAACACCTGGGACAAAATCATCGTACCGGGGCAGGCCTGCATCTCGGGCTGGAAGGGGATCTTCATGGGATCACACAGGTCGAGATCGTCGACCAGAATCCAATCGGGAAATCGTCCCGTTCGAATCCCGTGACTTACGTCAAAGCCTACGATGCCATCAGAAACCTCATGGCCGCCCAGCAGACCTCGAAGATCCGTGGGTACAAACCCTCGCATTTTTCTTTTAATGTGGACGGCGGCCGTTGCCCGGCCTGCAAAGGAGAAGGAGAGCAGGTCGTAGAAATGCAGTTCCTCGCCGATGTGCGCCTGGAATGTGAAGAATGTAAAGGACAGCGCTTTAAAAAAGAGGTGCTGGATGTTACTTATAAGGGAAAAAATATCTATGATATTCTCAGCATGAGCATAGAGGAAGGGCTGGAGTTTTTTGGGAATGTGAAAGAGATCCAAAAGAAACTGCAACCGCTCTTTGATGTAGGGCTGGGATACGTGCAGTTGGGCCAGTCTTCGAGTACTTTGTCCGGCGGGGAAGCCCAAAGGGTGAAGCTCGCCTCCTTCCTGACCAGGGAAAAAGTGAGTGAAAAGATCATGTTTATCTTTGATGAGCCCACCACGGGCCTTCATTTTGAAGATATTGTCAAATTATTGACCGCCATGAATGCTTTGGTAGAAAACGGCCATACCGTCCTGGTGGTGGAACACAATATGGAAGTCATCAAGTCGGCGGACTGGATCATCGATCTGGGGCCGGAAGGCGGAAAAGAGGGCGGATACCTCGTGTTCCAGGGACCTCCTGAAGCATTGATCAAAGTAAAAGACTCCTATACCGGGCAATTTTTAAAAGAAAAACTCTAAAACATGTACAAAACAGTATTCATAGAATCCGATAGAATTAATCCTTCGAAGCTCTCCGCTGATTTCAGAATCAACGGCGATCACCTGGCCCGGGATATACAGGGAGCCATTGTGGAATATACCGAAAAAGGCTATGTCCTGGAGCAGATGGAAAATATCAATTCCAGTTATTCCGGCATGACTTTTACGCAGGGGATGATGCTGGTTTTTAAAAAGGTTAAAGACTAAAGATTAAAGACTAAATTGAGCGTAGCGAAATCCCCCGATCTCCGAAGCACATCCCCAAAAAACAAAAAAGTCGATGGTCGCAACCTGTCTGCTGACGCCAAAGACAGGCTTTTAGCTTCGACCCAATACGCTCATCAAATCACCCGACCAAAAATAACCAATTCCCAATCACATATCAATATATCCAATATTATTCCGAAAATCCAAAATTTCCACATCATCTGCCAATACCTATCCTGGTAAACACACTGTAACGAAAGTTTATTTATATAGTTTAAATGTTCTATTCCGATACTTTTTTGTCACGCTGATTTCGCAGATTATCGCTGAAATATTTAGGAAAAATCCTTTTATTCTGCGCTTTGCCCCGACTGTTGGTACGGGGTGTTCCAACTCCGGAATACCGACCAGAGGTAAGGTATGTCACTTTGTTCCACCTGCGCGAAAAAATTTCTGTTGGGGGACTTATTAAAAAATAAAAAAACATTTGTTACACGGTAGTAAATTGGTTTTAAACATTTAACCGCCGAATATAATCAGGTGCAGAGCACCTTAATCTTTGTCACCAAACAAGGAGGAAGAGGATTCAAGGTGCAGCGCACCGCAACCTAAATCTCCAACCAAGAAAAAATGTTGCGGCCTTGCCTGGCGGCCAGACAGGTGCGCTGCACCTATTGTAAATTTCTGCGATTATTTTATAAATTTCAATTAGACAGGCTGCAAGACTTACAGGCATATTCCGGTCAAAGCTTTAAGCCTTGACCATCGAATTCTTTTTTTGTGTCATGCTTCGACCATCAAGGGGTGCAGAGCACCTTAACCTTTGTCACCAAACAAGGAGGAAGAGGATTCAAGGTGCAGCGCACCGCAACCTAAATCTCCAACCATAGAAAAAATGTTGCGGTGCGCTGCACCTTAGATTGATTTTAGAATCTTTTTACAACAAATTTTTAGGTGCTCTGCACCTGTTATAAATTTCGGCGGTTATTAAATTAAATTCAATAAGCCATGTAAAGCCCTCCATCGGTGCCACCCCCGATCTCCGAAGCATATTCAAAAAAAAACAAAAAAGTCGATGGTCGCAGATAGACCTTTGCGGTTAAATTCTTTCGATAAAATCGACATTCTGTGTGAGTTTTCAAGCATCACGACCTCCTGTCCGCAAAGGCTCAATCATTCTTACCCTTTTTTCAAACCCTTTGCAATTGCCTCAGCACATCCTCCATATCCAGCTCGTCCACACTATCCACTTCGGAGCAAATCTTCATCAGCAAATCATCCTGTGCGCGGCCTTTTTTCATCGCCACGGAATACGGAATATCTTCCCGGAAAGTCACCATGGAATATTTTGAAAAATACCCGGGATAGGTTTGTTCCAGGGTGGTCTCCAGCTGGCGTTTTAATACAAAAACAGGGTCGGCCACATGAGCGCGCATCTCAAAATAATTTTCCTCCGCCAGGTCGCCGATGGCATCGGCATCCTTTTTTCTGAATTTCTGATAATTTTCAAATACCCGCTTCCAGTCGGTCCCGTAGGCTTCGATGTATTTATCCAGCTCGTGGCAATCCTCAAAAGAAGCATTCATCCCCTGACCGTAAAAAGGCACTACGGCATGGGCAGAATCCCCGACCAGCAAGGTCTTTCCATTCACCTGCCACGGATAACATTTGATGGTGGCCAAAGAACTGGAAGGATTATCAAAAAAGTCTTCCACCAGATCTGGCATGAGCGGCACCACGTCGGGAAATTTCGCTTCAAAGAAAGCCATCACTTTAGCTTCAGTATCCAGGTTATTGAACCCGGGCTCTCCTTCAAAAGGCATAAAAAGCGTAACGGTAAAACTTCCGTCAAAATTGGGCAGCGCGATCAGCATATAGGTACCGCGTGGCCAGATGTGGAGCGCATTTTTTTCCATGCGGAATCCATTTTTTCCCTTGGAAGGAATACTGAGTTCCTTGTACCCGTGATCCAGGTAATGTTGGGAAAAGCTAAACCTGAGCTTCGGAGCGATATGCATCATTTCATTGCGTACGGCTGAATTGGCGCCATCCGTTCCGATGATCACATCGCCGGTGGCAGTGGTGGACTCCCCAGTAATCTCATCATGGAAAACAGCCTCCGCACGATCAAAATCTACGGTTTCACAACGTTTATTGAAAAATATTTTTACGTTGCCCAAAGCCTCCGCTTTGTCCATCAAGGCTCTGTTCAGGCCTCCTCTTGAAATGGAATTGATATTCTCTCCTTCCCTGCCGCTATAAGGCTGGAAGTTGGTTTCTCCCGAAAGGCCGTGAATCAGCCTTCCCGGCATGGGCACCGCCTCGGCCATGATATAGTCGTCCATCCCCACCCTTTTCAGGGCGGCAATGCCCCGGTCTGACAAAGCTAGGTTTATGGATCGCCCGGCAGAAATATCTACGGTTCTCATATCCGGCCGGCGTTCGTACAATGCAACTTCAAAACCTCGATTAGCCATTTGGATGGCCAATAACGAGCCCGCCAGTCCGGCTCCAACGATGATTATTTTTTGTTGTGACATATGTGCCCTTGTTTTAATTTTATTCGACCCCGACAAAAGGCAGGGTTACTGTTTTGCACCCCGACTAAAGGCAGGGTTACTATTTCGGTGGTTGCATTTCGTGCCCGCAGTTGTCGCAGGTACGTAACTTTTCATCGCTGTAATACCGATCAAAAATAACAGGCATCTGGGTGACGATATTTTCCAAAGGAAACGGCTCGCGGTACAATTGGTGACCACAGCTTTCACAATACCATTCCAGGGCATCCATCACGCCTTCAGGGCGTTTGGATTCGATGACCAGGCCTACCGTATTGGGAAATCTTTGCGGAGAATGTGGCACCTTGGGTGGCAAGGTAAAGATCTCTCCTTCCCTGATGTGAACATCCCTGAATTCACCATCATCGATCACTTTCAGCACCATATCGCCCTCGACCTGGTAAAAGAACTCCGGAGTTTCATTGTAATGGTAATCCTTGCGGGAATTGGGGCCACCGACGACCATGGCGATGTAATCCGTATTTTCCCATACCACCTCGTTACAAACGGGGGGTTTGAGTTTATCTCTGTTTTCATCAATCCACTTCATGAAATTGACGGGTGTTACTAATTGACTCATGGCATAAATTATTTTGATGAATAATAAAATCCCAGCTGGTGCTTCAACGCTTCCGGCAGTTCCGGCAGGTCAGACCGTGGAATCATTAGGGTGGAAATATTTTGCAGATCGAGAAAAATGGTATGTTTCTCGGCAGTTTCTTTCAGGTATTGGTGACCGGAAGACCCTCCCGTTCCCATTTTGCGGCCCAACATTCTCATGACCATTTGCGCATGTCTGTATCTCCAGGAAGTAAACAACTCGTCGATCTCCACCAGGCGGGTCAACAACAGGTAGGGCATTCGCAGGATGGGTTCATCCCGGTACAGGTTGATCAGTAAAGCGGCCATAGTCGCCTTGTAAGAAAGTGACAGTTCTCCTTTTTCGACCTTCTCATTATGAAATTGTTCATCGAGTACCGATTGAAAATAGGTGTCCGTATCACCAACCATTTTCAAACGGAGTTCTTTTTCTTTTTCAGAAAGATAATCGGTGGAAAGCACGGCCTGCTTCTCCCGATCGATCATACTTTTAACGGCTGTTTTGTATTTTTTTTGAAAATCAAACCCCTCGAACTGCAGGAAAGGCGTCCGTTCCAGCCAGGCTTCGACCAGCTCCAGCATGGATTTTCCGTTTTCCAGGGCATCCAGTTGTTTTTGCTGGTCTTCGGCAAATACACTTGAATAAACCGTTTTATTGTAAGTCATTCTTCCCTGCTTTTTTAACCCGAGAGCCACTTCCACTACCCTGAACTGGAAACTCTGAAAACCGGAAGCAGGCAACAGGTAATTCCGAAAATCGAGGAAGTCCAGTGGCGTCATGGTTTCCAGCACCTTGATCTGGTCGATGAGGATCTTCTGGATTTCGATGATCCGCTCAAAACGAGCCACGGCAATGCCTACATTTCTTTCATCCAACGTGCCGCTTTCAAACATCCGCATCACGGAAGTAAGGTCATGGATAATTTCTTTGAACCAAAGTTCGTAAACCTGGTGAATGATGATAAACAACATCTCGTCGTGAGCCTCTTCCCCAAACTCGGCACTCCTCGGATTTTGGCTGCCAAGCACTTTCCCGAGTTGCAAATAATCATTATAGTGAATGGATGAATACTTCTTACTCATTGAATAGGTTTTATCAGACAGTCTGAAGAATGGATGGATTTGAAATGGATTCCTGAATTTTAATTTTCAGTCAATCAAATTTTTTATATGCCCCATTTACATTTTCACCGTTTTCTTAAATGCTGTCAATGGTTAGTAGTGGTTAAGAAATAAGAAGGGTACTCCCGTAATGTCCTCTGTTTCTTCAACTTCCGCTACAAAACGATTTTTCCGGACAGCAACCTTTGTCGTAAAGATAAGCAATGTGTCCTAAAAAACTTACCTTTGGATAGAATTCCAAAACTTAAACCTATGCGTCTGATCGTTACATTGATCTTCCTGACATTTTCGTCTGTTTCGGCTTTTTGCCAAACCCAGATCTCCGGCATCATCAACCAATATGCAGCTGTCACGGCTTATGATGCATGCAACAATGAATTTTCACTCAGCTCCACTTCCGGGTTTACACCAGGAATGAAGGTCATCATCATCCAGATGCAGGGGGCCCAAATCAATACTTCAAACGATGCTACTTTCGGCAACATTACCTCCATCGGACAAGCCGGGAAATACGAAACGGCTGAAATCCTGACGGTTTCCCCGGGAGGCATTGTGCTAAAACATTTTCCGGTAAACACTTATGATTTTAACGGAAAGGTTCAGGTGGTTTCCTTGCCGGAATATGATGCTGCTCATGTAAACGGCACGTTAACCTGTGCTTCCTGGAATGGCCTGACCGGGGGCGTACTCGCTTTGAAGGTTTCCGGCCAATTAATCACTGATGCCAATATCGATGTCAGCGGGAAGGGGTTTCGTGGCGGCATTTCTGATGTTGCCGGCACAAACAACTGCTCCTTTATTACCAATGCCAATGATTATTCCTATGAACAAAGTAATTGGCGTGGCGCTCCTAAAGGAGAAGGCATCGCTTTGATCAGTGCCAACCATGAAAACGGCCGTGGCGCCCAGGCCAATGGCGGTGGCGGCGGCAACGACCATAACTCCGGTGGCGGTGGCGGGAGTAATCTCACCGCAGGAGGCCAGGGAGGCGAGAACAACGAACCTTCCACTTTCGGCTGTGACGGTGCTTTTCCCGGACGTGGCGGCAAGGCCATACCTACTGCTTCTGACCGCATTTATATGGGCGGCGGCGGCGGCGCGGGTCATGAAAACAACGGCGTTGGCACGAATGGGGGAAATGGCGGCGGTATTGTTTTTATCATCGCCGATGAATTCATGGGAAGCGAATACACCATCAAAGCGAATGGAAACCATGCCGCAACAGCTGCCGGAGACGGAGCCGGCGGTGGCGGCGGTGGCGGAACCATCATTTTTAACGTACTCTCTGCCAGCGGTTACCACTTCGAAGCGACGGGCGGCAATGGCGGTGATGCCAACAATGGCAATGCAGATCGCTGCCTTGGACCCGGAGGCGGAGGAAGCGGAGGGCGTATTATGGCTTCTTCTGTCATCACGGTTCCTCCTACGGGCATTAGTGGCGGAGTAGCCGGCACTAGCCTCAATTCAACGGCCTGCAGCAACAGCAATAATGGCGCCACCAGCGGCACAACGGGCATTATTGAAACGCTCGACAACCTGGTTTCCGGCAATGAGCCCTTTGCACCGACAGCCATCATCGACCAACCCGAAGTGATCTTTGCCTGCGCAGGAGAAAATCTTTTAATTGCGGTAGACGCGGAAGGTGTTTCCTTGACCTACCAATGGCAGCTGGATGACGGCAACGGTTTTGAAAACGTACCAAATAATGCTCCTTTTTCCGGAGCCAATACCGCTTCATTGCAAGTCAATACAATCGATGCAAGTTTCAATAATTACCAATTCAGGCTGATCGTTTCCAGCGAATGTTTCGACGATGTGGTCTCCTCCCCTATTCCTGTAGTCGTTGCCCCGCTTCCTGAGGCTCAATTTACTTTTATGGCCGAAGATCTGACGGTAAATTTTGAGAATCTTTCGACTAATGCCGATACTTTTTCCTGGAATTTCGGCGACAGCCAGCAGTCGGCCGAAAACGATCCGGAACATACTTTCCCGGGATATGGCACTTACGTCGTAATGTTGACCGCTTCCAACGATTGTGGCCAGGATATTTTTATGATGGAAATATCGTTATTGGTTCCAATCGTGGCGGGTTTCAATTATAGCGATGCCGGCGGTTGCGCCCCCTTTGAAGTGCAGTTTACCAATGCCACTACAGGCACCTATGACCAACTGGAATGGAATTTCCCCGGTGGAACGCCTGTTTCGTCGAATGACGAAAACCCGGTGGTGATATATGCCACTCCCGGAATTTATGATGTTTCCCTGACGGCCACCGGATCCGCAGGAGAAAATGTTTTCACCTCTGAAAACCTGGTGGAAATTCTTCCACCGCCGACCCCTGCCTTTACCTGGGAGATGCTGGATGATTTGACGGTCAGTTTTACCAACAATTCCCAGAATGCATTGAATTACAACTGGGTCTTTGGGGACGGCAGTACCAGTACAGCCACCGATCCCATCCATGAATACACAGCTCCCGGAGACTATGAGGTGACCCTAAATGCCCAGAATAATTACTGTGGCGTGTCGCTCAGCCAGGGAATTTTGCTGGTAACAGGCATAGAAACTCCGGAATTACACCCTCTCAATCTATTCCCGAACCCAGTGGAGCATTACCTGAACCTGGAATGGGAATTTACCCAAAAAATAAAGGTTCAAATAACCACTATTCAAGGCAAAGTCATTTATAAAGATGATGATTTACATAATAACAGCATTGATGTTTCCCGTTTAGCTTCCGGGTTGTATTTTTTTAAATTCGAACACGAAGGCGGATCAGGGCAAATAAAATTTAATAAGCTTTAAACGCAGACGCATGATTTTTCCCATTGGAGACGATCAAGTCAGGAACGGACACTTTCCCTATTTAAGTTATGGTTTTATTGCCTTGAATGTACTTATTTACATTTGGCAATCCTCCATGCCTTATGAAGTTTATGATCAATTTATTTACCATTATGGAGCCATCCCGGGAGAAATTACTCAGGGGGTTGACTTGTACACTTTACTGACCAGTGCTTTTTTGCATGCCAGCTGGATGCACCTCATTGGCAACATGGTCTTTTTGTGGGTCTTTGCCGATAATATCGAAGCGACCATCGGCAGTCGGAGGTTTTTGGTTTTTTACCTGATCGGCATCCTGGCTGCCCACGCCGGCCACATTTACTTCAATTGGTACAGCAACATCCCAACCGTGGGAGCCAGCGGAGCCATTGCTGCCGTTATGGGGGCCTACCTGGTCATGTATCCAAAATCAAGGATCCGCACCCTGGTCTTTTTCTTTTTCATCAGAATACCCGCCTTTCTGTTTCTGGGATTCTGGATCATCCAGCAATCCTACAGCGGGGTGCAAAACCTGAGCAATATGTCAGGAAGCGGCGTGGCCTGGTGGGCGCATATCGGCGGATTTGCTTTTGGAGCACTGGCCGGATTGTTTTTTAGACGAATGATTCCGGAGGTGGAGCCGGTGGAGGATTATGCTTGATGCTTTAATGATTTAATGCTGCGATGATTTGATGCTACGATGATTTGATGCTGTGACACTGTGATGCAGCGAGAGAGTGTTCAATCAACTGTGTCTGATAGATTCTTAATAATCAATAACAACCCCGACCTGCGCGTTACGGGAACCTGTCCTCGGCATATAATGCCGGGATTTCGCTTCGCTCCATTTGAACAGTCCCTATCTGACATAGAACAAGTACACCTCATTCCTCCATTATTCTGTCTTTTGTTTGATAATTTAGGCTCAGCAACAGGAAAAAGAGGTAAAAGGCGATTCCGATGGAATTCTCGATGGTGTTTTCGACCATAAAAGACAGGAATACGATGATATGAAAGCTTAAAAACAAGGTATGCCGGTAAGCTTTTTTGTAAAAAAGAGGAAAGAAAAAAGCGAAAAGAAAAAGGCCCAGACCAACAAAGCCTGTCCCCGCATAAATGGAAACCAATTGATTGTGTGGCATTTTGGGCTCCATATCCTCCTGGAATTTTTGAGCATAGCGGTTGATGACTTCCTGTCTGAGATTTCCGGCCCCGACGCCTAATAATGGGTAGTCGTTGCCGATCTCGAGTCCCATTTTTATAGAAACCACACGCCCCCCATCGGAATAATCATTCTGGGAAAGATCATGCTGCCTGATCCAGCGGTCATAGAGGCTATAATCCACCTTGGCTTTGAAACTGGGAATGGCCCTGTACGCAATCACAGGGATCGCTGCCATCAGGGCAACCAGCGCCAGGCCCTGGAAATACTTTTTCGACACCCAGGCCCGTCGAAGAATGAGCACCACCGCTGTCATATAAAAGGCCACCAGACCACTTCTTACCGACAATAAATGCAGGAACAAAAAGAGAAAACCGGTAATGCCCAACATCAGGGGGCGTTCCCATTCATATTTAAGGGTGAACTTTTTTTTGAATAAATAAAAAGCCGTAAAAATGCTATAAGCCAGCAACAGGCTGAATCGTATATGGTTTCGTGGTGTGGGCATGGGTTGCCCCTGGTGAATCAAATGATTGATCTCTTCGAAATGTATGATATAATGAATGCCGATGCCCAGACAGGTAAAAAACATCACCCCGACAAAAAAATACATGACGCCTTTAAAAGCCTTGTCGGTAATAGGAGGAAGTGAGGCAAATGCAAAGGGAAAAAGTAAAAAAGCTATTTTAAGCCTGATGCGTTCTCCCCAGTATGCAAAGTTGCCGGATTCCGTCAAAATGCCACTGAACAAAACAAGAAAAAAAATGAGTGAAATAACCCAATAAGCTTTGTCGGAAAGATAAAACCGGAAATGTTTTGTCAAATCGGGGTTTAAAACCGGTCGTCCTCCTTCAAGTGAAAAAAATGCCAATACGCCATAACCGATCATTGCCACAGACAGCAGGAAAGGCGAATATACCATTCCCAAAATGACAAACCAGGCCAAAAACACGGCCAAATCCCGGATTTTGATTTTTTTTATGTTAGCAGTCAGTTTTTCCACCCATACAAAACGCAGGAGTGAAAATGGTATTGTTTAGGAAGACGACACCTTTTTGCCCGCATTTCGATAATTCCACAGAAGATGCCTCCTCAACAACAACTTATCGAACACCAAGAATCCAACAACCGGCAACAAGATTTGTTTTTTTTAAATAAAAGGAACCGGCGGATTTTAAGTAAAGTAATAATACCTTACCTTTGCAGGCAATTATTTTCAGGCGAGGGAACTCAACCGACTTTTTGGAAGTTTTACCCTGGAAACGGTATCATCAATAATACAGATTCTGAAATTTAAGTGTAATGGCTACAGAAGCATTTGAGAAGATCAAACAAATCATCGGAGAGATCAGGGAATCCGCTCCTAAATCCGCTGAAGAGCTGGAACAGTTCAGACGGACCTACCTGGGATCGAAGAATATTTTGAAAGGGTTGATGGGAGAAATCCGCAACATTCCCAATGAGTTAAAAAAGGATTTTGGACAACTCATCAACGAGGCTAAAACGGCTGCTGAAGCGACTTTCAATCATCTGCAGCTTCACCTTGGATCCGAAGCAGCACATTCCGATGCAGGGGAGTTTGATCTCACCGCTCCCGGGGAACCTATCCCCCTTGGGTCTCGCCATCCTATTGCCATCACCATGAACCGCGTCATTAATATTTTTGAGCGCATCGGTTTTGTAGTGGCTGAAGAGAGGGAAATCGAAGATGACTGGCACAATTTTACGGCGATGAATACGCCCGAAGATCACCCGGCCCGAGACATGCAGGATACGTTCTACCTGATGAATGACCCTTCCATGCTGCTGCGTACCCATACCTCTTCCGTTCAGGCACGTACGATGATGGCGGAAAAGCCTCCCATCCGGATCATAGCCCCGGGAAGGGTGTACCGCAACGAGACCATCTCCGCCCGTTCTCATTGCCAGTTCCACCAGGTGGAGGGGCTTTACATTGATGAGAATGTCTCTTTTGCAGACCTTAAGCAGACCCTTTCCTATTTCACCCGTGAAATGTATGGCCCGGACAAAGAAATTCGCCTGCGTCCTTCCTACTTCCCGTTCACAGAGCCCAGTGCCGAAATGGATGTTTACTGGGGACTACAGGATGAAAATGCGCATCGCATCACCAAAGGTACCGGCTGGCTCGAGATCCTGGGCTGCGGTATGGTGGATCCCAATGTATTGGAAAATTGTGGCATTGATCCCGATAAATACTCAGGTTTTGCCTTTGGCATGGGTATCGAACGCCAGGCCATGCTGAAATACCAGATAGAAGATATCCGTCTTATGTTCGAAAACGATGTCCGGTTCCTGAAACAATTCAGTTCGGCATTTTAGATGCTTATGACTTGATGCTGGTTGCTGGTTAGAAAAAAGGACTGATAAAAAGATTCCGGCAATCAATTATTAAAATTAAAAAACATAGTACTTGAAACCATCAACTCCAAAAGGTGTTCGTGATTTTTCACCACAACAGGTCAATCGTCGCAATTATATTTTTGATACGATCAGAAAAATATTCGTCAAATACGGTTACCAGCCTATTGAAACTCCCGCAATGGAAAACCTTTCCACGCTGACTGGTAAATACGGTGAAGAAGGGGATCGACTTGTGTTTAAAGTACTGAATAACGGGGACTTTTTGGCGAAAGCCGATACAGAAGCCCTGGCCAACCTGGATTCCACCAAAGCAGTGGCTTCCCTCTCCAAACGCGGATTGCGCTACGATCTGACGGTTCCTTTTGCCCGCTTCGTGGTGATGAACCAAACGGCGCTGACCTTTCCTTTCAAACGTTACCAGATCCAACCCGTCTGGCGGGCTGACCGTCCCCAAAAAGGCCGCTACCAGGAATTTTTTCAATGCGATGTAGATGTCGTTGGGTCGGATTCCCTTATGTATGAGGCCGAACTGATCCAGATTTATGACGAAGTGTTTGCTGCCCTGGGCATGGACGTCACCATTAAATTCAACAACCGCAAGATACTGGCCGGGATTGCTGAAGCGGCAGGCATCACGGATAAGTTTACCGATCTTACCGTTGCCATCGACAAGCTGGATAAAATCGGGCCAGAGGGTATCCGTAAGGAAATGCTTGAACGTGGCATTTCCAATGAGGCAGTCGACCGCGTCAATGCCATCCTGGAAACCAAATCGCTGCAGGGCCTCAAAGCCATTTTCAGCGAAAGCGAAACGGGCAGAAAAGGGGTGGAGGAAATTGAAAAAGTCATGCAATATCTCAATGTAGATACTGCTAAAAATGAAGTTAAATTCGACATCACTCTCGCCAGGGGGTTAAGTTATTATACAGGATGCATCTTTGAAGTGAGTGCCCACAATGTGGAAATGGGAAGCATTGGCGGCGGCGGCCGTTATGATGACCTTACCGGAATTTTCGGACTTAAAGACGTTTCCGGGGTGGGCGTTTCTTTTGGCGCTGAACGCATCTACGATGTGATGGAAGAACTCAACCTCTTTCCCAAAGAAGATGCTGCGGCCCTGAAGGTCCTGCTCATCGCCTTTGACGACGAAACCCACCGCTACGCTTTCAAAACGCTCGGAAGCCTCCGCGCTGCGGGCATCAATGCCGACCTGTATCCGGAACCTGCCAAGATGAAAAAGCAGATGAAATATGCCAACGACAGGAATGTTCCATACACCCTACTCATCGGAAGCAACGAAATGGAGAGCGGAAAACTCACCCTCAAGAATATGTCGGAAGGAAGCCAGGAGCAATTGACGATCGATGAAATTGTAAGGCAGTTGTCTTAGGGGTTTCAAGTTGAGCGCGGCGAAATCCCGTACCGCAGTTCGGGAGGGTTTCACATATTTCTTGCGATGCAAGTGAAATATTACCCCGCTCCGCTCTTTTATTCCCTATAGAGAGGCCACCCCATATGGTTCCCTTTTTAACTTTCCCCTGAGCAACGATGCCTTTTAGAACCAGGGCGTTCGCAGAACGCTAAAATCCAATCCTTCAGCGATTCTCGCATTTTCACATTCTCGCATTCTTGCATTCAGCCATTCTCGCATTCAGGCATTATTCCTCAAACCTTCCTTCCAATGTACATAAAATATTGCCAGACCCCGCCATAGGCATTGCTTACCTGCTCGTATTCGGTTTGAAAATGCCTTTTGAGCACCGGATTGAGGTGGCCATCCATACGAACGTGGTTGTTGCCCATATGACTCTTAAACCACTGGAATGGAGAATTGTAAAAATCCACCACGCCGATGAGTCCTCCCGGTTTCAGGTCATAGGCTGCCTGGGCGATCAATTCTTCCCACTGCGGGTTGATCATGGTGAGCGAGTATGAAAAAAGGATCACATCCATTTTATCATTAAACTTCATATCCCCAAAGGAGTACGGTTGTTCAATCAGTTGGATACGATCCTCGAAAACATTGGTATTCTTGCGTGCTTTATGGAGCATTTTGGCCGACACATCCATGCCGATCACCTGGGTCAGGGGAAACTGGCGGCCCAGTTGCCTTAGGTTGAATCCCGTTCCGCAGCCTATTTCCATGATGCGATGGGGAATGGGATTTTGCTTTGCCAGTAATCGTACGATCTTCCTGCGACCGAAAAGAAAGGTCCATCGGGTCAGGTCATAAATCGCAGCGTGGAGCCGGTAATAAGCTTTCATGGCTTCGGCCTGTTGTTCTTTCGTATGTTGGGGGACGGTTGTGGTGTTCATATCAGAATTTTGAAGTGTCTTGGATTCAAACAAGGCAAGTAATTTCAATTTACGATCCCAAGGTAAGTGCTGGCATAGGTACCCACCCGGTCCAGTTGATGTTGAATATTGACGTTTGTTGTTTCAAACGTCAGGCGCTCCCTGACAAAATCAGGAAAGAAATCGACCTTTTCGGCCGCGGAACGCAGCAGTATCCTGGTGCCGGGTCGGCTGTTCGCGAGGATTAGTGCCCACTCCTCCTCCAGGGCTCTCCTGTCATTGGCCGCCAGCCAGTCCTGGTGATCCAGCAGAATGAAATGAGAATACTTTCCCGGATTTGTTTTCAAAAAATCAGAAATGGTGGTGTTGTAAGTGTGTATTTTATCGACCTGTTGATGAAGCAGATCATAATTTTCTTTTTTCAGGTAGTCCGGGCTGCACGCTTCCGTATACTCCCCATTGATGTAAACCCGGTAAAAATAGTTGTCATGGATAGGCAATTGGGTAAAAACATGACGCAACCGTTCCTGGATAAATCCCAGGGCACCCCGGTAATAATCATTCACAAAAAGCTCCTGCTGGCTCTCGGGCACGCCCAGCATGCACATGATAAAATGCCGGTTGACCACCGCCTCCACCATACGGTTCATCAGTTTTTTCTCCACGCGAAGATAAATGTCGTGCTGTGTTTCAAGGTCGGTGGCGTTCAGCAGTTTTTGCACCTCGTTGTACAATCGTTTGCGGGCCCGGATGTATCCCGAAAAAAACCATGCCACCATACCGGAAGTACCGTAATGGTAAAAATTTTTACGAACGCCCTTGTCAGAAAAATAACGGATATTCTTATCCCAAAACATCCGGGCATAAGGGCCCAGGTCGCTTCTGACCTTTTCCCGGTAAATGGCTTCGTGGTCAGGGTGGGTGCCCTTTCCGAAAAACCCGAAAAGGGTTTCGTGATCGGTATGCCTGATGAGGGCTTGTTTGAATTGAAGCAGGGCGTTTTGACGCGGATTCACGTCAATGCAATGAATGTTTTTGGGATGATCGGCCAGATAGGCCAATGCATTGCAGCCGGCGCTGGTGATCATAACGATCTCGCTGTCCGTATCGAACTCCATGAGATTCCTGTCGCAACGGGGGTCTTCCCAACAGGCATTATAAACAAGGTTCCCGGAATGCACGCGGTCAAAAACCCAGTGCCGTATTTTTTCTCCAACCATCATAGGAATAATGTCTTTGATATTCGGGCAAAGTTATCCATTCGTACTGCCAGGCCAGTATTTTGCAAATTATCTTTCCTTTAAGTTTGTATTAATTGAAAGTAAATTTCATAAAAAAACAGGTTTGATTTCAGGTTGAGCGGAGCGACATCACGAACCGTAGGTCAGGAGGGTTCAAAGGGTTCAAAGGGTTCAAATTGTTGTTTTTAACCTGGTAAAACCAACACATTCCCTCATTCTTGCATTCTTGCATTCTTGCATTCAACCACTAACGCCCGTCCATATTTTCGTCATTCAAAAGACCATACCTCCATTCCCAACAATTTCGGGCATGGTGAAATTAATTAATTCCTATTTTTACTGAAGTTTTCCAGGACGCCAAAATCTACGGGAATTTCAATTACCAATTCACTCAAACAAAATCATTGGGTCTATTATGAAAAAAACAATACTCTTTCTGCTGTTCTCCATGAGCAGTTTTCTCACTTTCGCACAAAACCCCGAACAATTCATTCGTCAATACCTTGATGAACACCGACGCGAGCTCAATTTATCGGCTACCGACATTAAGGATTGGACCGTTACCGACCAGCATACCTCCCGCCAAAGCGGAGCGACCTACGTTTACATCCGGCAGCAATTCCAGGGCATTCCCGTTTTTAACGGACTGGCCAATTTTGCCCTTAAAAACGGTAAGGTGGTCAGCATGGGGAACCGCCTGATCAGCGGGTTGAATGAAAAAGCAGGGTATGCCCTACCTTCCATCGATCCAAAGGAGGCGATCGCCGCGGCAGCGGAACAACTAAACCTGCCCTCTCCAACTAATCTTAGACTCCTGGAGCCGGTCAGTACCCATGAATTCATTTACGACAAAGGCAATATTTCAAAAGAAAATATCCCGGTAGAGCTGATGTATTACGCCCTTTCGGAAAAAGAAGTCCGGCTGGCGTGGAACCTTTCCATTTATACCCTGGATGCCAATCACTGGTGGTCGGTACGCATTGATGCCCAAACCGGAGCCTTGCTGGATAAAAACGACTGGGTGGCGCATTGCGATGTGGATCATACCGTTTTTACCCACGAACACACTACCCGGAAGAAGGCATCTGTTCAAAAAGAACATAATTCGGCGGCTACCTTTGCGCCTGATTCCTACAATATATTTCCGCTGCCTCTCGAAAGTCCCGGCCACGGCGACCGCTCCATTGTGACCAACCCCGCAGACCCTATTGCCTCTCCTTTGGGCTGGCATGATACCGATGGCATTCCGGGTGCTGAATTTACCACAACCCGGGGCAACAATGTATTTGCTTATGAAGATACCGGCGACAATGATGATCCGGCTCTTGGCTTCAGTCCGGATGGCGGTCCCATGCTGGAATTCAATTTCGATTACAACAATGCTGATGATCCGTTAAATTATCAGCCGGCAGCCATCACCAACCTGTTTTACATGAACAACATGATGCACGACATCTGGTATCATTATGGTTTTGATGAGGCCAGCGGCAATTTCCAGTTGAGCAACTATGGCCATGAGGGCAATGGAGGGGATTATGTGCAGGCTGAAGCCCAGGATGGCAGCGGCACCAACAACGCCAATTTCGGTACTCCTCCGGACGGACAGAACCCCAGGATGCAAATGTACCTTTGGTACGGCGGTCTTGGTGACTTCCTGGTGATCAATTCCCCTGCCGGAATTGCAGGGACTTACCAGGCCAGTGGCGCAGGTTTCGGTCCAGGTTTACCGGAAACACCTATTACCGCAGATATTGTTTTGATGGAAGATGACGTGGATCCGATAAGCAATGGCTGCGAAACCATCGTCAACGGGAATGCCCTTTCTGGCAAGATCGCACTGGTTGACCGTGGCGATTGCAATTTTACAGTAAAGGTTCTCAGCGCACAAAACCAGGGTGCCCTGGCCGTCATCGTGATCAACAACAACGACGGCAATCCAACCACTATGGGCGGCACCGACAATGAAATCACTATTCCTTCCATTATGGTCTATAAAGTGGATGGAGAGAGCTTCAAGGCGGAACTCGCCAATGGGGCCATCAACGGGTCGATTAGCAATGCAGGATTTGATGAAATCATCCAGGATGCGGATTTTGACAACGGCATCATTGCCCATGAATATGGACACGGCATTTCCAACCGCCTGACAGGTGGAGGAAGCAATACGGGATGCCTTTCCAATGACGAACAGATGGGTGAAGGATGGAGCGACTGGTTTGCCATCATGCTCACCATCGAACCCGGCGACCTCGGGACCGATGCTCGTGGCATGGGAACCTGGTCCAACGGAGAGCCCATCACCGGAAACGGGATACGTCCGGCTCCCTATTCCACTGACTTCGAAGTCAACCCATTTACCTACGGGGATTCCAATAATGAAAACCAGATCTCCCTGCCGCATGGCGTTGGATTCATTTTCGCCACGGCCCTTTGGGATCTTACCTGGGCACTTATCGACGAATATGGCGGCACCCCTGACCCGGATGTTTACCATGGTACAGGAGGGAACAATATCGCCATGCAACTGGTAATTGAAGCCCTGAAAATACAACCCTGCAACCCGGGGATGATAGATGGCCGCGATGCCATTTTGGAAGCCGACCAATTGCTATATGAAGGTGCCCATCAATGCCTTATATGGGAGGTTTTTGCCAAAAGAGGTTTTGGATACAGCGCCAGCCAGGGAAGCACCAACAGCAGAACCGACCAAAATGAGGCATTCGACCTTCCGCCTTTATGCTTTGTAGCTACAGAAGCTCCTGTGGCTGCTTTTACCCCCGGCAGCCTCAACAGTTGTAACAAAACAGTCGATTTTAGTGATAACAGCTATGAGATCGTACACAGCTGGCTTTGGAATTTCGGGGACGGCACTTCGACAAACATTCAAAACCCAATCCACACTTTCCCCGGAAGTGGAATTTACGCCGTGCAACTCGTCGTAAACAACAATATAGGCAGCGACACTACCACCCAGGACATCATTATTGAGCAGCCCCCGGTGGCACAGGTTGAGAACGTAGAAGTGTGTCTGGGAGATGACGCTTATGTTTTTCCTGTTTTGACGGGACATCCCCAGTGGCGGGATGCGGAAAATAATATCATTTCAGGGGAAGAGTCCCTCATTGTTCCTGATGTTACGAGCACACGAACCTTTTATGTGGAAAACCTGGAAGGAGGTCCTTCATTTGAAGCAGGCGCTCTGAATCCGAATTTTGGAAGTGGAGGATACCATGTTTCCGGCTACCATGGAGCCCTCAATTTTACGGCGGAACAACCTTTTGAGATCGTTTCTGTCTGGGTGGATGCCCAGGGCGCCGGCCCACGGACTTTCAGCCTTGCCAACGGTTTTAACAACGATGGCTCCTTTCCTTCTGCAAGCAATACCGTGGCAGAAGTCACAGTGGATCTGGTCAATGGGCCACAAGTCGTTTACCTGAACATGATGGTGCCCGAAGCCGGGGATTACAATATCGGCGGCCACAATGTCAACCTTTACCGAAATAACAGCGGGCCGAGTTTCCCCTATGTGCTCCAAGATTACCTGACCATCCATAGTTCCTCCGCCAATACGGGACCTTTGGACTATTACTATTACTTTTATGATATTGTAGTGAGAGAACCGCAATGCATTTCCGAACCGGTAATGTTTACGGTAAGTCCGGTAGTGAGTGCCTTCGACTACGTGGATGACGGCAACGGAACGGTGACCTTTACCGATGCCTCCACCGGAGCCACCAGTTGGCTCTGGGACTTTGGTGACGGAAATGCTTCCACCGAGGACTCTCCGGTACATTTATATGAATTCCCGGGCAACTACGTTGTAACCCTGACCATTAACGACGGAGCCTGTACCAGCACCCAGGACTTCACTTTTGTCGTCGGAGTGGAAGATATCCTGTCAGATGTGCCTGCGATAACTTTACAGCCCAACCCGGCCAGTAGCAGCGCCCGTGTGGTTTTGGGTAAACCGCTGACGGAGGATCTGCATCTTCAGCTCACAGACATCAGTGGTAGGTTTCTGTTTGAAACGACGCTTTTTAGTGGACAAACTTTTACGACGCTGGACATAGAAAAGCTGCCGGCTTCGGTTTATTTTGTCAGAATAAAAGGAAGCCATTTATCTGAATTGAGAAAACTGATGATCGAGCGTTAGAAACTATTTTTTTTGCAAACCTAATTTTCCGGACCTCCCGATACTTAAACCCATTTGAGGTCGTCAGGTTCGGAAAATTACGCCTTTTATTCGCTGCCATTTAACCATTTTAAGAAACCACCATGCCTGTCCCCTTTCCTGCCTTAACCACTCCCCGGCTCCGGCTCAGACCAATCACCGATCAGGATCTGCCACATATATTCAAAGGGTTATCCCATCCCGATATTACCAAATACTATGCGGTCAGTTTTGATAGTCTTGAGGCCACCAGGGCACAAATGACTTGGTTTGCCAATCTCGAAAAAACCGGGACGGGCATCTGGTGGGCGGTTTGTGACCGTAACAATGGAGATTTCCTGGGAGCCGGTGGATTCAATAACCTCAGTCGGGAACATCAAAAAGCAGAGATCGGATTTTGGCTGCTGCCCGCACACTGGGGAAAAGGCATCATGAAAGAAACTTTACCTTTGATCTGTGATTACGGTATTGAAATGCTCGCACTTCACAGGATAGAAGGTTTTGTGGAAGCTGAAAATCTGAATTGCAAAAGAGCCATGGCCAAACTGGATTTTGTGCATGAAGGTTGCATGAAGGATTGTGAGGTCAAAAACGGAAAATTTATTAGTTTGGATATTTATGCCCTGGTAAGGTAGGTTCAATTGGAATCAAAAATCGCTTTATGAAAAAACTACGCTCCATATTATTATTCTCTTCCGCTGCCATTTTGGTTTATTTTTATAACAGATTCACACGTCGTGACTCTGATTATCCGCAACCAAATGGAAATGAAACAGTAGCTTCCATCCAACAGAAATTCGATACCATCGTTTGGAACAGAATCGCCGGCGACCTTAAAACGGCAGGATTTGAGACCTTCCCTAAAAACATTTCCTTGCTCGTTTTTAAGGAAGAGCAACTACTCGAATTGTATGGTCGCCAGGAAGAAAAGTGGCAGCTGATAAAAACCTACCCTTTTACGGCTTTCAGCGGGAAAATAGGCCCCAAACTAAAAGATGGAGACCGTCAAATTCCCGAGGGCATTTACCATATAGAGTATCTGAACCCCAACAGCAGCTACCATCTTTCAGCAAAAGTGAGCTATCCCAATGATTTTGACCGAAAGAAGGCTACATACGAGAACCGAACCCACCTGGGAGGCGACATTTTTATCCACGGTAAAAACAAAACCATTGGATGCATCCCCCTTGGAGACAAAGGCATTGAAGAGCTTTTTATAATCATGAGCCATGCCCTTCCCGGTAAAATTGACGTGGTCATTAGTCCTTGGGATTTTAGAAAAAGGGAGGATTTTCCTGAAATATCGTATATTGGTTGGGGCCGGGAGCTGTATGAACAAATCCAAAGGGCTTTGGTGGATTATTAAATACAGTTATGCAAACAAACACAATAGGGTTTCCATTTGCCTACCTGAAGATTTTGAGCCGGGCGGGAAAAGCCAACGAAGCAGAAAAACAATTAAACTATGCCAAAACCAATTAAACGACATCATGCTTTGCAACCCTTGAGCCGGGATCACCATCGCGGCCTTTTATTATGTTGGAAAATACGCGAAGGCTTAAAGCGAAATATCGAAATCGACCGAATCAAGGCCTACACCGATTGGTTTTGGGAAAACCACCTTCAGCCTCATTTTGAATTGGAGGAGCAATATATCTTCCCCATCATGGAAGAAAGCGATCCTAATGTTAAACAAGCCATAGATGAGCATGTTCGGTTGGAAAATCTCTTTAGGCAGGACCATGATTTAACATCCGCCCTCCGGCAGATCGAAACAGAACTGGCCGATCATATTCGCTTTGAAGAAAGGATTTTGTTCAACGAAATCCAGCGAACTGCATCGGAATCCCAATGGCAAACAATAGAAAAAATGCATACTGATTCGTCCAGTTGCGACATCTGGCCCGACCGTTTTTGGGAATGATCTTGTCAGCTTAAATTTTTATTCTCAGCCGGTTTTTATTGACTCCTTCTCTTGTCTGGATCAGGATTTTTGGGATTTGTGGATTTGCAGGATTTGAATCTGATCCTGAAATTTTGATAAATGCCTGCCCAGAACTTTTGGTAATTCGTTCTGATTATTATTCCCTTAAAAAAACCAGGCTATTTTTTATTCTGGCAACTCCGCCACGGCCTCAATTTCAATCAAACAACCAAAATGCAATTCACGGGTAGGCAGAATACTTCTTACCGGTTTATGATCCCCGAAGAATTTCGCATATCGCTCATTCACCTTACCCCAGAGATCGATATCTGAAATATAAAGTCTCATCTGCACCACGTCCGTTTTGGAGCAACCGGCTTCTTCCAGGATCAATTCGACATGCTGCAAACACAGATCCGTTTGCGCCTCAATACCGGCCGGGACCTTCCGGGTTGCCGGATCAATGGGAAGTTGGCCGGAAAGGTACAACATGCCATTGCTTTTTATACATGGCGAATAATGGCCGTTTGCAGGCGGGATTTTTGATGATTTTACAATCTCCATGACTTAAAATTTTGGATTTGAAATGATACTCTGAAATTACAAAGTTAGGCTAAGACTGTTTAAAAATGTAAATTGTGAATCAGGCGATCATTAATTTATGTTCATTTTAAAAAAAAACAAACTGCCATCCTTTCAAAAATTCCTGACCCTGATTTTTTTTAATATATTACGATGCCGAAGAATAACCATCCATGCATAAACCTGAATACCTTACTTATTAACTAACAAAAACATGAAAAACGCACCCGGAATATTTAATGATGTGATTGGCCCCGTTATGCGCGGTCCCTCAAGTTCTCATACCGCCGCTTCCTGGCGCATTGCCAAAATGGGAATGGATATTTTAAATGAACCTCTGAAAAAAGCCATCGTTGATTTTGACAAGGATGGCGCCTGGGCTCCCAATTACCGGGAACAGGGAACGACCGTTGGAATCGACGGCGGGCTTTTGGGGCTGGAAATGACAGATGACCGGATGAAACAAACCGAAAAACTGGCCAGAGAAAAAAATATTTCCATCCTTTATGAAATCAACTCCTTTCCTACCAATCATGTCAATACCGTCCGTTTAACCCTGGAAGGTATTCACGGAAAAACCACCCGTATCCTCGGGGTTTCCCTGGGAGGTGGCTCCATGGAAATCAGGGAAGTCAACGGCTTTAAGGTGAAAATGCCCGGCAGCTTTTACGAATTACTGCTGTTCATTAAAGACCAGTCCGATATTATGGATCAAATCAAATCCATACTTCCTGCATACCAATCGCTTTCGCGCGCCATAAATGGGGAAACCGTTTTGCTCAACCTTAAATTTTCTAAAATCATACCTGATGAGGTGCAACAGCAATTATGGCAAATTCCATCCATTGATGCAGTTGTTTTAATCAACCCGGTGATGCCCATCATTGCGGGCAATGAAACCGAATTACCTTTTTCTACAATTGAATCTCTCCTAAAATATTCCGAGGAAGAGCACCTTGACCTGGGAGATATCGGTTTGATCTATGAAAAATGCAAAAGCGGACTTGGAGAAGATATCGTTTTGGATAAAATGAAAAATATCGTTGGCATCATTGAAAACAGTATCAGGATCGGTTTAGCAGGCACGGTTTACAAAGATCGAATCCTCCCTCAGCAATCCCACCTGATCCGTGAAGCCCAGCAAAAGGGGAGAATTACCATGAATCCACTGGTCAATGACATTATAGCCAATGTTGCTGCCATCATGGAATCCAAAAGTGCCATGGAGGTGGTGGTTGCCAACCCGACTGCCGGTTCCTGTGGAGCAGTTGGAGGCGTCTTAAGGGCCGTAGCTGATGACCTCGGTGCAACACACGAGGAAGTCATCAAAGCCTATTTTGCGGCAGGCATGGTGGGTGTTTATTTTGCCGAAGGCCCGGGATTCTCGGCAGAAGAACACGGTTGCCAGGTGGAGTGCGGTGCTTCGGCAGGCATGGCCGCCGCAGGCATCGCACAGTTATTTGGAGGGTCCGCCAGACAGGCTCTAGGTGCCGCCTCCATGGCCATCCAGAATATGATCGGACTGGTATGCGATCCCGTTGCCGACAGGGTGGAAGTACCATGCCTTGGTAAAAATATCAGCGCCGCCATGAATGCCCTTTCCTCTGCAACCATGGCCGTTGCCGGCTTCAACGCCGTCATCCCATTGGGCGAGGTCATTGAAACCGTTTCCAGGGTGAGCGCACAAATGCCTACCTGCGTGAAATGCACAGGCAAAGGCGGACTGGCCATCACAAAAACTGCCTTTGACCTGAAAGTAATTTTAGCTAAAAACAATGCGTGATGTTTTTTTGTCTGGATCAGGATTCGCGGGATTCTTGGATTTACAGGATTTGAAACTCGTTCTGGAATTTTGATAAACGACTGTCGCAATACTTTTGCTAATGGGTTCGGAATACTATTTCCATAAAAGCCCATCGCTCGTTACGACATCATGTCGTCCACGGACCAAAGTTGCGGACTCCCGTCCGTTGGCTTTTAATATGCTCCTTCATTTGCCAGGATCAGGATTTTCGGGATTTGTGGATTTGCAGGATTTGAAGCTCGTTATGGAATTTTGATAAACGCCTGTCGCTGGACTTTTGCTATTGGATTTGGAATACTATTTCCATAAAAAACCTATCGCTCGTTACGACTTCCTGTCGTACACGGACCAAAGTTGCGGACTCCTGTCCGCCGATGCCTGAAATATTTCTTACCGTAGCCTCGCCACCCAACCGCCACCAGGGGCCAGGTGCATTTTCAGCAAATCACCTTTTTCCACCACTTTTTCTTCCACTGCATAATCGCTGCCGTGGCGATGGGCATTTTTTCCGTCTTTGTAAATGGTAACTTTATATTTTTTACCTGCTTCAAGAAAATCCAGCCGAATCTCCAGGTCGCGGGGATCCCAGTCGGTCATGGCACCGATGTACCATTCCGATCCTTTGCGGCGGGCAGTCACCACATAATCGGCTACCCTGGCATCCAGTATTTTGGTGTCATCCCAGGTAGTGGGAACAGGGCCCAGGAACTGCATGATTTCAGGTTCACGCCTGTAGTTCGTGGGATTGTCGGCCAGCATTTGTAACGGACTTTCGTAGACCACGTACATCGCCAGTTGGTGGCAACGCGTACCCTGGCTCATCGGTTGGTTGAAAACAGGGGCGTAGTTCCCTTTTGCCGCATTGATCATGGCTCCGGGCGTATAATCCATGGGGCCGGCCACCATACGGATGAACGGCAGGGTGACATTGTGTTCCGGGGTTTCTTTCTCCGTCCATTTGCTTTGTTCCAATCCACAGACACCTTCACGGGTAAGCACGTTCGGATACTTGCGATGCAGTCCCGCCGGTTTGTAGGAACCGTGGAAATCGACCAGCATTTTTCTTTTGGCGGCTTCTTTAGCAATCCTTTCGTAATAATTCACCATCCACTGATCGTCGCGCTGCATGAAATCCACTTTAATGCCTTTGATGCCCCATTTTTCAAACTGGTCCAAGGCCACTTCCAACTGGTCATCCAGCGTTTTCCAGACCACCCAAAGGATGAGTCCTACATTTTTTTCCTTGCCGTAACGGACCAACTCCTCCATATCGATTTCCGGTACAATACTCATCAGGTCGCCAAGTTTGTACCAGCCTTCATCGAGGATGATGTATTCGATGCCGTTTTCGGAAGCAAAATCGATGTAGTATTTATACGTTTCTGTATTGACCCCGGCCTCAAAATCGACGCCGTAAATATTGTTGTAGTTCCACCAGTCCCAGGCCACTTTCCCGGGGCGAATCCAATCGGTTTCCTCCAGTTGATTCTCTCCGGATAGAATCCAGCTCAGCTGGTTGGTCAAAAGACCGGCATCGCTTTCGGCAATGGCAAAAATGCGCCATGGAAATGTTCGGCTGCCATCGGTTTTGGCTATAAATTCTTCCCTTTCTTTCACGGGTACGTCACGGTCAGTGGTCTGTTCCACTTTTTGAGGATAGTTAGGAAAAACGGCTTCGAGCGTGCCCTTTTCCTTTTTTAACCACATACCCGCATAATCCGTCAGGTCACTCTCGGTGACCAGCACATTTACCCCATCTGCCACCGCCAGCATGGGCAGGCTGCAAAAGGCTCCAGAGACGATTTCCTCTAATTTTTCATACTGATAATATCGCTCGTTGTGGGAATAGAAACTCTGCTCTTCCGGGAAATAGGCCATACTTCCGCCGGCAAAACCGAGTTGCAGATTTTCCGTTAAAATGGTAATTGACCCTGCCTTTTTTCCTGTAAACCGGTAGGCCAGCCCCTCGTCATAAGCACGGCATTCAAAGGTATAATTTCCAAAATCCAGCGACAAGCCGTTGTATTTGTCCGACACTTCGGATGATTTCACGGGCGCCACCGGATGAAGGACCTGGTTGACGGAACTTCTTTGAGCTTTCAATACTTTCCCGCCCCGAAACATATTGGCATCCCCGGCAACTGCCATGCCAATGTGTTTGGCTTCAAAAAGGGATTTTTTACCGGAAGAAACGACCAGTTCGATATCTTCTCCCACCTTGATCTCGGCCTTTATGTTTCCCGAAGGTGATTCGAGTTTGTAGGATTGGGCCTTAAGGTTGACGGTCAAAAAAGCTAAAATGACAAACAAAAAAGTTGGTTGTTGACTGATCTTCATGGTTCTTGTTTTATTCTAAAAAAATGAATTTAATGGCCTAAAAAAGGATCTTGTTGTTGAATCAAAAATCAAAGCGATAACCCTTATTCCACCCCTACTACTCTCACTGTTTGTCCCGGTTCCACCCCTACTACTACTCCACTCAGTTCCTGTCCGGAAAGATCATTCGCATACAGGATTTTTTGCGCTGTTCCATCGACCGCTATTTTTTCAAAATGTCCCGGAAAAAAGGCTTTCCAGGTTATTTTTTGTCCTTGTTTATTGGTGAATATCGATTCTGTATGACCGCTATGGCGAAGGTTGATTTTATTTTGCAGTACGGGAATATTTTCCAGCTCCGCCCATGCCGTCTGATCACTTAACCGGGACTGGGTCATCACCGTGTAAGTCCTCGCATCTGGTTTTATGCCAAACATCCCGGTAGCTATGGAACCCACCACGGCGAACGAAACCTCTGGATAGTCGCGCCTTTCCGTCTGTTCATCACACAAGTACAAAAGAGTCTCGTAAGCTGTCTTCAAAGCTCCGTATTGGTAAAAAACTTCCGGCAGGTGGGAAGCAGATTCAATATTGAGATCTTTGACCCTGCCATTGAGGTCTTTCATTGTGGCCTGCCATTTTACCGGGTCATCCGTCAGGCGATAAAACAACACCGCCTTGTTTTCGGAGAACTTATAGCTGCCGTCATCCATCAAAAAAGTTTTAAAAGCCTGTTTTTCTTCGTCCCACCATTGGGTGTTGATCATAGTTTTTATGGCTTCAAACTGGCGATTCCTGGATTTGGCTCCTTCCAGGTTTCCGTTCCGGTATTCCATAGCTCCTGCAGCTCTGAAAGCCGCGCCCATAATCACCAGTTGATCGAGTCCCATGATCATGTGGCCGCCCTGGCCTTCATCGTACCCGGGAATGCCCCGGCACATGTGGAAGTAATCATTGGAATCGACCTTTTCCACCATGTTCATAAATCGTTTACGCGTGTAAATTTTATCCAGCGATAAGTCCCAGCGGTCGATATAATCTGTCAGGGTTTTTTGATAAAAATGCAAAAATATAGAATCCTTTATCATTTGTTGATCGCCCGTCCAGAGGTAGTGGCTCCAGGCGGCGTTGAGCACATCAAAATTGGCGGGCAGGTTGTACCAGAATTCTTTATCATTCCGGTAATCCACCGGGGCGGGGACGTTGTCTTTATTGATCTCCCAATACGAGCACCAGTCTTTGTATTCGGAAATATTGGCGGCGAATTTGCAGAGCATGTTGGCATTGTGCTCATAAAGTCCCAATACATTCGCCCCTGTTACCTGGTGGGAAACGTCGCGCATACAAAAAGCCTGGCGGTTGGGCAGTGCGGCTTCATACCACTTCCCCACCGGATCTTCCCCATCATGAACATAAGCCATTGCCTGATTTTTGGCCCAGTTAAAAGCCTGCACAAGAGTCTCGTCAGAGGACAGCAGATTCAATCCGTCCTCCTTTGCTATGGATGCATCATTTTCGGCCTTTTTAGGCTCAGGACTGCAACCTGAACCGATTAAAATGAAAGAAAAAAGCAACGCTAAACCAATCCGTTTTTTTTGCATTATTTCGGGATCTTTCGTTTAAATGTAAGAGGAATAAAGTTAGTAAATTTTATCAAAATAATGTTTTAAAAAAAAAATGCTTAAGTTTACTTAGGTATTGTCGGATTCATTTCGCCATGATCCAACCACTGGATTTATTCGCCACGGTTCGTCCACCGAATGAATTCGGTTGTACTGTTGTTAATTATTTCAAATAAAAATCACCTGACCATGAGAAAAAAATCTTCCAGGGAAAAAACCAGACGCGAATTTTTAAGCACAAGTCTAAAAGCAGGCCTTGGCCTTTCAGCAATGAGCACCCCCTTATTTGCACGTGGAAGCATGGTAGAACCTGACATTTCCCATAGTCCATGGAAAACACCACATCCCCTCAACATCCTGATCCTGGGAGGCACCAGCTTCCTCGGACCCCACCAGATCGCTTATGCCCTGCAACGGGGCCACTCCGTTAGCATTTTCACCAGGGGAAAGACAGTGTCCTCCATCCATAAGGAAGTATTCAAACAGGTTGAGCACCTGACCGGGAACCGCGAAAATGACCTGGAAGCCCTGAAAGGCAGAAAATGGGATGCGGTGATCGACAATTCAGGGCAAAAAGCCCAATGGACCAAAGATTCCGCAGCATTACTGAAAGACAACGTTGACGTTTACCTTTATACCTCTTCCACCGGGGTGTATTATCCTTATCTCGGGTCTGACATTAAGGAAGATACCAAACTCGTGTTGGAGATTCCTGTAGGGATTACTGAAATACAATCCTATGAGTACGAATATGGTGTCATGAAGGCCCATTCCGAATTAGAAGCCCAAAAGGCCTTCGGAATAGATCGCACGATCATCGTACGTCCGACCTACATGATGGGCCCGGGGGATCGCACTGACCGGTTTACCTTCTGGCCCATAAGGCTCAGTCAGGGCGGAGAAGTTATGGTGCCCGGAAAAAGTGATGACCCGGTTCAATACATCGATGTCAGGGATGTAGCTCAATGGATGATCCGGCTGATTGAAAACCGGACTACAGGAACTTTCAATGCCGTAGGACCAGCCTCTCCTAAAGGTATGCATGCTTTTGTTTACGGAGTTCAGGCTGCTTTCAGTGCCCCCGTTTCCTATACAATGATTCCCGACTACGAATTCCTGGAGGCTAAGGGTATCCTCGACCGTATCCCGTGGATTATGCCTACTGGGGACAATTACGGTTCTGCCCGGGTAAATAATCAATTCGGCATCACCAATGGTCTCTCCTTTACTCCCCTGGCCAAAAGCGCACGGGACATCTACGACTGGTGGTATTCAGATGCCGTAAGTCAAGAACGTCAGCACAAATGGGATGAAACCAATGAGAAAGCGATTATTAAAGCATGGAGATTGCGAAAATAAAGGCTTTTTCTTCTCCCTACACCCCTAAAACAGCCCCTGCAGCTTTCAAAACAGGTATTAATACGTATAAATGCCACAGATATTGTTCCTAATTTTGAACTCAAATGGCCTCAATGTCTGAATAGAACTTCATGACAATGATCCATCCTTGTTTTTTTCTCAAACAAAATTCACACCAGGGTTGAAATATACCTTGACAAGTTTACGCTCTCTTTCCCTCCTTTAATTCATGTAAAATAGCCATGACTTCAATGGCTCTCCTGTGGAACAGATCCGCGAAAGAGCCTGATAATTTTTTAACAAACGGCCGGCCCATTTTGTCTGCCAAAATAACCAAAACTGTACACCTATTATGAAAAGACTTTTCTACCTTTTAATTTTTATGTCGCTTGGCATCTTTGCCCATGGGCAGATCACAGTGACCAACAACAATGACAGCGGTGCCGGCTCCCTCAGGGACGCGGTGGCTTCCGCCGCACCGGGTCAAACGATAACTTTCAGTACGGCGGGGCCTATCGTATTGACGACAGGAGAGATACTTATAGATAAAAATCTAAGTATTGACGGAGGCGCCGGAGGGATGACAATCAACGCGAATGGTTCCAGCCGGATTTTTAATATTACAGGAGCTGCCAATACTATTACCCTAAAAAATTTAGAATTAATTAATGGAAACGCGGGCGGAGGATTTGGAGGAGCTATAGCCTGTGGAGCCAATTTAAATGCCTCTTATTGTACTTTTTTTGGAAATATCGCCGAAAATGATGGCGCTATTCAGATTTACGGGAGTATAACTGCCAACTTTGTAAGCTGTAATTTCATTAACAATACTGCTACTTCCCAGGCAGGAGCACTTGAATTAGGTACGGGAACCTATACTTTAGTGAATTGCTTATTTAAGGGCAACTCGTCTGGCACTTTAGGAGGTGCCATTTTAGCAGGAGCTAACACCACGATCATCAATTCAACCATAACAGAAAACAGTGCTACTTCAGAAGGAGGTGGAATTTGGGTAGATGGTCTTGGCACTAATGTAAGTTTATATAATAATATTATTGCCAACAATACAGCAAGCACTAATCCTGACATGGTAGCTGATGTTCCTTTGACAGCTGCTAACAATAATTTGATCACCAATGCAGCTGGTTCAGGGATTACCCTTGGTAGTAACGGTAATATTTCAGGAAATCCAATGTTTGTTAGTCCGGGTTTAGATTATCATTTACAAGATAATTCTCCAGCTGTCAATGCGGGTAATTCAGCCTGGCTTCCTGCCGATATTCTTGATGTGAATAATAATGGAAATTTTGGCGAAACATTGCCTGTTGATATAGATAATCAGCCCCGTATTTGGGCCTGTACTCCTGATATGGGCGCATTTGAAAACCTTTCTACGACCATCCAGGTGACCAACACCAACGACTCCGGCGACGGATCATTGCGGGCGGCTATTGATTGTGCCAACAACACTCCCGGACCGAATACCATCACCTTTAATATTCCCGGAGGTGGATTGCAGACTATTTCTCCCCAGAGCGAACTTCCTTTTCTTAATGATCCAGGAACTCATATTGATGGTACTTCACAGCCTGGTTATAATGGTACACCATTAATTTATTTAAATGGAAATAATGCCGGCGGCGCTGTTGGTTTGGTAGTTTTTGGAGATAATTGCCAGGTATCAGGGTTAATGATCAAGAATTTTCAGGGTCAGGCATTTCAAATTTTAGCTAATACAGGAATGACCATATCCAATAACATACTCACTGACAACTCAGGCCAACAAATTCTCGGAGACAATGCTAACGGTTTTAATATCTCCAATAACATTTTCAATATCGATGAAAACGGGAATGCAACCAATAGCGATATTTATGCAATTCATCTTCAAAATGGTTGTAACGACGTGAGTATTGACAATAATACCATGGGTGGATTGAATAATGTTAATGCACAAATTGTTGCTATCGTAGGTGGCAGCAATGATATTTCCATTACCAATAACTATATAGGCACCGACCAAAACAACAATGACTACGGCGGGAACACAGGTATTTATATTGCAAATGGTTGTGATAATAATTACGTACACAGTAACACCATCGCCTATAATCAAACGGGCGTTTCGGTTCTGTCTGACTTAAACCGCGTTGATGAAAATGACTTCTTTTGTAATAGCATAAAAGCCATCGACCTGAATGAAGGTCAGGGCAACAACGGGCTGCAGCCACCAGTCATTACTTCCGCTGCCCCTGACCTGATAGAAGGTACCGCGCCTTTTGACGGGTTTGTTTGTATATACATTCAAAATGACATTGGAGGCTGCAATGCCGCCTGTCAGGGTATTTTCCAGGGTTATGCGTCCATTGACAGTGGTACCCTGACCTGGTCCTGGACACCTCCGGCGCCATTGGCTGATGGCGAAATAGTGGCCGTCACGCTTTATGCCAACCCTACCGGTAATGGATTCGAATCCTCTGAATATACCTGTGCCGCCGTTTCGAGCTTTTGTGTGCCCGGCCAGCCCATCGTGGTCACCAATACCGATGACTCCGGCCCGGGGTCTTTGCGGGAAGCGATCAATTGTGCCAATGATACCCCGGGAGCCAATACCATTCTGTTCGACATTCCGGGAGGCGGAGTGCATACGATCTCGCCTTTGAGTTTACTTCCCACCCTTAATGACGATGGAACAATTATCGACGGTACTTCTCAGCCAGGTTATGCCGGCACGCCGCTTATCTATATCAACGGTAGCCTCGCCGGGCCGGGCAACTGTTTGACAATTTTTGGGAGTGATTGCCAGGTAAATGGTTTGATGATCAAACATTTCGACGGTGACGGCATCAGCATCCTTGGGAACAATAATGCTATTATTAACAATAATATCATTACAGAGAATACATTCTCGCAAATAAGCTTTGCCGATGCAACCAATGCAACCGTTGACAACAACATCCTGAATATTGATGAAAATGGTGTGGGCTCCACCTCCAATTCCGTTGGGGTCTGGCTGCAAAACGATGCCGAATTCATTGCTATCACCAACAATACCATCGGTGGTATCGGCCTTACCGGGGAATCAATGATCGTCATCCTGGACGGCGTCAACAACCTGACCATTACAGGCAATTACCTTGGAACGGATCAGGCCAATAATAATTACGGAGGATTTAGAGCCATTGTAATTTCAAACACCAGCACAGGTTATCACCTCATCAGGGAAAACACCATTGCCTATAATCAGGTAGGTATAACAAACGGTTCCAATTACACCCGTATTCTTGAAAATGACTTTTTCTGTAATTCCGATATAGCTATTGACCAGTTTGGCGTTGGCAATAACGGTCTTCAGCCTCCGGTCATCACTTCCGCCGCCCCTGAACTGATCACGGGTACAGCTCCGGGTATGGGGGAAGTTTGTATTTACCTTCAGAATGATATAGGTGGCTGTACTGCGGCATGTCAGGGATTTTTTGAAGCTTTCGTAGCTACCGATGGAGCCGGAAACTGGTCATGGGCTCCTCCTGTTCCACTTTCCGGTGGCCAGGTAGTGGCAGCAACATTTTTAGCGAATCTTACCGGAAATGGCACCGAATCCTCGGAATACTCCTGTGGAACAGTTGTCGATCCATGTGATCCTGATCTCGATATGCCTGTCATGTCTATCACCGAACCGGAACCTACGGTTGAATGCAGCGCAGGTTTACCGCCGTTATTAGAAGGCGGTGTGAATATTTTTGCGACCGATGAATGTGATGGCGATATCTCCGGCGACATTAGCTGGAGTTTTTCCGATTTCAATCCCATGGATTGTTCCAATGGCGGCCCGGTTCAAACGGTAGTTGATCATTACATCGTCACCGATGCCAACGGCAATACGGCAGAGATCACCTGGACCATTACCGTTGTGGACACCGAACCTCCTGTATGGGACGATCCGGGATTATCGCTCACCTTGAATGCTGAGTGTGGTGATGATATCGATGCCCTTATTGCAGCTAATATTCCTACAGCAACCGATGGTTGTGGCGTTAACCCTGATCCTGATGTTTATGTGGCCTCAGCGACCAGTGGCACCACCTGTGGGAATGCTTTCACCCAACACATCAACTATGCCACCGCAGATGTTTGCGGAAACCAAAACCCTGATCTGTATACCGTTACGATCATCGTTTCTGACAATATAGCTCCGACTTTCACGTCAACACCGCCGCCAACCATTACGACCCTGACAGATCCGGGGTCCTGCGATGCAACGCTTTCTCTTTCCGTAACGGCTGAAGATATTTGCGATACCAATGTAAGCATCACCAATGATTCTCAGTACGCCAATAGTAATGGCGCTGACGCCTCAGGCACTTACCCGCCAGGGGTGCATGTTGTCACTTTTACGGCTACGGACGGTTGTCTGAATTCAGATACCTATACGGTCACCGTTACTGTAAATGAACCCGGGGCTCCAACAATTACAGGTGTTCAGAGTAGCGCCACAGTCGAATGCGGCGATGCGCTGCCACCGGATCCTATTCCGGGTATTAACCTGTTTGCCACCGATGGCAATGGCATTGATATCACCGGCAGCATCATCGTTGATCTGGCTATGGCCACTCAGGATTGTTCCGTTAACGGAATCATCGAAGAACGCTTTTACACCATTTCAGTAATGGATATTTGTGGCACCACCACTTCGGAAAGTTACACCATTACCATAGTGGATACACAGGCTCCGGTTTGGGATAACCCGGCAGGTTCCATCACGCTGAACCTTGAATGTGGGGATGATGTTGACGCAGCCCTGGCGGCCAACTTACCAACGGCAACGGACGCTTGCGGTGTCGCCGACATCGTACCTACAACAGCTACCAGCGGGATTATCTGCGGGAATGCTTCTTCTGCTACATATAATTATGCTGCGGTGGATAATTGCGGAAACACCAATCCTGTTTTCTTTCAAATTTTCGTCAACCTTAATGATACTCAGGATCCTGTAATTTCAGGAATTCCCAACGATATCACCATCAACTGCGGCGATCCATATCCTAATGTGGCCCAATTATTGGAAAACCTCACAGCAACAGATGTTTGTGAGGGAGACCTTACCGGCCAGATTACTTTACTTGGACCACCGGCCGTAACAGGATGCAGCCCGGTACCGGGGATCATAGAAGATGTGTACACCATTTCGGTAATGGACGGATGTGGCAATTCAGCCACTGAATATTTCACCATAGAGATTATCAATGACCTGGTGGTTGACCTTGGAGATGACCAGGTGCTTTGCGACGGGAACCCTGTCGTGCTGGATGCCGGCAACCCCGGAGCCTCTTACGAATGGTCCACTGGAGCGACCACCCAGACAATTTCCGTTGCTTCTCCTGGAACCTACAGCGTCACCGTTTACAATGGCAATGGTTGTTGTAATGTAGACCAGGTCAATGTTACCATTGGATCGGATCCAGATATAAGTGCAGCAGGCGGAACACTGGATTGTAATAACAACAGTATCCAGCTGATGTCTTTCTCCAATACATCCGGTGTCACTTTCAGCTGGACGGGACCGAACAACTTCTCGTCTAACCAGCAAAATCCGGTTATTACTGTACCGGGAACCTATACCGTGACAGCCACATCCCCGCAAGGATGTACGGCCACGGCAGAGGCTGTTGTCGATCAGAACGGTGACCTGCCTGATGCTTCGGCTACCGGCGGAACACTCGATTGTAATAACAGCAGTGTACAACTTTCCGGAAATTCGAGTACTGCCGGCGTCTCTTACAGCTGGTCAGGACCTAACAATTATATGTCGACGGAACAGAACCCAACCGTTTCCACCGCAGGTAGTTATACCTTATCTGTTACAGCATCCAATGGATGTGTGAGTCTCGCCACCGCAACAGTAGTCCTGGACGAAACAGCTCCGGATGCCTCCGCTACCGGCGGAACACTTGATTGTGCAGTCACTTCAGTTCAGCTCATGGGTAGTTCAACTACACAAGGGGCAAGTTATAGCTGGTCAGGTCCGAACAACTTTATGTCTTCGGTTCAGAATCCAACGGCATCGGAAGCAGGAACTTATACACTTACGGTTACCGGTCCAAACGGATGTACGTCAACAGCCACAGCAACGGTTGATGCCAATGCTGATCTGCCCAATGCTTCCGCAAGTGGTGGAACCATCGACTGTAACAATACTTCCGTTCAGCTACCCGGAAATTCAACCACTCCAGGCGTGACTTACGGCTGGACAGGCCCGGACAATTTCGTGTCCTCAGAACAAAACCCAACGGTTACCGGGGCCGGTACTTATACACTTACCGTTACAGCAGCCAACGGTTGTGCAAGCACGGCAACCGCTGTAGTGATAGAAGATACCGATGTACCCGATGTTACAGCAACAGGTGGAACACTCGATTGCAATGCGAGCAATATCCAGCTGATGTCCGGTTCCTCGGTTACGGGATGCACCTTCTCCTGGACGGGGCCTAATAATTTCATATCCAGTGAACAGAATCCTTCCGTGACAACAGCGGGAACCTATACGGTAACCTGCACCGCGCCCAATGGCTGTTCAAATACAGCTACTGCCACGGTTGAAGCCAATGCTGACCAGCCGGATGCTTCCGCAACGGGTGGAACGCTCGATTGTGACAATGCTTCCGTACAGTTAACGGGTAGCTCCACAACGACAGGCGTAACTTACAGCTGGACAGGCCCAAATAATTTCATGTCCACGGAGCAAAATCCTTCGGTTTCAGAACCTGGTAATTATTTGCTTACGGTAACGGCTTCCAACGGATGTACCACAGCTATCACAGCCGTGGTCGATGAAGATGTCGAGGTGCCTAATGTTTCCGCTACCGGCGGCACCATTGATTGCAGCACCAGTAATACCCAACTGACAGCCAGTTCGGATGCTGAAGATTGTTCCTTCTCCTGGACAGGGCCTAATAATTTCATGTCGAGTGAGCAAAATCCTTTTGTCACCGTTCCCGGAACTTACACGGTCACCTGTACTACGCCAAACGGTTGTTCAGCAACCGCTACTGCCACGGTTCAGGCCAACGCAGACCTTCCGGATGCTACCGCAACAGGCGGAACGATCGATTGTAACAATAGTGTCGTCCAGTTAATGGGAAGTTCATCCACACCCGGCGTTACTTACAGTTGGGTCGGGCCGAACAACTTTACTTCCACTTCGCAAAACCCGGTCGTTACAGCTCCCGGGACATACACACTGACCGTTCAGGGGCCTAACGGATGTTCTGCCATTACCACTGCCTCGGTTGTCATAGACAATACTTTCCCAACCATCAGCGCGACGGGCGGAACATTGAATTGTAATACAAGCAATGTCCAGTTAATGGCTACTTCAAGTATCATGGGAACTACTTACTCCTGGACCGGACCTAATAACTTCATGTCCAGTGAATCCAGTCCTTTTGTCACTACTCCGGGAGTATATTCCGTAACGGGTACAGCACCTAATGGTTGTTCTTCCGTATCGACGACCCAGGTTATTCAGGATAATACACCGCCGGTGGCAACGGCAACGGGCGGCACGCTTAATTGTAATGGGACACCTGTTCAACTGGCCGGAAGCTCTTCTATTTCAGGCAGCACTTTCAGCTGGACCGGACCGGACAACTTCATGTCCAGTGAACAGAATCCGACTGTTTCGGCGGCTGGTAACTATATACTTACCGTAACCGCTCCAAATGGGTGTACAGGTGTCGCAACTGCAACGGTAGTACTTGACAACAATGTGCCTACTGTATCGGCAACAGGAGGAATGCTCGATTGCAATGCCAACGACATTCAATTAATGGCAACCTCCAGTATTCCCGGAAGCACTTTCAGCTGGTCAGGGCCGAATAACTTCATGTCCAGCGAACAGAATCCTTTTGTAACCACAGCCGGCACCTACAATCTTTCTGCCACGGCACCCAATGGCTGTACGGCAACCGCCTCCGCTATCGTTTCTGCCAATGCAAACCAGCCTGACATTACTACCGCCGGAGGCAACCTTGATTGCAACAATACTCCTGTTCAGTTGATGGGAAGTTCCAACACCCCGGGTGTCACATACAGCTGGACCGGACCGGGGAATTTTATGTCTACCCAGCAGAATCCAAGTGTTTCGCTGACAGGGGTTTACACCCTGACCATCACGGCACCCAACGGATGTACGGCCATTGACATCGCAATCGTTGGGGTGGACAATACTGCACCGGTAGCTACGGCTACGAGCGGAACCATCAATTGTAACAACAACAATGTCCATTTAATGGCCACTTCCAGCGTTGCGGGGAGCAGCTTCTTATGGACCGGACCGAATAACTTTATGTCCAGTGAAGCCAGTCCTTTTGTCACGGCAATTGGTACTTATACCGTTACCGTAACAGGACCCAACGGTTGTACAGCAACTGCATCGACTTCTGTCAACCTCGACAACGCTGCCCCTGCCATCACGGCAGCGGGAGGAACACTCGATTGTAATACTCCAAGCGTTCAGCTGGCAGCAACCTCCAATCCTGCAGGCAGTTCATTCTCCTGGACCGGGCCAAACAATTTCATGTCCAGTGAGCAAAATCCTACAGTATTTGGAGTAGGTACCTACAACCTGACGGTCACCGGATCGAACGGATGTACAGCGACGGCAAGCGCTGTGGTAGATATGGACGACACAGTAACTCCGGTAGCCGGGTTTACATTTACTTCGGATCAGTTGAGTGTTACCTTCAGCGATAACTCAACCAACAATCCCACTTCATGGTCGTGGGATTTTGGAGACGGACAATTGAGTACCCAGCAGTCTCCGGCCCATACCTATAATGCTCCCGGAGAATATCAGGTCACTTTAGTCGCGACCAATGATTGCGGATCCAATACTTACCAGGAAACCATTACTGTGATCGTGGACGGGGTGAATGAAGTGCTATGGTTCAATGAATTTACCCTGGCACCGAATCCAAACAACGGACGGTTTACGCTGAACATCAAAGGTCAGCCGGTGAACGCCCTGGACTTCAAATTGCTGAATGTTTTGGGGCAGATCGAATATTCGGAAACCCTTGACATGCGCACCGGAAACCTGAACAGAGTCTTTGAATTCAATCGTTTGCCTTCGGGAATCTATTTTGTCAGGCTCGCCGCCGAAGGAAAAGCTTATTACCATAAAGTGATTATTGAATAAAAAATAATCAATTGGATTTCTTTAGGGCAAATTCCTGCTTCGGGAATTTGCCCTTATTTTTGGAATATTCCAGACACCTAAATGCCGGTTTGGACCCTGATATTTTCCTGCTCGACAGGTTCCCGTGTAAAAACATAACCCTACTTCTGTTTAAAGTTGTATTTTGTGGCCTATGAAAGGAATGCTGGTATTCATTATGCTTTTCGCCTGCACTTTTTTGATCGCACAGGTCAATCATTGGGAATCTATCGTGAGAGAAGACGATAGCTGGCATTATTTCCCGGGCTTTTCCGCACCGCCTTCAGACTGGAAAAGTACAGGTTTCAGTGAGGCATCCTGGAACCAGGGGCCTGGCGGATTCGGCTATGGCGATGGAGATGATAATACGGTTATCCCTCCCGTAACCTCCTTATTCATTCGCCGGACTTTTTACATTGCCGATATTTCCTCTATAGTCAGTGCCGTTTTGGACATAGATTATGATGATGGTTTTGTGGCTTATCTCAACGGAACGGAAATTGCCCGGGCAAATATGGAAGGTACCGCTCCTGCTTATTCCGCCACAGCTGAAGCCCAGCATGAAGCGTTATTATACCAGGGAGGCGTCCCCGATAGGTTTATGATTCCGAACAACTTACTTTTCGACCATCTCTACCCGGGGCAAAATGTATTGGCGATCCAGGTCCATAACATAAATTTGTCTTCCTCTGACCTTACCATACGTCCATTTTTTTCAGTGGGTATTAACGACGGTTCATTTACTTATTATTCAACCCCGGACTGGTTTACCGCTCCTGTCGATTTGGCCTCCTCTGAATTACCCATTGTGGTGATTGAGACCAATGGGCAGCAGATTGTCGATGATCCTGATGTATTGTGTGAATTCGGTATTATTTACAATGGCCCCGGAGCCGTCAATTATCTCTCCGACCCAAAAAACGAGTATGACGGCTACGCTAAAATCGAATTAAGGGGAGAATCCTCCCTTTTTTTTGAAAAAAAGTCCTATTCCGTAGAAACCAGTGATGCTTCCGGGGCTGATGTTGACGCTTCTTTCCTCAATTTTCCGGAAGAAGAAGACTGGGTGCTTTACGGGCCGTATTCCGACAAATCGCTTTTGCGAAATGTCCTGATCATGAAGATCGGGCGGGAAATGGGCCGATACAACAGTCGGACAAGGATGTGTGAAGTATTCCTCAATGGGAACTACGAGGGCGTTTATGTCCTCATGGAAAAAATAAAGCGGGATGAAAACAGGGTGGATATTGCCAAGCTCAAAGCCACAGATATCGAAGGAGAAGAATTGACCGGTGGTTATCTTTTCAGGATAGATAAAGGAGATCTCCCGGGATGGTCTTCCAATTTCGGGGTGGTGTCTGCCCCGTGGATGCCCATCCGGTTTCAATACAGGTACCCTGATCCGGACAGCATTCAACAGGAGCAGGAAGTATACATCCAATCATATGTGGACAGCTTCGAAAGAGCCATTGCCCACACGCCCACTTTTATCAATAATTACGGTTACCATTATACTCACTATATCGACCTGGAGTCCTTTGTCGATAATTTCATCGTTAATGAAATGACCAGGAACCTGGACGGATACCGATTGAGCACATATTTCTACAAAGACAAAAACAGCAAAATCATCGCTGGCCCTTTATGGGATTTTAATATTTCTTTGGGTAATGGTGATTATTGTAACGGAGATAGTTATACGGGATGGATGTACGAGGAGTATTGTGGAAACGGCAATCCGTTCTGGTGGAAGAACATGCTGACCGACAGCCTTTTCCTAAAAACATTAACATGCCGCTGGAGCGAACTTCGGGAAACCACCCTGGATGAAGACAACCTCCTTGAATTCATCGATTCCATGTCCCTGGTGCTGCAACAGCCAGCCCAGCGCAATTTCACCCGGTGGCCTATTCTTGGCACCTATGTCTGGCCCAATGCCTGGCCTTACCCGGAGACTTACGTGGGAGAAATTGACCGGCTAAAATGGTGGCTCATAAACCGTTTGATCTGGATGGATAACACCATTAATGCCATTGAGGCCGATTGTGAATCTCTTATACCAACCTACACCTTCTCCCCTTCTGAAGCACCTTCCCCTCTTCTTATTTACCCCAATCCCAACCAGGGCAGGTTCATCCTTGAATTAAATCCAGGATTCCAGGAGAATGGAAATACCTCGCTGCTTGTAAAAGATTTGACCGGGCGGGTGGTTTTTGAGCAATCATGGATGCTCCCGTTACCGCAAAGCCTGATTTTGGATATGCCGGACGCATTATCTTCAGGCCTTTATATCATTCAGGTGATCCAACAACAAAAAGTGGTACAACAAGGCAGGATGGTCGTACTTCCTTAAGATCACAGAATTTTCTTATTATACAGTTGTAAAGGCCTGGCTGATAGCCATTAGACAGGAAAAAATGCAGGAAGGCCGAATATTTTAAATTCGGACCTTCCCTTAATTGTTCGGGTGTTCAATTTACGGGTGATTTACACTATTGATGTCTATTTCTACTATAATTTCATTACGCCTTCCGATCAATGCAAAAGGCGGATTATAACCGAGGTAGCTAAAATGGCTTAAATATTGGATATCATTGGATTGCAAGAGCGATTTAAGCCGCTCAGTATACTTTTTAATTTTCCGGTCATTGGTCCATCCCCCAAAACGGATGGCCGCAACGTATTTCTCAGGCTCCTGTTTGAATTTAACGCCGGAATCATTTGGCTTCGGTAAATCTTCCAGCTTGTACGCTGCAGGTACCATAAACATCATGGTCACTGAATCTTCCATGGTCATCGCTACCGGAGAAGTCATGGCGATCTTTTGCTGTTGGGCATTGTTGCCAAAAATATAACCCGCCAGCATTCTGAACCCGTTCCTGGAAGTTTCTTCATAAGAAGCCTGGTCCATGGTCACGTAGGTAAAATTGGCCGGCTCGTACGCCCGGACCTCAAAGGCATCAAATGATTTGACCACCTTGTATGGGTACATTTCTATGTTACTGGTGGCTCTTGAACTTAATATCTGTGCCAGAATAAATATCCCTGCCAAAGAGACCAAAACGATCAGAATAATTTTCATTGAATTATAATAACTTGGTGATTTTGTCGCTCATGGGGGTCGTTATGCTATAGTAGTAATCCATGAAATTTCCTTCTTCATCGATCAGATACTTCTGGAAATTCCATTTCACCGTACTGTTTTTAACCCCGTTTAATTCCTTGCTGGTCAGCCATGCATACAAAGGATGCTGGTTTTCCCCTTTGACATCCACCTTTTCGGTGATCAGGAAAGTAACCCCGTAGTTTACGGAACAGAAATGCTGGATTTCATCCGCACTTCCGGGTTCCTGGCCACCAAATTGATTACAAGGTACCCCTATGATCATCAGTTTATCCTGATATGTTTCATAGAGTTTCTCCAGGTCCGCATACTGTGGTGTAAATCCACACTCGGAGGCTACATTTACGAAAAGGATTTTTTTGCCTTTATAATCAGATAAATTAACAGGTTCCCCCGTTAAGCTATTGATCTGGATGTCATAAATCGAAGCGGACATAAGATTTTTGTTTGTGTTTTTGGCTTTGCTTTCAAAAAAGCCGGTAAAAAAGCTCATAAATAGCATTGATGTTAATAAAATAATTCCGGTTAATTTCCAGGTTGACATGGTATGCAATTAATTGTGTTGAATATAATGCTGAAGTTCAGCCATTTTTTCATGATTTTGAAATGCCCCGCCGTAATAAGTAGTGATCGTTGTTGAGGTATCATCTTTTACACCCCGCGAAGATACACATAGATGCTTTGCATCAATAATGACTGCAATATCTTCTGTATTCAACGCATTTTTCAATTCCATGGCGATCTGGTTGGTCAGTCTTTCCTGAACTTGTGGCCGTTTGGCGTAATATTGAACAATCCTGTTGAGTTTAGACAAACCAATCACCTTGCCCGATGAAATGTAAGCTACGTGCGCCTTTCCTATGATCGGAACAAAATGGTGTTCACAATTGGAATAAAAAGTAATATTCTTTTCTACGAGCATTTGATTGTACTGATACTTATTATCAAACAACGCCACTCGTGGTTTGTTCGCCGGATTCAGGCCTGAGAAAATTTCATCGATGTACATCTTTGCTACCCTGTCCGGGGTACCTTTCAGCGAATCATCGCTTAGGTCAAGCCCCATTACTTCCATAATCTCGGCAAAGAGAACGGCAATTTTTTCTTTTTTTACTTCATCGGAAAGATCAAAAGCATTTTTTCTCATGGGGGTTTCTAATCCTGTAAACAGATGATCGTCCCCAATTTCTTCAAAAGTAAATTGTTTAAGAGGACTTCTATCTTTTAAATGAATGACTGCCATGGTTCGTATTTTTTAGTGTAATTGAGTTGTTTATTGAAATAAAAATATTTTTGTTTATTATTTACAGTATAAAGTTAAACAAAAATAAATGACAATTGCAAATAATAGAGCATTAATTTTCAATAAAAATTGAAACAAATCAATAAATCTACCATTTACAATTGTTTAAATTTTGATAAAAATCGTAAAACAAAAACACCGTATACTCAAAACCAGTCATTTATATAAGGAAGAAAAATACAAATCATCATTTGCATTGACGGAAGTCATTTTTTTGTTTTTCGCGACTTCGTAAAATGCATCCAAATTTTTAATCATTAAAACCCAAACGTTATGTATTTAGTAAATTGGTTCCAGGCAAATGCGATGCTACTTGCTATGACTGTGGTATTGGTCGGTCTTCCTATCGTGCTGCTCATTTATGTCTTCGGGAAAAAACCGGGAAATCAGGACAGCGAGGAAGAATAACTTTTCGGCAACAGAAAAAAATTTAACTTTACGGCACAAAAAATTCCAAAGTCGTGTCGAAATACCATTCTTTAGAAGCTGTCCAGGCAGAAATTCAGTTCGGACTCTCTACCTGTGAAAAGGTGGTGAAGTATTATCTTGCCCAGATCGAAGCTACGAGTTACCTCAATATCTATATCGAAGTTTACGCCGAAGAAGCTTTAAAAAGAGCGAGAGAACTGGATAAGCGATATAAAGAGGATCGGGACAGTTTGGGCAGCCTTTACGGAATGGTACTTTCCATCAAAGATAATTTGTGCCACAAGGATCACAAAGTTACCGCAGGGTCAAAAATTCTATCTGGTTTTACTTCCCTGTTTTCAGCTACGGCTATAGACCGACTGCTGGCCGAAGATGTCATTATCCTGGGCAGGGTAAATTGTGATGAATTTGGCATGGGCTCTTCGACCGAAAACTCCTGTTACAAACCCACCCTCAATGCAGACAACCCCGCCCGGGTACCCGGGGGCTCTTCGGGTGGATCTGCGGTTTCCGTGCAGGCCGACACCTGTCTGGCTTCTCTGGGAACAGATACAGGAGGTTCCGTGCGACAACCGGCTGCCTTTTGCGGCATCATCGGTATGAAGCCTACCTACGGACGTATTTCCCGCTACGGCCTGCTGGCTTATGGGTCTTCCTTTGATCAGATCGGCGTATTGACAAAATGTGTGGATGATGCTGCACGGCTACTGGAGATCATGTCGGGTCCCGACGAATTTGACAGCACTGCCAGCAAAAAACCAGTACCTGATTATTTCAGGAACCTCGATTTTAAAGGCGAAGCGCGTATCGCCTACTTCAATTCGGCACTGGATCATAATAGCCTTGACCCGGAAATGAGGAAAGCCTCAGCAAAAATGTTTTTTCAACTGCGGGAAAAAGGACATACCGTGGAAGCCGTGGATTTTGAATACCTGGACTACATCATCCCTGCATATTACGTGCTCACTACCGCAGAAGCCAGTTCGAACCTCTCCCGTTATGACGGTATCCGTTTCGGTCATCGCAGCGAACATCCGCATGATCTTCCGGAAACCTACAAACAATCGAGAACCGAAGGATTCGGCACAGAGGTCAAGCGGCGTATCATGCTGGGTACCTTTGTTCTCAGCTCAGGTTATTACGATGCTTACTACACCAAAGCCCAAAAGGTACGACGCCTCATCCAGGAAAAAACACTGGAGATTTTAAAAGACTACGATTTTATTTTCATGCCGGCCGCTCCCTCCACCGCCTGGAAAATCGGTGAAAAAATTGACGACCCTGTTGAAACCTACCTCGCCGACATTTTCACCGTGCAGGCAAACATGGTAGGCATTCCTGCCATTGCCATCCCCGCCGGACGACACACTAATGGAATGGCCATGGGGGTCCAGTTCATGGCCAATAAATTTGAAGAACAAAAATTACTGGCTTTTGCCAAACAGGTGAATTTATTTCCCGAGATATGAAAGGGGAAAATTGAAGATGGAGAAATCGCACCACATGTCGGGAGGGTTGGGGCACTTTAACAACAATGTCTCAAAAATTGTCGCCTTAGGCGCAAAATCAAAAAGATAAACCCGAAATCAACACATTTGTCGTTCAAATTTCGTTATTTTAGGAACGATTCATCAACCAGACTTTAATTTGAAAGTTTTCTTAAAGATGATGGTTAAAATGCTTGAAAACTAAATTTTTTGCAAAAGCTACACAGAAATGTCCTTAATTCATCCTGTTAAAGGGAATATCCTTCGCTAAGGACCGTTAAATTAGTCTTTTGTAATTCGAAAATTACAGATGAAATGATCCGATCAATAATTAAAATTTTCATTTTTGCCTTCGGTTTGCTCTTTTTAGCTCCTTTACAGGCACGCCACATAATCGGAGGCGTGATGACTTATGAATGTCTGGGCAATGATGACTACCGTTTTACCCTAAAAGTTTACCGTGACTGCAACTGCCAGAACTGTGCTTATTTTGACACACCGGCGGCTATTGGCATTTATCGGTGCGGAACAAATATTGATTGCAATTCACTCGGTCAAAACTCTACTTATGCTACGATTTATGTGCCACTGGGGCCGGTTTCCCAGGTAGAAATGCCTGATTATCCGTGCCTGATTCCCCCCAATGTATGTGTGCAGGAAGGCGTATACACTTTCACCGTTCACCTGCCCCAAAGCCTCGAAAGTTACCACATTTCCTATCAGCGTTGTTGTCGCAATGAAACCATTAACAACATCATAGCGCCTGATGAGACAGGAGCCACCTATACCATTGAGATTACTCCTGAAGCCCAGTCTTCATGCAATAACAGTCCTGTTTTCAATTCTTTTCCTCCAATCGTTATTTGTGCCGGGCAACCACTGGAATACGACCACTCGGCTACCGATCCTGAAGGAGATTTGTTGCTTTATAAATTTTGCTCCCCACTGAAAGGTGGTGGTAACCTTTTAGATAACAGCAATTATGAAACCTGCGCAGGTGCCGCCCCGAACCCGGCATGTCCTCCGCCTTATGATGATGTGTTTTTTAATGCCCCTGCCTTTACCCCCCTGGCACCCATGGGGGGGAACCCGGTGGTCAGCATTGACCCCCTTACGGGAATCATTACCGGCACGCCTGAACTGATCGGTCAGTACGTAGTGGGCGTTTGCGTGGAAGAATACCGAAACGGGGTACTCCTGAGTACCGTTTTTCGTGATTTCCAATTCAACGTAGCCAATTGTGATCCACTGGTCGTCGCCGACATCCAGGAAGATGAGATCATTTCCCAGCAGGAATTCCTGATCAACTCCTGTGGTAATACCGTGATTAATTTCGTCAATCAAAGTTACCAGCAACAATACATAGATCAATGGGAATGGACTTTTGACGTGGGAGGGTCTTCTGTAAGCTCATCCCAATGGAGCCCGACCATCAATTTTCCGGGAGTGGGCGTTTATAACGGTACGCTTATCCTCAACCCTGGAACAGAATGTGGCGATACAGCACTGATCAAGGTAAATATATTCCCGGCCATCGATGCGGATTTTACTTTTGCCTACGATACCTGTGTGGCTGGTCCTGTCAACTTCACCGATCTGTCAACCACGGGAAGTTGCTGCCTGACAGGCTGGAACTGGGAGTTTGGCGACGGCGATTATAGCCTCACCAAAAACCCATCTCACATTTACATGGAGCCCGGAGATATTCCTGTACGGTTGACGGTTAGGGATACCAATCAATGCGAGGATGTCATTATTAAATCCATCCCTTATTTTCCGGCACCGGCGCTCATTGTCATTGCCCCGAATTCATTTTTCGGATGTGAACCGGCAGATATTTTCTTTGACAACCTCTCTTTTCCCATTGATACAACCTACGATATTGTATGGAACTTTGGTGACGGAGAATCAGGATACGATATAAGCCCCTGGCATACCTATAATATGCCCGGAATTTTCACGGTGGATGTTTCCATTACCTCCCCCATTGGCTGTGAGATCAGCGAGATCTTTCCTAATCTTATCCAAATCGAGCCTTCCCCTGAAGCAGGATTCAGCTTTTTCCCCAAGGATATCAGTATCCTGGAGCCGGAGGTGTCCTTTACCGACGAGTCAATGGGAGCGGCAGGGATTTACTGGACCTTCGGCGACGGAGATTTTTCTTCGATATGGAATCCCGTTCACCTTTATAGTGATACCGGAACGGTGGCCGTCACCCAAATCGTTACCCATATCAGCGGTTGTAAAGATACCCTGGTTCAATACCTTGACATTAAACCGGAGGTAAGGTATTTTCTACCCAATGCCTTCACGCCTAACAATGATTCGGTCAATGAATACTACAAAGGGGTAGGCATACTGGACGGAGCGAAGAACTTCAAGTTCTCCGTGTGGAACAGATGGGGCGAACTGGTTTTTGAAACCAATGACCCGCTGGAAGGCTGGAACGGAACGAAATTCAATAATGGCAAGCCTTCTCCCTCCGGGGTGTATGTCGTCCTGGCCAGTTTTACCGGGCCGAGGGGAAAACATTTTGAATATAAAGGGTTCGCTACCCTCATCAGGTAACTTTGAATGCGGTCAATATAGGGTCTAATTTTAAAGTTAGACCCTATATTGACCGAAATCCACCACAATTGAATCCAACCTTAAAAAGAATTTTCCGGGCCATTGTTGGCATCCTTTTTATCGCCCTTTTCGCCCGGATCAATATAGATCTGCCCGGTGGCATTCCCATTAGCGGGCAGAGTTTCGCGGTATTGGTGACCGCCATTTTATTGGGTCGAAAATGGGGAACATTATCCGTTTTGGGATATGTGATTATCGGAATATTGGGATGGCCCGTTTTCGCTGAAGGGGCTGCCGGCATCAAAGTGCTTTATTCGGGAAGTGGAGGATTCATCATCGGGTTCATCGTAGCGGCTTTTTTCACCGGATGGCTTGGAGACAGGGGCTGGAAGTTTACCTTTTGGAAAAGTCTAACAGCCATGAGCCTTGGCACCTTTATCATTTTACTTTTCGGTGTAGGCAAACTTACTTACGATTACAACCTTTTGCAGGCCCTCCAATGGGGTTTTTACCCATTTCTTTGGGGAGCTTTAGCCAAGATAATTTTAGGAGCAATCCTTTCTGCAGCCCTCCACTCAAAACAGCATGAATCAGCCTCCAAAGGATAATCACCTTTTGTTTTGGCCTTTAATCTTGTAAAATTCAAAGTTCGTCCTACAATCCTGTCATTTTTCCTTTGAAATTCCTTATTTTAACCATCAATTGACCACCCGCTTTCCAAAACCACACCCGAAATGATCCGACTATTTTCAAAAACAATAATATTATGGCTTGCCATTTCTTATTTCTCCCCCCTTTCGGCCAACCACATCATCGGCGGCGTAATGACATACAAATGCCTGGGAAATGATGATTATGAAATCACGACAAAGATATATCGCGACTGCAATTGCCAAAGTTGTGCGTTCTTTGATCCGGAGCTGCCCATTGGCATTTATAAATGTGGTACGAATATCAATTGTTCGAGCCTGGATCAGACGTCAACTTTTGCCACTGCTTTTCCTATAGTGGACTCTATCACCCTGGTAGACATTCCTGATTACCCTTGTCTCATACCACCCGATGTTTGCGTTCAACAGGCCACTTATATCTTTACGGTCAATCTTCCATTGAGTACCGAAAGTTACCACCTGACTTATCAAAGATGTTGCAGAAATGCGACGATCAATAATATTTTGTTACCCAATGAGACTGGCGCCACTTTTACCATTGAAATCACCCCGGAAGCCCAGGCAGTATGCAATAACAGTCCTGTTTTCAACAGTTTTCCTCCCATAGTCATCTGTGCGGACCAACCGCTGGAATACGACCATTCAGCCACCGATCCGGATGGAGATCTTTTGCTCTACAAATTCTGCCCACCGCTTGAAGGGGCAGGATATATACTTGACGGAAGCCTCGTCGAAACCTGCCAGGGGGTATTTCCCAATCCAGGATGCCCACCTCCTTACGGCGGTGTTTCTTTTACGCTTCCCTCCTATTCGACCCTAACACCCATGGGAGGGAATCCGGTCATTTCTATTGACCCTTTGACCGGATTAATAACGGGAACGCCCAATTTGACAGGTCAATTCGTGGTTGGCGTTTGTGTTGAGGAATACAGAAATGGCGTTTTGCTGGGCAAAGTTTTTCGTGATTTTCAATTTAATGTGACCCCTTGTGACCCCCTTGTTGTGGCTGATGTTTTAGAAGATGAGGAGATCACTCCTCAGGAATTTGTCCTCAATTCCTGTGGCAACACCACCGTAAATATTCCCAACCAAAGCTACCAGCAGCAATTTATTGACGACTGGCAGTGGGATTTTGAAATCGACGGTTCTTTAACGTCTTTTACGGAATGGAGCCCCACTATTGATTTCCAGGAAGCCGGGCAATATAATGGCCTGCTCATTCTCAACCCCAATACAGCCTGTGGAGATACAGCAATCATCCATGTCAATATTTTTCCGACAGTGGAAGCTGATTTTTCCTTTGATTATGATACCTGCGTGGCAGGACCTGTTGTTTTCACCGATCTGTCGACCACGGGTAGTTGCTGCCTGACCAGCTGGAGTTGGGAGTTTGGGGACGGAGGTTATTCCATTTCCCAAAATCCGGAACATGAATACCTGGATCCGGGAGATTATGAGGTCCGGCTAACCGCCCGAGACACCAACCAATGCGAATCTATTACCAAAAATTACCTGGCTTACTATCCGCTTCCTGAAATAATCCTGATTGCTCCCGACACCTATTCCGGTTGCGAGCCGGCGGAAATTTACTTTGATAATTTGTCTTCTCCCATCAATGCATCTTATGATATCCTGTGGCACTTTGGAGATGGCCAAAGTTCCTCTGATTTGAGTCCCCTTCACACCTATATAAATGCTGGTTTATTTACGGTAGATGTTTTTATTGCTTCCCCCGTTGGGTGTGAGGTTAGCAATACTTTTTCCGACCTGATCAACATTGAAGCATCTCCTTTAGCCGGATTCAGCTTTACACCTCAAGAAACCAGCATACTGGAACCTGAAGTCACTTTTACGGATGAATCCCTTGACGCCGCAAGCATTTACTGGACTTTCGGGGATGGGTTTTCTTCCTCCCTCCCAAATCCAGTGCATACTTACCGGGATACTGGCTTTTTGGCCATTTCACAAATCGTTACTCACTTGGATGGCTGTAAGGATACTTTAATTCAATATTTGGATATTCGTCCGGAAGTGCGGTATTTTTTACCCAATGCTTTTACGCCTAACAATGATTCGGTCAACGAAAACTACAAAGGGGTAGGAATCCTGGAAGGGGTGAAAAATTTCAATTTTTCGATATGGAATCGCTGGGGAGAACTGGTCTTTGAAACACAGGATCCAGATCAAGGGTGGAACGGATTGAAATTCAATACAGGGAGGCCGGCTCCACAAGGTGAGTATGTGGTGAAAGTAAGTTATATCGACCCCAGGGGGCATCGCGTTGAGCATAAAGGTTTTGCTACTTTGATCCGATAACCCCTTCCCCTAAACCCTGATCGAGCAGGAGTTGCCAATATCCCACATCGCGCCAACCACCGAATTTAAACCCAACTGCTTTGAAATGGGCCACCTTTTCAAAACCAAACTTCTCATGTAAAATGATGCTGGCTTCATTCGGCAGAGCAATACCTCCCATAATTGCATGTATGCCTGCCTTTTTTAAAATTTCAAAAAGTTTTTCATAAAGCGCCTTTCCAATGCCCTGTCCTTGATAACCGTTTCGAATATAAACTGATACTTCAACCGAATGCTTGTAGGCAGCTCTTGCCTTCCAGGGTTTCGCATAGGCATACCCCACCAATTCATTCTTTTCTAAACAGACTAACCATGGCAAAATATTATTGTGAAGCTTTATTCTTTCTTCCATAGCCACCGTATCAAGCGCCTCGATTTCAAAGGTGGCCGTGGAATTTAAAATATAGTAATTGTAAATGTCCACAATTTTTGGAGCATCACTTAAAGCAACCGTTCGGATCATTTTTGTTTTTATTTCAAATATAATACACAAAGACAATTTCACAACATTTCCTATATTCGCCAATCAAATACCAGACAATGACAAAAAATTACCTCTGTATACACGGCCACTTTTACCAGCCTCCCCGGGAAAACCCGTGGTTGGACAGGATAGAAAAAGAACCTTCTGCAGCACCTTTTGACAACTGGAACCAGCGCATCAATGCAGAATGCTACCATACCAATGCCTTTGCCCGTATCCTCAATGACGAAGGGCGCATTCGACATCTTTTGAATAATTACGAATACATAAGTTTCAATTTCGGCCCTACCCTGCTTTCCTGGATGGAAAAAATGGACATGGAAACTTACGAGGCTATCCTCAATGCCGATCGGAGAAGTCGGGAAAGACTGGGGCACGGCAATGCACTGGCCCAGGTTTACAATCACATTATCATGCCCCTGGCCAATGAACGCGACAAACATACCCAGGTTATTTGGGGTATCCGGGATTTTGAATTTCGCTTTGGGAGGAAGCCTGAAGGCATGTGGCTGGCCGAAACGGCAGTAGACCTCCCTACCCTGGAAGTCCTGGCAGAGCATGGTATTCAATTTACCATTCTTGCGCCGGGGCAGGCAAAAGCTTTTCGTCAATTGGGTAAAAAAGATTGGGAGGAAATTATTGGTACCGGGATCAATACCCGCCGGCCCTATTTGTGCAAATTACCTTCAGGTAAGACCATAAACCTCTTCTTTTACGACGGAGGTCTTTCACAGGCCGTTGCCTTCGAAGGGCTCCTGAATTACGGGAAATTTTTTGCCGAAAGGTTAACGAAGGATTTTAATGATGATGTGGTAGAACTCATCCATATCGCCACTGACGGAGAATCTTACGGCCATCACCACAGACATGGTGAAATGGCCCTGGCTCATGCGCTCCATCACGTTCAAAAGCACGAACTGGCCACTTTGACGAATTATGCGACTTTCCTCGAAGATTTTCCACCTACTTTTGAAGTGCAACTCCACGAAAACAGTTCATGGAGTTGTTATCATGGGGTAGAACGATGGCGATCCAATTGCGGTTGCCATATGGGAGGGAATAATGGCTGGACCCAGGAATGGAGAAAAAACCTAAGAGAAATACTCGACTGGCTTCGTGACGAACTGGCGGTAATCTATGAGCGGGAAGCTTCAAAGCTGACAAAATCTCCATGGGATATGAGAAACAATTACATCCACTGGATATTGAAAAACAGAAACATTTCCCCAGTAATGTTGTCTGCACCTGATGAAATCAACACGGAAGTACATGACCTGTCCGATCCTTATTATCTCGACCCCACACTCCTACAGTTGCTTGAAATGCAGCACAATGCTTTACTCATGTTTACCAGCTGTGCCTGGTTTTTTGATGAAATTTCAGGTATTGAATCGACGCAGGTATTAAAATACGCCAAGCGGGCCATGGAGATAGCCCAGGATCTTACAGGAATTGATCTTCATGATACGTTTGTGAGAAAACTGGAAATTGCCCATTCGAACGTCTATGAGAACGGCGCCACCATTTATAAGGAACATATAATCCCCGCAAGGCTTAAAGCCATGGGAAAAGTTTTCTTCCAAGGCTTTTTAAACATCAATGAAGAAACGGATCTCAAAACGATCCAGGAGCTTACACAAATGCTCGTGAATCTCCGGGAGGCTCATATTACGGTAGACCATCTCAATAAATGCCAGAACCATTATCATCGCATGGAAAGACAATTTGTTAATAACCAATTAACCTTTCCCAGTAACGAATGGGAAGATGCTTTTGAAGATTTGGGTGAAGCGCTTGGCTTCGACTGAACTTATTTATTAAGGAACAATCAGTTTTGCCTGTTGGTCGGCCAGTCCGATTTTAACAAAAGTACCGGCATTGAAACGTAGAAAATCTTTTTCGATGCCGTCACTAAAAATTACACCGTTTTCCGGCATTAGGGATTCAATGGTGAGTGGGCGGGCATTGTCCACCACGCCGGAAACCAGGTCAATGCCGGTAGCATGGCTCAGGTAAGGTTCACGAACGACGTACAACAAATATTCTGCGTTCCATTCAATGGTATGTCTGCCCGACTGTTGCTGCCGTTGCTGACCGGTAAGCCCGTTGATCGCATGTTGCATATTGTAAACCGAACTCAGCCAACCCGTAGAACCCGCTCCTGTGGAAATCAGGATTCCGCTGGAAGACTGGGCTTCTTCCCTGTTTTGATAATGCACTTTGTACCGGGCTGAAACGTGAGTGGCTGCTCCTATAAAAAGATCATTAAAAGCGATAAGGCTTTGCCCGTCACTGGTCGATGCTTTGGCCATCGTCACGGATTTAAAATTTCCCTTCCCGGACAGCACTTGTTCCAGTCCCGGGTTAAAGGTTTTCGAGCGGAAAGGTAGCAGTACACCATTGTACTGTTCCGGATCGGGATTGACCGCAATGATGGGCTGGCTTCCAACATATTTTGCAGTGTTGGCCACCAACCCGTCCTGCCCGATCACGATGATCAAATGGTTTTCTGAAAAGATGAAAGAGGGCAGGAATTCCCGGGCCACGATCTTGTATTTTATCACGAACGACAGTTCCTGCTCAATACTTTCAAGACACCTGTAGAAATTATCGTGCTCCTTTTGGAAAAGGTCAAAGTTCCCTCCGGCATTTTCAATATAAAACTTAGCCTGCATTTTGGTGTTGTACCGCTCCACCAACCGTTCCAATCTCGTTTTATCCCGAATGATGAGTGCGTATTCCAGTGCTTTCATTTAACCTGTTATTATTTTTATGGTTTTTTAATACTTAGAACGTCAATACTTTCGAACATTAATTATCCAGGCAATCGAAACCTGCCTTTGTCGTCGGCAGGCTCCTGTTGCAGAAGTTTCTGCACTAATTAATGTTCCGGGGTATAAAAAGCTTTGCACTACTTTTGCATGATACTTTCCAAAAGATCTGGTGTAATGTTGAGGTTACCGATTTTACCGACGTTTTCTGCCAGGGAGCGGAAAGCCAGGGCGATATTTTGTTTGGCATCTCCATTCCCCACAAGCGCCTGAACGGTCTTCCAATCCATTTCTTTGTAAGGCTTGAGGCTTGCTTCTGCCACCAGTCCTTTAATTTCGGCTTCCTTCCTTTCATTTTCCACCTTTATGCCAACGAGTTCCTCTCTTTGCTTTTCTATGGAAATATCCGCTGCCACATTCATCTCTCTTAAAGTGCGTGTGTTTTGTGCCTGCATCACCTGGCTTTCCATTTTCTTTTCGGAGATCTGTTTCTTCTTTTCTTCCACGGCAATTTCGGTGCTCAACTCGGTTTCCTTGATCTTTCTTTCCTGCTCCACAGCAAAGTTTCTTCGCTCATAAACCGCTTCATCTGCTTGCTGCTGAAGGCGCTCGCGTGTTTCGGTCTCCAGGGCACGTTCCATTTCAGGATTCGCTTTCACCGCCAGGACGTTTGCCGCAAGAATATCTACGCCCATCAATTGCAGGGCGGCGGAAATTTTGAGCCCTTCTTTGATCCTGCTTTCAATTTCCTTGGAAGAACTGATCGCATTTTTTAACCCGATACTCTGAATAAAGGAAGCGGTGGCCGTCTGGGCTTCGTTGATGATGCGTTGGGATAATTTTTCAATGTCGTCTTTTTTGTACTTGCCTTGTTGATTGACCGTAAAGTCAAGTACTTCTGCCAGTTTCACGGGCTCACTTATCTTAAAAGTAATTTGCCCCTGGATCGTCACGGCCTGGTAATCTGATGTGGTTTCCCTGAAAATAAAAGGCAGGTCATTACTGCCAATGGGGATGGCCACGATGGAACTGTTGGGCGCAAAATAAAAAAATGACAACCCTTTTCCCTGTTTCTTTATGACGCCGTTCTGGTAGTGTATAACGTGTGCCATTGGGTCAAATTTGATATAATTGAAACCGAACATAATGTTGATTTTTGAAGTGAAAAAATACTTAGTTTCATTTTTAAACTAAGTCAAAAATAAAGGCTTTCCATTTAAAAGTCAAGAGCCCTGGAATTTTTTTTTAAAAGAATGGAACAAAAGATGGAAGGAGGATGGAATTTTTTTTTGAATTATGGTGTTGGAAGGAGTGAATAACAAAACTAAATAAACCCAAATACGATGAAAAATATAACAAATCTAAAAGGTGAAGCCCGTTTCTGTGGCAATTCATTTTTCCATTAGGAATCTCCTGAACGGAACGGAAAATAAGTAAAAAACAAAAGCGGCGACCACTGCTTTCAGAGCCATTGGCTTGCCCTTTTCGAACATTTTGATCAGGTTTCGAGCCTTGCATTGCGTGTCTTTCCCGGAAGACAAAGGCCCTTTCCATGCCCGCAAGAGAAATAACCCGGTATGCCTCCCTCCTGCTTACCGGCTTGCAGTTCACCATATTTCTTAACCACTAAAATTGAATGATTATGAACTTTTTAATGATGTTTTTGGCAGGAATCGGTATCGAAGATATTATTACCTAGGGGATACCGAGCAGCTTCCCTGTTTTTTGGTTTTGATGTAGTAACCACCGATTTTTCAGCAGGTACAGCACACAAGCATTTTTTCTTGAAGAAAGGAGCATTTAGGTCGCAGTAGCCTGTCCCCGGCACATCGTGCCCTGACGTTGCTCAAATTTTATTTTCGGTGATTAAATTTTTAAAACCAATTAGCAGGGAGCTGCTAATTATTGATCAAGACCGTACTCACTTTAAATCATTTAGCTTTTCGATCAACCAGGCTTTATTAAAAAGGTAGGGAGCTTTTTCTAATTCTTCCAGCATTTTTTGAGAATTTCCTTCAGGTCTGGTCAACAGTCTCGTATATTTAATCATATTCAGGGTAGCTTCCTGGTTGGGCAACCCCAATTTTTTAACATTCCGCCTGATCCAATGCTCGAAAGCATTCAAATGATACTCTAATACATCAAATGACCTGATTTCAAATAAACACTGTGATTTTATGATTCGGTAGCGAAGCCCCAGGTCAGGAGAAAAAAATTCTCCCGTGTTTAAAAACTCCAGCGCCTTATCGTATTGAGCTTCTTCAATCGCTATAATAGCCTCTGCTATTTTTACGGCATCCGCTCGTAATTTATCCTCCAGGTTTCCGGCAAGTTTTTCAATGACTTCCCTGGCAAAGGCGATATCCTTTGCCCTGCAGGCGGTGGTTATTATATTATTGAAGGCGACGGAGGATATTTTGCCATCTTCAAGAACGATACCGCTGTATAACCCAAACCTGTAAATATCCAATGGCTCCTCACCATACAACAGGATCTGCCCCCGTTTCATTTTTTGCGATACGTAATTGAGTAAAAATCCGTAAAAAAGAGATTTGTCATTGGGCTCCGCCAATTGATAGTTGTTGAAAATCAATTGCTTTAATTCCAGGTAAGCTTCAAAATCTTCCTCCTCCAAAAGCCTTAACATCAGCAAATAAATCTTGTTGAAAATGTTGCCACTATAAGGTGGTTCAAGGCACATGCTTTTAGCTTCCTCCAGTAAAGGGTAATTCATTTTTTCCTTTTGCATCCCAGTAATAAAGGACAATTCACAGGCATATTTTAAAGTGCCGCTTATCCATAGGGCATTGAGGTGCCGTATCGTTTCGTTAAGAGTCTGGGTTCTTCCTTCAAAACCATCGGTATTGCGATAAAAATATCTATCGTGTTTTAATCGCAATCGCCTGGATTCGTTCCACATATCGAGGTTATCATTCTGTTCAAGCCGTTGCCAGGCCTTGTCGAAATACTTTTTGTAAAAATCATAAATATTCCTTTCCCGGTAAATCTCCAGCAAGGTTTCGTCTCTTCTGAAGGTATCTTTTTGCATTTCGCCCCACAACAGGTAATCCTCCAGGTAATTTTTGATCTCTCCCAGGGTATTGAAAAGGTTAGAACGATGGCTTTTAGTTTTCAACGGACGGGCAAATATCTTTTGATGGGCGTACCCGGCTTCCAATTTATTTTCAAACCTATAGTCGGGATGGTATTTGTGTAGGTAATCAAAAACATGGTGCAGCACCGTTTTTTGGGGATAAAGTCCCTTCAGGTAGGACTTGAAGCCTTTCATCTCAGCAGGAGACATATTTTTTAAGAGAATAAATACTTTACTGCTTAACAAAATGCAAAAAATTGTGGTGAAAATTAAGCATAAATACTGCAGCCATTCGAAGCGACCGAAGAAATATCTATGCATACCTCCTGTGCAATAAATACACTGCCAAATTTACACATATAATTTTGAAAATTAAGGTTTTATAATAAATAAAAATCAATTCAGATACGAATACGGCAGGGCATAAACCAGACGATACTGCAAAAATAATTGACCGGTAAAAACCAAAAAATACATGGTGAAAGCGGTGAAAATTGTAGGTGATTTTTTATAAAAAACCCTGCATTTTTGAATTGAATTAAAAAAGCCGGAAAAAACCAAATACCTGCAATTTGAAAAGGGGATGTTTCCTTCGAACCTGATCTTCAGGAGCTATTCGGCGGAATCATCCCCGGAGTGCATAGCCATAAAACATCCGACCAGCAATGAGTGAAAATAGAAAATACATTCTGGATAAATTCGAGGAATACCTGTACGAAAACTATAAATCCTTTTGCGAAAGGCATAAACTGGAAGAAAGCCTGACCGGGTTCATCACTTTCCTGATCGACCAGGAGCTGGTACCCACCACAAACATCAAAAAATACACAGTGTTACACGAATATGAAAACCTGCACCAAAAACTCCCGGCCCAAAAAACCAGAGCGGTCCATACCCTAGCCGAGCGGTTCAACATTTCAGAACGTTCGGTTTGGGGTATCCTGCAGGGAAACAAAAACAGCTAAAATCCTATGTTGTCAAAACACGCTCGCTCCAAAACCACCTATCCAAAAAAAAGAGCAACCCCTCATCATAGGCGCAATGATGGGCACCAGCGGGTCCGCTCCCGATCTGATCGGACGGGCCTGCGCTCGCTTATCCCAACAGACGGCAATGAAATTTGCCCCCTGGTGTCCCCCCATATGATGTTTTAGCTTAAGATTTATTCACCTTCAGCTCCATCGGGCCGGAATAATTTTTGTGTTCGATGATTTGTGATGGCAGGTTAAAGCCATGGGCGAGCAACAGGTCCTTCACTTCCTGTATGACCCTGCTGCGAATGGTGATGCCCAGGTAAGAAGGGGAGACTGTTTTGTTCTTTAAAATATCTACCCAAAACAGTACCTTCAGGTTTACGGTAAATTCCGCAATTTCCATGACAATGACGTTAGCCTCGGGTTGTTTGAGCACCTCGGGTTGTTGCGAAAGATAATCCCTGATCAGCCGGGTGGCTTCGGCAATATCCGATGGTATATCCAGGCCTACCATAAACTCAAGCCTCAGCAATCCGTCCAAAGTATAGTTGATGACCACATTTTTCACGATCATGGAGTTGGGAATAAAAATATCTTTTCCTTCAATATTCCGCAAATGGATGGTTCTCATATCCATTTCCTTCACCACTCCTTTATGCCCATCCACTTCAATAACATGCCCAATTCGGAAGGGCCTTTTGGCCACCAGCAAGGCACCTGCCAGGAAATTTTCGCCAATATCTTTAAAGGCAAACCCCAGGATGATGGCGGTGATTCCTGCCCCGGCCATAATGCTGCTGACAATTCCTGTCATGTTCAGAATATCCAGTGCAGCGAGCAGGCCGATCAGGTATAAAAGCCATTTGATGCTGTTGGTTATGAATTTCGTCACAATGGTTCCTTCCCACTTAGATAAAAATCGTTTATTGACAAATTTGTAAAGGAAATGGCCCATCAAAAAAAAGATGAGCATAACGATAATAGCTACCAGGATATTGGGCGCCATTTCGATCAAATGATCCCAAAATTCGAGAAAAGTCTGCCGCAATTTTTCATTCATGGTAAAACATTTTTGAAAGAACCTAAAAGCTAAAACCACTTTACCAACCTACTTTTAATAAAACACCAACTTCTTCTCCTAAGTTGTACAAATCCACAAACAGATAAGGTTTATCGCCCCCCTTCACCTTAAACTTTAGCCTTTAATCTTTAATCTTTAGCCTTTAATCTTTAGCCTTTAATCTTTAGCCTTTAATCTTTTAAAACCGCTTCCCAAAGCACCTCCACCGGATGAAGAGCCTTTTTTTTCGTCCCATCGGCAATTTGTTGCCGACAACTCGCGCCCGGGGCGGCAATGACCGTCCCCCCGGCAGCCCCTTTCACCGCAGGAAACAATACCATCTCCCCGATTTTCATACTGAGGCCGTAATGTTCTTTTTCATAACCAAAAGAACCGGCCATACCGCAACAGCCGGAAGGGATAATCTCTACCGAATAATTTTTAGGCAGACTCATAATCCAGGCCGATTTTTCCTGGGCCGATAAAGATTTCTGATGGCAATGACCATGCAATAATATATGGCGGGAAGCCTGCGTAAAAGAAGTCGCAACAATATTTTCTTTTTCGATCTCCCGATGCAAAAATTCCTCAATGGTCAGCGTAAAAGGAGCGAGGGCTGTGGCTTTTTCCTGCCATTCCCCACGCAACAAGGAAGGATATTCATCGCGAAAACCCAATATGCCCGAAGGTTCTATCCCCACAAGCGGCACGGCTTCGGAGATCAAAGGAAAAAATAATTTTACATTCTTCCGGGCAATTTTTTGTGCCTCTTCCATTAATCCTTTGGAAATTTGCACCCTAGCACTATCTGTCCAGGGCAACATTTTGACTTCATACCCAAGACTGGTTAGCAATTCAATGGCCTTTATGCCGATAGCCGTATCATTAAAATTAACGACTTCATCGCAGAACAGGTAGAGTTTTCCTTTCAATGGATTTTGTACCCTGGGAGGATTGGCTTTGTACCATTTATCCAAAGTCGTTTTGTACAAGAGCGGCAAGGGTCGCTGGTGGGCAATACCGAGCACGTTTTTCAACAGGCCACTGCTCAGCGCATGCTTCAGGAAGAAATTCGTCACCGTCGGGAAAAGGCTTCCCAGGTTATTCAGCTGGGCTGATCGGGCAAAAAACCGGCTGCGGAAAGGGACTTTTTGGGTTTTGTAATATTGGTGCAGGAACTCGGCCTTTAATTTCGGCATATCCACATTCGACGGGCATTCGGCAGTGCAGCCTTTACACGACAAACAAAGGTCGAGCACCCGGTAAAGTTCTTCCTGGTCAAAAGGGTTGGCTTCCTCATTACGACTCAGCAATTCACGCAGGGCATTGGCACGGCCGCGGGTAGAGTCCTTCTCATCCATGGTAGCCCTGAAACTGGGACACATGGTCCCGCCGGCAATATTGGGTTTGCGGCAATCGCCCGATCCCGTACATTTTTCTACTGCTCCAATATAACCGGAGGTATCGGAAAAATCAAAGATGGTCTCAAACCTGCGGTTGACCTGCCCTTCGTCAAAGCGAAGGGAAGTATTCATCACGGGGGCATCCACGATCTTCCCGGGATTGAATATTCCTCGGGGATCCCATTGCTGTTTGATCCGTTTGAGCAAAGCATAGTTGTCCGCCCCCAACATCATGGGCAAAAACTGGGCCCTCAATCTCCCGTCACCATGTTCCCCGCTTAAGGCGCCTCTGTATTTTTTGACCAGTTTTGCGGAAGCTTCAGTCAAGTCAAAAAGCAATTGTCTGTCCTCCCTGTCCTTGAGGTTTAAAATGGGCCGCAGGTGAATCTCCCCGGCTCCGGCATGGGCGTAATAGATCGGTTCCTGACCGTAGGAAGTCAATAATTGATCAAATTCATCGATATAGTCAGGAAGATCCTTTATGTCCACTGCGGTATCCTCTATACAAGCAACCGCTTTGGCATCGCCGGGAATATTCGCGAGAATGCCGAGTCCTGCTTTTCTAAGATCCCATACGGCTTTCGTCCGGGCACCACTGACTTTGGGGTAATCATATCCCAATCCTGCCCGCCTAAAAGCTTCAGCAAGTTTATTGGCTTTCGCCTCAGCAGCTTCCTCCCTATTTTCTCGAAATTCAATGGTAAGAATAGCTTTGGGATCACCATTGACAAAAAAACGATTTTTTTGCTGTTCAATGTTTTCTTTACTCAACCTGAGAATGGTATCGTCCATCAGTTCACAAGCCGTCGGCTGGTGTTCCATCGCCAGCACTACCGCCCTCATGGCTTCGTTCATACTCCGGAAATGGGCACAAAGCACCACATCATGGGCAGGAGGCAGCGGATCGACGTGCAGCTTAATGGCCGTGGTAAAGGCCAGGGTTCCTTCCGATCCACACAGCAGTTTACACATATTGAACACCTCCCCTCCCCCGGTAAAGACTTCTGACTCCAGCAAATAGTCCACCGCATAACCCGTGTTCCGACGGTGGATGCTTGGTCGTGGATACTCCTTCCTGATGGATTCCTGCAGACCGGGAGTGGCGAGTTCGGATTGAAGCTGGCGGTAAATATCTCCTTCCAGGGTATTCTCCTTCGCCTTAGCGGCAAAATCAGATCGACCCATCGGCCCGAAGGTAACGGTCGAGCCATCACTCAATATCACTTCCAGTTCGAGCGTATGATCGCGGGTGGAGCCGTAAACGATAGAGGTGGTTCCACAGGAATTGTTCCCCACCATTCCTCCCATCATGCAGCGGTTGGCCGTGGACGTATTGGGCCCGAAAAACATGCCATAGTGTTGAAGAAATTCATTGAGTTCATCGCGCACTACCCCCGGTTGTACCTTTACCCATCGTTCTTTCACATTGATTTCCAGAATGCGGTTCATTTTTGAAATATCCACCACGATCCCCTGGCCCACGCACTGCCCCGCCAGGGAGGTTCCGGCGGCGCGCGGGATAATGGACAGGCCGTTTTCCCGCACAAAATCAATGATAAGTTTAATATCTTCGATCGTTTCGGGCATACAAACCGCTAGGGGATATTCCCGGTAAATGGAAGCATCGGTAGCATACAGAGCCTGCATGAGCTTGTCGGTATAAAAAGCTCCCTGCAGCCGGGAGGTGAGGATAGAGAAGTCAGGTGTATTCATAAAACCGGTTGACTTATTTAAAAAAGTCAAATTACAAATCCATCCTCACAATAACAATAGATGCCATTGGAAATAGTTTATCATTATGAATGGAGGCTTGTTTTCTAGACTTTTATGCCCGGAAGGGTGAAGCTGAAAGCCGGGGTTATCGGACTTTTTTGTTTTTTTGGATATGCTTCGGAGATCGGGGAGGAATTACTTAGCTATATCAAAATCGTACATTCATATTAAAAAAAAATCTTAAAAAAATGTCACGTTTGCCTTGTTCATGGCTTTTATAGGTAAAAGCCACATTACTATACATCATGGCAGGACACAGGATTTCCAATCAAAATAGCTTACATTTTCTCACTATCACAGCGGTGGTATGGGTAGGTGTTTTTACAAGGGAAAATATCATATTAAAACGGTCATTGGAAAATTTCATCCTTTGAAATAGAAATCTTTTTATCATAAAAATCGTTAACTTTATGCAACAACAATCAATTTATCAAATCAGGCAAGTCATGAGTACAGAGCAAATCAAGGAAGTATTACATCTTCGAATTGAACAAGCGGACGAAAGGCTGCTAAGTGTATTGTCCGAGGTAACCGAAAGCCTTTTTAAAAGTTACCAACCGGAAGCTTTGGAAGAAAGCCGTCAACAACGCATAGCGGCTTACGAAGCCAGCTTAAAGCCTATGACGAAAGAAGAGCTGGTAGCCAGAGCAATCGATTCAGAGGAAGATATTAAAGCCGGACGTATTCATGACATAGAAGAGGTAAAGGCTAAGTTGGGCTTATGAAACTTCGTTTTACGGCCAATGCACTTCGACGGATTACCCAAATATCAGATTATTACAACGATACTGGAAATCCTAAAAAAGGTCGCCATATTACCCGTCAAATCCTTGCTCGTTCCGAAGAACTGGAAGAGTATCCTGAGTTGGGACCGGAAGAAGAAAACCTGCGTGAAGTGGAATCTGGTCACCGTTCCCTATTTGTTGGGGCAGCATACAAGATAATTTACCTGATTGCCACACCTTTCATTATTATTACCGATATTTTTGATACCCGGCAAGATCCGAATAAGATGAAGTCATAGGCCTGCCCAGCAAAGCTAAACGTCTAGCTCACGATGTCCGAAGCTAGACGGACAAATAAAATAAAAAAAGATCGATGGTTTAGGCCTGCCTGCTCCGCCGGAAGGCTGCGACCATCGGGTATGATGAGCGTATAGGATCGAAGCAAAAAGCCTGTCTGCCTCTTGCTGACGCCGAAGGCAGGCAGGTTTTTAGCTTCGACCATCGCCTGGTCGTTCGATGTTGAAAGCCTGGAACAACATCACCCGCTATTTTAAGCATTTTTCTTAAAATATATTTTCCCGGTTATCTTCAGACTAAGGAGATCATGAAGAATATCATCTTGTTTATCCCTTCGAAGTAAAACACTTACAGGAACATAGGCCTATTGAAAGTCCTGTCGATCATTATTGATTGACCATCGCTTTAAGAATCTCTATTTCTCTTTTGGTAAATGGTTGCTGCTCCAGTTGTTCTTTGAGCCTTGCATTCTCTTCTTTTAACTGATTCAATTGCTCAAGTTGTTGTTCGATCTTATTATTCAGCTCGCGGATGGCTTCTACAAACATAGCATCATAAGTGCCGTATGCCGTTTGCAGGAACCCGAGATTGTCTTCCTCCACCAATTCAGGGAATACGGCCTGGATATTTTGAGCGGTAAAACCGTATTGGACACCTTCAGGCCGTCTGCTACCCGTTTGAGTATCGTTCCATTCGTAATTGATACCCTGTAAGGCGAGTAATTTTTCCAGCATTTTATCAGATGGTAATGGTTGAAGATTCTTTTTAAGCCGTGCATCGGAGTTTGCTATCCAGTCCCCGGGGCTGGTTTTGGAAGCTTCGCCCTCAACTTCCAGGGTATTGGTTACTGGAGTTCTGCCTACGCCCGTATTTCCGTTTTTCAGTACAACAAGAGCATTGGAAAAGGTATTAGTATTCGGCTCCCCGTTCCCCACCACGAAAATGGGATCTGTTTCTACCCATTCGACAGGATTTCCTGCGCTTGGAACATTCATCAGTCCCACAACCGTTTCTCCAAAAGAATTTGCTCTCAATGATAATCCGCCGCCTATGGTAGCGTAAGCCCCATCTGCACTATTAAAGGCTCCGCCACCTATGGTTGAATAATCCCCATCGACATATTGATCCACGCCACCGCCTATGGTAGCATAAAGCCCCCTTGCTCTGTTACCGTACCCGCCGCCTATGGTTGTATAAGCCTCATCTGCTCCGTTACCGGACCCGCCGCCTATGGTTGAATAATCACCATAGGTATATTGATCCTCGCCACCCCCTATGGTAGCATAAAGCCCATCTGCTGTGTTAATGAACCCGCCGCTTATGGTTGTATAATCATCATTTGCTTCATTACCGGACCCGCCGCCTATGGTTGTATAAGCCCCATTTGCTACGTTAGCGCCCCCCCCGCCTATGGTAGCATAAGCCCCATCTGCTCCGTTATCGGCCCCCCCGCCTATGGTAGCATAAGCCCATGCTCCGTTACCGGCTCCGCCGCCTATGGTAGCGTAAGCCCCATCTGCACCATTAAAGGCTCCACCGCCTATGGTTGTATAATCTTCATAGGCATCATTATCAACTCCACCGCCTATGGTTGTATAATAACCAGAAGCATAGTTATTCTCGCCACCGCCTACAGTAGCATAATCCCCTAGTGCACCATTTTTAGCTCCTCCGCTTATAGTTGATTTTTCACCTGAAGCCACCTGAATACCAATTGATCTTGAGGACTGCAGATCAACACTATGCTCTCCTCTGGCGTTACCGGGAACTGCCCCTTCATTTTTTGCCCTGATATTAAAATTGTTACCATCTGTACCTTGGATGGTCCCGCCGCCAGCCAAACTGCTTAGGTCGGTGGTTAATGTTCCGCCATTATCCGTTATCTGAAGTTCACTACCTGCTAAAATGAAGCTGGTATTGTATTCATTACCCGGATCATAGTCCGCATCATTCACCTGGTCGCCGTCAGCTATATCAGCTGGTATGCCCGGAAGCGTACTCCAGCTCTGTAACTCATTCGTAGGGTCAGAATCCGCGTCATTCACCTGGTCGCCGTCAGCTATATCCGCGGGTATGCCCGGAAGCGTACTCCAGCTCTGTAACTCATTCGTAGGGTCTGAATCCGCGTCATTCACCTGGTCGCCGTCAGCTATATCCGCGGGTATGCCCGGAAGCGTACTCCAGCTCTGTAACTCATTCGTAGGGTCTGAATCCGCGTCATTTACCTGGTCGCCATCCGCTATATCAGCGGGTATGCCCGGAAGCGTATTCCAATCCTGAAGCTCATTCGTCGGGTCTGCATCCGCGTCATTAACCTGGTCGCCGTCAGCTATATCTGCTGGTATGCCCGGAAGCGTACTCCAATCCTGAAGCTCATTCGTAGGGTCTGAATCCGCGTCATTCACCTGGTCGCCGTCAGCTATATCCAAAGGTATGCCCGGAAGTGTACTCCAATCCTGAAGCTCATTCGTAGGGTCTGAATCCGCGTCATTCACCTGGTCGCCGTCAGCTATATCTGCTGGTATGCCCGGAAGCGTACTCCAATCCTGAAGCTCATTCGTAGGGTCTGAATCTGCGTCATTCACCTGGTCGCCGTCAGCTATATCCGCTGGTATGCCCGGAAGCGTACTCCAATCCTGAAGCTCATTCGTAGGGTCTGAATCTGCGTCATTCACCTGGTCGCCGTCAGCTATATCCGCTGGTATGCCCGGAAGCGTACTCCAATCCTGAAGCTCATTCGTAGGGTCTGAATCTGCGTCATTCACCTGGTCGCCGTCGGCTATATCAGCTGGTATGCCCGGAAGCGTATTCCAATCCTGAAGCTCATTCGTAGGGTCTGAATCTGCGTCATTCACCTGGTCGCCGTCAGCTATATCAGCGGGTATGCCCGGAAGCGTACTCCAATCCTGAAGCTCATTCGTAGGGTCTGAATCTGCGTCATTCACCTGGTCGCCGTCGGCTATATCAGCTGGTATGCCCGGAAGCGTATTCCAATCCTGTAGCTCATTCGTAGGGTCTGAATCCGCGTCATTCACCTGGTCTCCATCCGCTATATCCGCGGGGATGCCCGGAAGCGTATTCCAATCCTGAAGCTCGTTCGTAGGGTCTGAATCCGCGTCATTCACCTGGTCGCCGTCAGCTATATCCGAAGGTATGCCTGGAAGCGTACTCCAATCCTGAAGTTCATTCGTAGGGTCTGAATCCGCGTCATTCACCTGGTCGCCATCAGCTATATCCGAAGGTATGCCGGATATATCACTCCAATTAAACGATATTGCTTCAACTACCCCTTCCAGAAATTTTTTTGTTACAGCATCCTGCGCATCTACAGGATCTGCCAGATTTTTAATATTATTATTACTCATCTGCAAATGACCGTTTGCCAACAAACGCATTCGTTCCAGACTATTCGTTTTGAAGACAAGTGCTTTTGCATCGGTAGTGCCCAGGAACTGGTATTGGTCCAAAACACCACTATTGCCATTAACCTTCCAAAAGGGGGCGCCTGATTTTTCAGAAGAACTTGCACCAATGACCTCTCCTGCAGTGCCTGCATGAAACGCATAAGGAACGGTTAACAATCGGGTGGTAGCAATCGAAATGAAATCACCATCAAGTCCAAGGGCGATATCCATCCACATCGTTGTACTGCTCCAGGGAATTTTCTCAAATTCACCAATACGGGCAGATCCCTCTCCTATCACTACGTTAAAAAGTCCCAAGGTGCTGGTGGTCACCTCGTGTATTTCGCTGTAGACCATTTTTCCATCGGGACCTTCCGCCAGCAGGCTGATTCTTAAACTAATATCCTGGTTGGTCAAAACCTGACCATGTTCATCACGTGCAACAGCCTGGTAATTCATGCCCTGGGGCACATGTTGGGCAAACATTACTGTAGCAATAATAAGTAACACAAAGGTCAAAAGGTGAGATTTTTTCATAAGGGCTAAGGTTTAATTTAAATGATGAAATAAGGATCCTGATTTAACCTCAAGAATAATAAAAAGAACCCCGAAAAATTAAGTATACAAATCCCCAACTTCACCGTTCCTTATGAAGTCGTTAAAAAAAATGCGTATGGAGTTTTGAAAAATAAATTGAGAGAAAACAGTTTTTTCCTTTCTTTTTTGCCCTGCTCCTAAAAAATGAAGACATGAAATTCATGATCTACATTCACGCTAAAGGCAAAATCCCGTTTGTTTTCAAATCTTAATTTACATACATTATAAAAATACGAATAAACAAGGAAAATGTTTCATTCTGGAAAGACAGTAAAAATAAGTTCGGGGCAATAATCAATTTCCCTTCTGCAAAAAAGAAGAATTTACATATTGACCTTCTCTTCATTCCTCTTATAGCCGAAGCTTGCCGACAAAAAATAAAAAAAGGCAATCGTAGAGCTTCCAGCCTGTCTAAAGCCAGGTAAACATGAGCGGTTTGAATTACTTTTATTCTGAAACAAAACATAAGGCTGACCACCTTGGGCGTTGGATTTTTGTGCTTTGGTAGGGTGTGAAAATTTTGGATTTTCGGAATAATATTGGATATATTGATTTGTGAAAAGGAATGGGTTATTTTTGATCGGGTGATATGATGAGCGTATAGGGTCGAAGCTGAAAGCCTGTCTCCGGCGTCACCAGGTGAGCTGCGACCATCGGGGGGGTATAATTTCTTAAATTTGCCAAAGAGCATTGGTACAAACACAACTATTGTTTACGATGCCAATGGAACGAAATGGAAAAAGATCACCAATGGAAAAGTACATGAATATGTAAATGGTATTGAATACATTGATGGTGAGCTTCTCCAGATCATGCATGCTGAAGGTTGTTTTATTCCAGCAGAAAATGCAGGAGAAGATGGCAGAGTAGAATACTGGCTCAAAGATCATCTGGGTAACACAAGAGTTGCCATAGCAGATTTGAATCAAAACGGGTATGTGGACCTGGATAATCCTGACACGCCAGAGGACGAAAGTGAACTGATACAGGAAAACCACTATTATCCTTTTGGTATGGATCAATTGGGTAATTGGGTGGCTACTGTCGGCCCAAAGAATGATTACCTGTATAATGGCAAGGAGTATAATGAGGATATTGGTTGGTATGATTATGGGGCAAGGTATTATGATCCGGCTATTGGGAGATGGAATGCCATTGATCCGCTGGCGGAAGAATTTTACTCCCATTCCCCTTATAGTTACACATTCAATAATCCTGTCTTATTTATTGACCCTACAGGTATGGCTCCTGAACAAAATGATTGGATTGATAATGGAGATGGGACCTATACAGCAGAAGATGGTGATAGTGCTTGGTCTTTACATCTTGAGACGGGCATTTCGGCTGAAAGAGCTAATGAAACGGTCCAATGCCAATATGGTCAAAATTATATTGGTGAAGATGGGGAGGAAAAGTCGAATATTGACCCGGGTGATGTTGTCAATGTGTTTGGGGATGAAATTGTGGAAAGAGTATCAAATGAGATTGATCTAAAAAATGAGAAGGCTGAGGTTAAAGAAGAATTTGAGGAAAATCAGAAGACAATTTCTAAAAATAATAAATCCATTGATAGCTTGACAAGGGAGATAGCCAATCATAGAGAAAATATAATTGATGCACGAAAAAATCCAGAGGACAATGGAAAACCCAACCTTGGATTAATTACCCATGAGTTAATAAAAATTGGAATTGAATCTAATCGAAAAGGATATTTAAAGCATAAAAATGATAGTTTAAAAAGGGTTAATGTCAAACTTAAAAAAGCCATAGACGAAAAATAAAATACTTATATCGTGAAAAATATTTTTCAAAGGTTATTTATTAGGGTAATAGGATTGTTTTTGATCTTATATATACCAATGTATGTAATAACATTTTCAGCATATTTTTTAGGTGTAAATGATTATAATAAATTAAACATCAACTATGATAGTTATTTATTATTATTAAATATATTGACTTGGTTTCCTTTTGTCATTTTTACTGTTTTTACACTTATGTATATAAGTATTAGAAACAATAAAATAGCATTTGTAATTAGAAAAGGAGGAGAAGTAAAAAAAGTAATAATTTCTTTTGTGCTTGCATATTTCATTTTATCCATAATGGATCCATTTTACCATAACTTTAATTTGGAAGATGCCCCTATTTTCAAATTTAATAGCATTTCTTTTGAAGATATCTTTTTAGATCTGTTATTAGTTTTGATTATTGCGCCAATTTTTGAAGAATTATTCTTTAGGGATTTACTTCTTGTTCCTTTTTTAAAAAAGAACCAAATGCTATTAGGTGCTTTTGTCACATCCATGCTGTATTCTGTTAGTCACTTTTATGTGACAAATGACAATTATGATTTAGATTATTTATCTCTGATGAATTATTTTTTAATTGGCATTATATTTTCAATTTTACGAATTAAGTATGGAATATTGTTTGCCTTTTTAGCCCACTTTTTTTACAACTCTTTACTTTTATTAGACAATCTAGGAGTTGTAGATCTTCACTTGTTTCATTACATAGTTAATCATCAAGTCTATTGGTTAACTTATATTATTTGTGTCTCATTGGTTCTTTTTATTTGTGTCAAATTATTGTCCTCAGTAAAGTTTGATGCCAGAAATTTATCGACGAAAAAATAAAAAAGTCGATAGTCAGGAATTACACAGACACCCCTGATGGCCGAAGCATGTCGACAAAAAAATAAAAAAAGGTCGATGGTCAAGGCTTAAAGCTTTGACCGGAATATGCCTGTAAGGCTTGCAGCCTGGGCGTAAAAAATACACAGACAATGAAGAAAACAAAAAGCCTGGCCTTGCGCCGGGCTTTTTGCGTTAAAGCGCCTTGCGCATGCGCGATAATGGCCAAGCTACCCGCCGTGAGACTAACAGGCGCATGGTCGAGGTAGCGCCCCCCCTGATGGCCGAAGCATGCCTCCTGATGTCCAAAGCATGTCGACAAAAAAATAAAAAAAGATCGATGGTCAAGGCTTAAAGCTTTGACCGGAATATGCCTGTAAGGCTTGCAGCCTGGGCATTAGAAAATACACAGACAATGAAACAAAAAGCCTGGCCTGGTATGATCCGGCAATCGGAAGGGCCCGGACTGAAAGTCCAACAAGCGTAGCCCGCTTAAGCGAAAACGCTTAACCGATCGACAGTAACACAAGAGTTGCCATAGCAGATTTGAATCAAAACGGGTATGTGGACCTGGATAATCCTGACACGCCAGAGGACGAAAGTGAACTGACACAGGAAAACCACTATTATCCTTTTGGAATGGATCAATTGGGTAATTGGGTGGCTACTGTCGGACCTAAGAATGATTACTTGTATAATGGTAAGGAGTTTAATGAGGAGATTGGGTGGTACGATTATGGAGCGAGGTGGTATGATCCGGCGATCGGGAGATTCAACAAAATTGACAGATTTGCTGAAAAATACGTTTCTATGTCTCCCTATGGATATGCTGCAAATAATCCGATTTCTATTATTGATATTAATGGTGATAGTATTAAATATGCAAATTCAAGTATTGAGGCTTATGTGAAAAGCTTTACCTCTAAGACAATTACAACAAGAAGAGGTAAAGTCAAAGAAAACACGAATTATAATGCTGATTTTGGAGCTAAAATAAATGCCTTAGAAAAGTCTAAAGATATCTTCGTCTTTTCTGATGATGCGTCTAAATTAAAAGATAATCCAAATCAATTAGGGGAGTTTAATATTGAGAAGGATGGAAGTCAATTCAATGTTGTTGTGCCAAACCCTACGATGTCCGAAGCATGCCGCACTAGTCGATGGTCAAGGCTTAAAGCTTTGACCGGAATATGCCTGTAAGGCTTGCAGCCTGGGCCTTAGGAAAATACACAGAAAATGAAAAAACAAAAAGCCTGGCCGCGCCGGGCTTTTTCCCTTTCGGATATATTGATTTGTGAAAAGGAATGGGTTATTTTTGATCGGGTGATATGATGAGCGTATAGGGTCGAAGCTGAAAGCTGCGACCATCGGGGGGAATTCCTGGGACTACTATAGAACCTATGATAACGAGTGATGGTAGGAAAATTGGACGTTATGAGACAACAACAGAATTAAGGAAGAATTTTGGTAGAGGTGGTACCGGAAAATCAATTGATTATAAAAAACCTGTGGGAGATTTGCTTAGGGAAGGTGCTAAAAATGTAAAAATAAAATTTTAAATCATGAAATATATCATATTTTCAATTTTTCTATTTTTCAATTTTTCGTGTGAACAAACTGACATTGATAGGGATAGATTTAAAAAGGAATTAGAATTCTTTAATCACGATTTTGTTAACCATTTTCCAGATATTTCAGATGGAAAATTTTCTACATATATAAGCAAAGATGGAAAATTTGATGTTACAGAAGTTTTTTTATTAAACAATTTTAATAGGAAAAATTACTCTGAGAATGATTTTTTTAACATGTTTAATTCACTAAAAAATTCTACGAAAACAATCTATAGCGCAGGAGATACGTGTTTGCTTGTCGTAAATATGTTTACAACTGCAACAAATATTTCTGATAGAACAAAAGCAAGTTCAAAAGAATTAAAGATTTTTGAGACTAAGTGTTTGTTAGGTAAATTACCTGTACCGAATTTTTGGCCGTTAAAAAAAAATGATACTACAAGGTGCAAATTGCCTAATAAATTTGTACTATTTGTTTTAGATGCTAAGAGTGGAGTTTATTGGGACAAGAGATATTTAACAGATGGTAAATATATGCCAGATGAGTGGAAGCATGGTTACTCTAAAGGCATAGCAATGAACAATGAGACTTTTGAAGTAATATACTGGTTTGTAATTTGGTAGTATACAACCCCCTGATGGGCGAAGCATATCGACCAAAAAATAAAAAAGGTCGATCGGTTAAGCGTTTTCGCTTAAGCGGGCTATGCTTGCAGGACTTGCAGTCCGGGCGTTAGAAAATACACAGACAATGAAACGAAGACAAAAAGCTTGGCCGCGCCGGGCTTTTTCCCTATCGGATATATTGATTTGTGAAAAGGAATGGGTTATTTTTGATCGGGTGATATGATGAACGTATAGGGTCGAAGCCGAAAGCCTGTCTCCTGCGTCACCAGGTGAGCTGCGACCATCGGGGGGTAAATGGTATTGAATACATTGATGGTGAGCTTCTCCAGATCATGCATGCTGAAGGTCGTTTTATTCCAGCAGAAAATGCAGGAGAAGATGGCAGAGTAGAATACTGGCTCAAAGATCATCTGGGTAACACAAGAGTTGCCATAGCAGATTTGAATCAAAACGGGTATGTGGACCTGGATAATCCTGACACGCCAGAGGACGAAAGTGAACTGATACAGGAAAACCACTATTATCCTTTTGGTATGGATCAATTGGGTAATTGGGTGGCTACTGTCGGCCCAAAGAATGATTACTTGTATAATGGGAAGGAGTGGAATGAGGATATTGGGTGGTATGATTATGGAAAAAGGTATTATGATCCGGCGATCGGGAGATGGAATGCTGTAGACCCGTTGGCGGAAAAGTATTATGCTTATTCGCCTTATAATTATGTCTTGGGAAATCCGATTTTACTGATTGATCCTGACGGAAGAAGTGTTGAAACAGACTTTTTAAATATTGAAACTGGACAAACTAAGCATATTGAAGATGGGCAGGATCAAATTGCCCTCGTAAACAGCGACCAATTTGGAGAAATTAGCAGTTTAGCAAATCTTGATAGTTGGACTATTGATGATTCTGAGCGATATGAGCAAGTATTGAATATTGCGGAAGTTCACGGAATGGACAGTGATTTGGGAGTTCTTTCAAGGTTGACCTATGCGGAAATGAGTATAGGTGATGAAAATGCAAAAGCTATAGTTGCTGAATCTGCTGTTAATCGTACCTCATTACCATTTGGAAGTTTCGAAAACCCTGAAGGAACTTTGGCTGGAGCTATAAATGTAGGTGGCGCATATGATGTTACTTCTTCAACGAGCCATAGAAATGATGAATTTCAAAATCCGTTTACTGCTAAAGAAAAGGGTGGTACAAGATCAAGTTTTAACGAAAATGCATGGGGTGCGAGTATAAATGCTGCTTATGGGGCTATTTGTGGAAGTAATATAGGAAATGGAGTTCATGTTTACCATTCTTCAAATTCATCTTTTAGAGATGGCCAATCAGGTTACAAAAAAATAAATTTAAATGTTAATCATCAAGGAATTAAAGGATTATGGAAGTTCGATTAATAATAATTTTTGTGGTTATTTTAGGAAGCTGTGGGAATAAATCAACCCAAAAACTTGAAGCTGATTTCAATAATCCAGTGGAACAATTAGAAGGAACTAATTTTTCCCCAGTTGATACAATAAAATTAGATTCGGCCTACTATTATTTTGAATATTTGAATAGCGAAAGGTTTTTAGTGAAATGGGGAAATTCTTTTTTTGAAAATTGTTCTCAAGACACTTTTGATATATTTTCAAATGGGTATTTGTCACATTTAGAATATAATAATAAATGGATCTTGCTTCAACAATCCTGTGGCACAAATTGTGTATTGAATGTAATATTGCCTTTGGTGCCAAATACAAAGGAGTTAAGCTTTATGCCCGTTGTTTATAATAATATTAACCGTGAAATTATTATTACCACGAAGAATCCTAGCAAGGGTGTTTTTGAAATTATTGATTTTGGTTCTAATACGCGAAAGGATGTTTTATTAAATAACTTATGTCCTGCTATAGACAAGTCAAGCTGTATTGACTCAATATCTATAAATGGGAATACATTGATATTTTTCTATGAAGGAAGTAAATGGAATGTTAGTAATCCAGACAAAAGATCTGAAGCTATTCGTTTAGGGTTTAAATAATAATTTTTTTATTTTCCCCCGATGGCATGAGAGTCATTATTGGAGATTTAGAATGGTCTCTCTGATGGGCGAAGCATGTCGACCAAAAAATAAAAAAGTCCGATCGGTTAAGCGTTTTCGCTTAAGCGGGCTATGCTTGCAGAGCTTTCAGCTCGGGCGTTATCAAATACATAAACAAAGAAACAAAAAGCCTGGCTGGTGCACCTCTGATTGCAGTAACTAAAAACTACCACCACCCGAGATCAAAATAATCAATCTTCCACCCAACGGGTTTTATTTTCAATTGGTTTCCGGCGTGGGTTGAAGGTCTCCTGTTCATGATATCCCATGTAGAACATTCCCAGGCAGCGCTGCCCCGGCCCGAGTTCCAGGAACTCATCCGCTTCAATAATCGCCTTTGGGGTACTCCAATAACAACCGATACCATAAGCCGAACAGGTGAGGTACATATTTTGCACGGCACAGGCCGTGGCGGCGATCTCTTCCCATTCCGGCAACCTTTCCGCTTCATCCCGCTGTATACAGATGGCAATAACGCAGGAAGACTGGAGTGGTTTCTCCATCGACTTAAGATATGCGGCTTCCAGGAATTTACTTGCTTCGGTATTGGCTTTGTAATGTTCTCCCAGATAATCGGAAAGTCTTTTCAACCCATCTTCCCTGAAAACGACAAAACGCCAGGGTTCCGTTTGTTTGTGATTGGGTGCCCAATTGGCATTCTCCAAAACCTGCTCGATGATCTCCCTGGGAATGGGTTTATCAATATAGGAGATTGGGAAAACCGACCTGCGGTTCCTGAGCAATTCATTTACTTTTTCCGGTGATAAAGGCATGGCTTGTATTGATTAATCTACATGAACAAATGTTCAATGTAAATACCCCATTGAAAAAAAAGTTCAATTTTTTTTAAACATTTGTGACTTTCCAAAATATGTCCGTCTGAATAAGCAACAACACAAACAAACACACACACATTTCTACAACAACATTTATATAGGGGGCAAATAACTTACTATGAGAATCCCCGGCCGGCAGTTTTTGCGGCCATAATCCCACGAACGTTTTTCGAGCATTGCTCACCCATTACATTTTTAATTTTTGTTCAAAAGATCATCCCTTAAACCGTTAATCCCAATCCCTCCTGCCAACCCAAAGACGGCAGGTACCGAAAACTGGTGGAGGAAATTCCTCCACCCTTTTGCCTGGACGACCATAGTCAACATACATGTCCTAATTTAGCCGGGTAGGGCTCCTCCCTACCCGGTTTTTTTATGCCCGTAATAAGCCATTGAATTTTTCCAAAATTGTAAAAAGAGCTATCAGACAAAAAACATGAGTCATCTTACCTTATCTTTCTCCGTTAATCTTCAATAATAGCGTCATCGATGATCTCATCGCCATCGCCGTCCAGATCATCAAACCCGGTAGCTTTTCCTTCTGCTTTTTTCGGCTTAAAATCCGGATTTTTTTCGATTTTCATATCACCCGTTTTTCCGCCTTCATTATGATAATCTCCTTTTGCAAAACGTTCGGCCTTTTCAAAAAAGCTGTCCTTTCCCTTGAGCAGGCTGTCTTTTACATCCGGTGCTTTTTTAACGGGATCAGCATCCTGAACCTTATCGGCAAGGTCGCTTTCCATTTTCTTCGCATCTTCAATGACATCATCCATGGATTCTTTTTTAGCTTCCTCCTGGGCTTTATTGACCAGGTCCTCTGCTTTGTCCATCATGGAACTACCGGCTTCTTTGGCTCGTTTCCATAGCTCACCTCCTTTTTCGAGTACCTTTTCTCCCACGTCTTCGGCCACATCCAAAACTTTACCTCCTACTTTTTCAGAAGCATCCAGGACTTTGCTGCCTACCTCGTCTGAAACTTCCATCACTTTTTCACGCACGCCGCTGGTTTTGTCCATAAACTTATCGCCCAGCTCTCCCGCTGCATCTTTTATCTTTTTGCCCGCTTCGATGGCTGAATCTTTGAAAGTACTCCCGGCCTTTTCAGGATCTCCTTCCATCGGAGCTTCAAAATTTAGTGGGCCGTCCTCTTTTGGCGGATCATTTTTAGCGGCGATCTTTTCCGTCACGTCTTCCACGAAACCTTTTGCCTTTTCGCTCATCCGAGAAGCTTCTTCATAAATTTTTTCGACCACATCCTCTGATTTGTCCATTGCTTTCTGGTAGATTTCGCCGGCTTTTTCCACTGCATCACCGGATACTTCCTCGGCTTTATCTTTTACTTTCTTAAAAGCTTCCCCGGTTTTTTCGACCAGTTCATCCCCGGTTTCTTTGGCCTTGTCTACAGCTTTATCAGCGGCTGATTTCGAAACGGATTTGGCAGCAAAAAATAGTTTTTTGAATTCATCTAAAACTCCCATGGTTTATTTTTTTTATTTACAATTACCGGCCCTGCCTTTCTCTGGAGAAGCGAGACCAAAAAATATTTTTCAACACTTTGGATACAATCCAAAATAACTCAGACAAGTTAAGCATTTTTGCAGGCAGATGGCAATTTTTTCGATGAAATGCCCTAGAAAAACTATTTTTGAAAAAATAGGCTTTCTACAGCCATTCGCCTTCCATGGTTTTATCCTCGATATGGAGAAATTTTTCAATCTCCTGTTCGATGAATCGACCTTGCTCCATGGTTTTCAACCCTCTCATTATTTTGATAGGTTTTTCCATTCCTTCCTGTTTTACCAACACGGCAAAAGCATAATCCGGCCGGCCATTGGTCTTACTGGCTTCATAGCGCTCCACATATACCTGTTCAATGGATTTGGATGGAATATCCTTCGTTTTATAAAAAGGCATAGGCAGGGGTTTATGCTCAACGGTCAGTGACCATTGCGAAACTCCAATATAGGTTTTATTTAAAAGGACTGCAACAAGGTAGTAGATCAGTCCAACCCCGATCACGATATGGAACCCCATAGGCAGTAAAAATCCATAACTCCCGGAAGCCAGGGCAACAACGAGAAATATCGAAATAAAGCCGTTCCAGAAAATCGTAAAAAACAGGAAGAATTTAAAATTCGAAGAAGACTTCCTCCAACTGATCTCCAGGTCAAAACCGGAAATCATGTAAAAGGCTTCCATACTGTCCGGCAACTGGACTTTTTCTTTCGGATACCGGGCATTTACGTCTTTTTTCTCAAAATCGAATACCGTACCACAGTTTTGGCATTTCGCAATCGCTTTAAAGATATTGATGTCCTGATATGCTATGCCCTCATTACATTCCGGGCAATTTAATCTGAGTTTCATCTATTTTGCATAAATTCACCTCAAAATAATGAATAACGTATGAAAACCATCCTTTTAACCCTCTTTTTTGCATTGATGTTTTTTAATATCCAAGCGCAAAAGTCTTATTTTCAACAAACGGTCGATTATACGATCAACGTGACCCTCGACGATCAAAATCACACCCTGAAAGGGACCATCGAAATGGTTTACACCAATAATTCCCCGGATGCCCTTGGTTTCCTGTACATGCACCTTTGGCCCAATGCCTTTAAAGACACCGAAACGGCATTTTCCCGCCAGCAGGTTCGCACGGGGAACACGCGTTTTTATTTTTCCGATGAAAAAGAAAGGGGCTTCATAACAGGCCTGGATTTCACCACAGACGAAGTCCCTGCCTCCTTTACCCTTGAGCCCTCCAACCCGGACATTGCCATTTTAACGCTTGGCCAACCCCTGGCCAGTGGCGCATCCGTACGCATAAAAACCCCGTTTGAAGTAAAAATTCCGGCCTCTTTCTCCCGCCTCGGACACGTGGGCCAATCCTACCAGATGACCCAGTGGTTCCCCAAACCGGCCGTTTATGACCGCAATGGCTGGCATCAGATGCCTTACCTCGACATGGGAGAGTTTTACTCGGAATTCGGCTCTTTTGATGTCACCATTACCTTACCCGAAAATTATGTGGTTGGCGCTACCGGCACCCTTGAAACCGCTTCAGAAAGGGCATTTCTGGAAGAGCAGGTTAAGTCAACCAATATGTATTTTGACACCCTTAAAAATCCGGTGCAGGGATTTGACCGGGAAGCGTTCCCTCCTTCCTCAGCCACCATGAAAACCATTCGTTATACCGCAGAAAATGTGCACGATTTTGCCTGGTTTGCCGACAAAAGATTTAAAGTGCGCAAAAGCGAAGTCACCCTGGCTTCCGGAAAAAAGGTGGACACCTGGGTGATGTTCACCAAAACGAATGAAGCCTACTGGGAAAAAGCGGTGGATTATGTCAGCCGCTCTGTCCGCTTTTATTCCGACCAGGTGGGCGAATACCCTTACCCTCATGCCACAGCCATCCAGAGTGCCCTGAGTGCCGGCGGAGGCATGGAATACCCCATGATCACCGTCATCGGCCAAACGGGTAGTGCCGAAAGCCTGGACGAGGTGATCACCCATGAGGTGGGACACAACTGGTTTTACGGCATTCTCGGCTCCAATGAGCGCGACCATGCCTGGATGGACGAAGGGTTCAACAGTTTTTATGAACAACGTTACATGACTGAATATTACGGCCATGCGGAGGATGCCAATTACATTCCAGCGTTCCTGATGAAAGATTCCGATATGGGTCTTTCTGAACTGGCCTACGACTTTTTCAAACGCAAAGGAAAAAGCCAGGCTTGCGACACGCCCAGTGATGATTTTTATGCTCCAAATTACCTGATCGGAGCGTATTTAAAACCACCCATGGTGCTAAAGTATCTTGAAAATTATGTTGGGCTCGAGGCCTTTGACAAAGCCATGCAGTCCTATTTCACCCAATGGAAATTCAAACACCCGCAGCCCGAAGATTTTCAGGCCGTGATGGAATCCTCCCTGGGGCAATCGCTCGACTGGGTCGTCAAAGACCTGTTTCTTACAGATAAAACCCTTGATTATGCGCTGACCGGCATCCGGGAGGAAGGAGACCAATACCAATTGACCGTAAAAAATAAAGGCGAAACCTCCGGACCGTTCAGCATTTCTGCTAAAAAAGACACTGGGCTGGTGACCACCCAATGGTATGAAGGTATTGAAAATAAAGCCACCGTAAATTTTCCCAAAGGAGATTACGACCTTCTTGTGCTGGATGAAACCCGGTCGATGCCCGATCTTTACCGCAATAACAATAACCTGAAAACATCCGGTATTTTCAAAAAGGCAGAACCGCTGCATCTCAAATTTTTAGGCGGAGTAGAAAACGATAAGCGATCGACTTTGTATTATTTGCCCCTTCCTGCCCGGAATGCTTATGACGGTTTCATGCTTGGGGTTGCCCTTTACAATACCGCCCTGCCCTCGAAAAAATTGGAATTCCGGGTACTTCCACTGTACGGTTTCAAAAGCAAATCGCTGGCAGGAACAGGGGATATTCATTACAATTTCATGCCCGACAATGTTTTTCGCAACATACGCCTTGGACTCAATGTGCGTCGCTTCCATTTTTTTGACAATGAAACCGATGCCTATAACCTCGCTTATAACAGGTTTAAGCCCTATCTTGATTTTACGTTTAAAACAAAACTGGCCTTCCCGGTAACAAAAAAATTATCCTTGAGTGCCACGATTGTTGACAAGGAGGAGGCTATTTATGATTATGACGGAACTTTTTATGGCTTAAGCGATGGCAACACTGCCTACTACATCCGTTTGATATACGATTATCAAAACAAAAGGGTCGTCAATCCTAATAGTTTTCAAATAGGGATTGAAACCAATCAATTGGATTATTACGGCTGGGCTCTCTCGGGATTCACCAGTCATATCAAAGCATGGATAGAGCTCAACACTGCTTACACCTACGCATCAAAGAGGAATATCGACCTACGATTTTTTGCCGGCGGTTTTCTTAAAAACCCAGAATCTTCCGCATTCCCGGTTTTCCCAGATGCCTTCAATCTGTCGGCACAGGGATACAATGACTACCGGTTCGATGATTTTTATTTCGGACGTAGTGAAAACAAAGGTTTAAGGGCCAACCAGATCGGTGGCGGCGAGGGCGGAATGAAGTTCCCTATTGGCAATGCATTTTCACTCGGCAGGAGTGGCAGTTACATCGCAGCGTTGAATTTGCGGGCTGACTTGCCTAAAAAACTTACGGGAAAGATACCTTTAAAACCCTATTTTGATATCGGCTATTTCCATAGCGAAGTACCCTTTATTGACAAACATAATTTTTTATGGAGCGGCGGGTTGTTGCTGGAGATTCTTGGAGGAAGGGCAGAAATTTATTTCCCTGTGATCAGTTCAAAAGAGATCCAGGACCGGTTTAAGGAACGCGGGAATTATTTTCAACGAATCGGCTTTAAGATTGATTTAAATAATTTGAACCCGTGGGAACTATTGGAAGATATTCTGGTCCCTTAGAAATTTGTTTAAATTCATTCAAAACACTGAATCAAATTGAGTCAAAAAATCTTACTCATCACGCCTCCCTTCACGCAGCTGAATACGCCCTACCCTGCTACGGCGTACCTGAAAGGCTTTTTGAATACTCAACACATTGAATCCTACCAGGCAGACCTCGGAATTGAAGTCATCCTGGACCTCTTTTCCAGCAAGGGGCTGGAGGAGCTTTTTGAAACCATCGACCTTCAAAAGGTCTCTCTCTCCGATAACGCCCGCCGCATCCTTCACCTGAAAAAATACTACCTGCAGACCATCGACGAGGTCATTGCCTTTTTGCAGGACAAAAACCCGACGCTTGCTCATATCATTTGCGACGGCACCTATTTGCCCGAGGCTTTTCGCTTCCAACAGCTCGATGATATAGAATGGGCCTTTGGCACCATGGGCATCCGCGATAAAGCCCGGCACCTGGCCACCTTATACCTCGAAGATATTTCTGACCTGATCCGAGAGGTCGTCGACCCTCATTTTGGCTTTAGCCGATATGCGGAACAGCTGGGTCTGGCTATGGTTTCTTTTGACGACATGCATACAGCCTTGCAGGAGCCGGACACGCAGGTCAGCCGGATTTTGGTCGAACGGCTTGAGGCAAAAATAACTCAATACCAGCCCGATGTCGTGTGTCTTTCCATTCCCTTTCCGGGAAATTTATTCGGCGGCCTGAAATGCGGCCAATACATCAAAGCCAATCACCCGCATATCAAGGTGGTGATGGGCGGCGGATTTGCCAACACTGAGCTAAGGTCTCTTGGGGAAGAACGGGTTTTTGAATATATCGATTTCATCTCCCTTGACGATGGTGAAGCCCCCCTGTTATGCTTATTGGAATACCTCGATGGAAAGCGGGACATCAGCCAGTTGAAAAGAATGTTTACGCTGACCAATGGTGTCGTTTGTTATTATAACGGTGCCCCGGAAAAAGACGTGGCCCAACGGGACGTCGGCACCCCCGATTATGCTGGTTTGCCTACCCGGTCCTACTTATCGGTTATTGAGGTGGCCAATCCCATGCACCGGTTGTGGAACGATGGCCGATGGAACAAACTCACGCTGGCCCACGGCTGCTACTGGGGCAAATGCACCTTTTGTGACATCTCCCTCGACTACATCAAAAACTACGAACCTATCACCGCTGAAATCCTCTGTGACAGGATTGAAGCCATCATAGAGCAAACAGGAGAAAACGGGTTTCATTTTGTCGATGAAGCTGCCCCCCCAAAACTATTGAGAGACCTGGCCATTGAATTGCTGCGCCGAGGCATTACGATCTCCTGGTGGACCAATATCAGGTTTGAGAAAAATTTTACCGCCGATCTTTGCCAGTTGCTCAAAGCTTCCGGGTGTATTGCCGTATCAGGAGGACTTGAAGTGGCTTCGGACCGTTTGCTCGAAATGATTCAGAAAGGCGTAACGGTAAGCCAGGTGGCCAAAGTGGCTGACAATTTCACCCAGGCAGGCATCATGGTGCATGCTTACCTCATGTATGGATTTCCGACCCAAACGGCTCAGGAAACCATTGACTCCCTGGAGATGGTTCGCCAGTTGTTCGAAATAGGCGCCATACAATCGGGGTTCTGGCACCGGTTTTGCATGACGGCCCATAGTCCTGTCGGGTTAAATCCCGAAGCTTTCGGCGTGCACAAAATTGACCCGGAAACAAAAAAATTCGCCAACAACGACCTGCGGCACGATGACCCTAAAGGCGGGGACCATGAGCTTTTCGGGGAAGGGTTGCGCAAGTCCCTGTTCAATTACATGCATGACGCAGGACTTGATTTTAACCTTCAGGAGTGGTTTGATTTCAAAATACCCCGTACAACGGTGTCTCCTCTTTTTATTGAATATGCCATCCTTTCTCAGGAAGAAAAAAAGGAAGCCCCAAGTGCAAAAGTGATTTGGCTGGGCAATGCTCCCGTCCTGAGTTTTTATGAAAAACAAAAAAAAGGGCAAAGTAAACCCATGGCACGATTGATATTTCACAACAAAAAAGAAGATCTCGAAATTCGATTGGAGGCAGCACCTGGTAAATGGCTGGCAATGATCCTGGAACGTCTGATCCCGGGAGCCGGCCCTGTATTAACATTGCAGGAAGTGAAATTGAGTTATGAGCAGGAAAAACCAGGAGCGTTCGAGGCCTTTACAAAAAGTAGTGCCTGGAGGCAACTCAGGAGCCGTGGCCTTATAAGTGTTTAAAGGTAACACCCAAAATCATTTCTTTCAAAAGAAAAGGAAATTTCGTGAAAACAGAAGCCCGGATATAGGAATCTCCAGACTCCTGTGTTTCAACATTTTATTCGAAACTTTGGTACAATGGTCAGTGCCAGGCACCAAGAATAGTCCCGATGATACCCATGAATATTACTTGATAACCTGTATCGATGAGCCACAATTTAAGGGACTTTTGTTGATACAGGTAATTTATGCCCATAGAAGCAGCGGCAAAAAACACCCCCAAAAGCAGCCCGCTTTGTAAGCCGGACATCCAGTCTTTAAGATCGCCAAAAAGGGCAATTCCCAAAGCCATAATAAAGGTAAGCACCAGCGTCATCCCTAAAATCCGGCCCATGTTCGCTCCTTTTATATCGTCCTCCTTTAGCCCTACTTCTTTCTGCCAGGTTTTTCCAAAAACGGGCCCATACCATACGGCACCCAGCCCATAACTCGCTACTGTAGCGACGATTACCGCCAAAAAATTTATCCCCGATAAATCCATTATTTTTTATGTTTTGTTCTGAAACTAGCATAAATAAACGATATATGTAACTGCAATATACGAATTTTACCATATTAAAACACGACAAACATTAAGAATTTCGAAATTTTATAGATTTTTCACGCCTCAGGGATCGAGGGAAATAAGCCTGGTCTAAATTTGAACAACTTTTGGCTCGCAACCAGGTGTTCAAATTGCGATTAAATATACCGCGTTTTTCAACAATAAAATTAAAAAAAGCGTCCCCTCACCTTATGAATAATCGCCTGATTATCATAGATCAGCTGGCTAAATTCCCGTTCCGTTTTGGAAACTTCCATTTGTGGCCCTTATTACTTTTGACTTTTCCTAAATTTAACCTATTAGACACGGCTTATGGAAAAAAACTACAATATTTGTGTGAAAAATTTCCAGAAAACCAAACGGCATCAAGTAAAGAAAGACAAATGGATCAAAAACCAATGGCAAACATCAGGATCATCATCGCATGTGATTCATTCAAAGACGGAGCTTCTTCCCTGGAAGTATGCACGGCCATCGCTTCTGGTGTTTCGCATGTCAGCCCCAATATCATAACCAAAATATTCCCAATGGCTGACGGAGGGGAAGGGACTGCTTCCGTATTGACGTATTACACTTCGGGCACCATGGTTGCTGTCGAAACGGTAGATCCTTTGGAACGACACATTTGGGCAGAATACGGCCTTTCGGCAGATGGGCAAACCGCATTCATAGATATGGCCTCGGCTTCCGGCATTCAATTACTGGATCCAGAAGAAAGAAATCCGCTGAACACTTCAACCTATGGCACCGGTCTGATGATCAGGGATGCCATAAAGCGGAACGTAAAAAAGATAATACTGGGCATCGGCGGCAGTGCCACCAATGATGCCGGCGTCGGGATGGCCATGGCCCTTGGATATCGTTTTTATGACGAATCCGGTAATTCCGTAAAGGGTACAGGCAGTGAACTCAGTAAAATTACTTCCTACGACTGGGACCAAAAGCTGTTGGACAAAATACCTGAAGTGGAAGTCCTGGCGGATGTCAACAACCCATTGTATGGTCACTACGGAGCGGCTTTTGTTTACGGCAAACAAAAAGGAGCTACGGGTCGTTCCATCAAACTTTTGAATGAAGGATTACAGTCCATTGCCGGGGTCGTCTCCCGACAAACTGACCAGGCTTTTGACCAAATACCGGGGGCAGGAGCAGCCGGAGGAATGGGGTTTGGCGCAAAGGCTTTTCTGCAAGCAACACTTGTGCCGGGCACGGCCACCGTCATTCAGGCCAGTGGCCTTGAGAAAGCACTGCATGAGGCGGACTATGTCTTCACGGGAGAAGGCTCCATTGACGAGCAGACAAAAAATGGTAAATTGGTTTCTGGCATCTGTCAATTGGCGACCAGGTACAACGTTCCTGTCATTGGCCTTTGCGGAAGCCTCAGGGCCTCTTCAGAAGATCTTAGGCAAATCGGATTACAGGCCGCCTTTTCCATTGTCAATGAACCTTTGGATTTACCAACGGCCCTCCTCAAAACAGAATTTCTGCTGAAAAAAATGTCCGAAAATGTAACGAGGCTGATTTATTCAGCACATAAAAGGCATTCCTGACGACAATAAAACACCTTATTCCTTAAATTAGCTGTTATAAAAAAGTGTTCCTGGCTTTCAGTTTAAATAAATAATCGTTTCACCTTAAGCAAAGATATGATACTCAACGCCATCATCGTAGAAGACGAAAAAATCAGCCAGGAAATTCTCCGGAATTACCTCGGAAAATACTGCCCCAAAGTCAACGTCACGGCTATTGCTTCCAACATATCCGAAGCCTTGGCTGCTATTGAGGAAAACGAATGCGATCTCCTTTTCCTCGATGTCGAAATGCCCTATGGTAATGCTTTTGACCTTCTGGACCAAATAGAAACTCCCGGTTTCCAAACGGTTTTCGTCACCGCCTATCAGCAATACGCCATCGATGCCCTGAATGCCCATGCTGCTTATTATCTTTTAAAACCTATCTCTATCGATGAACTCATCAAGGCGGTGCATTATGTAGAAGAAATCATGATGAAAGAACTTGCTTTACAGGAACAGGTGGCTACGCCCAAAATAAAAAGCCTCGAAGGTAAAATAACCATCGGCACCCAGGACGGCTTCGAAATCCTGGAAACACAACAAATTCTTTTCTGTAAAGCCGATGACAATTACACCGAAATCTGCCTCCCAAATGAAATAAAAATCGCCAGTAAAACACTCAAACATTTTGAAGATGCTCTGGCCGGGTACGGCTTTGCCCGAATCCACAAATCCTACCTCGTCAATGTCAGTCACATTCAAAAATATAAAAAAGGAAAAGGCGGCAGCGTCATCCTTTCCAACGGCACCGAAATACTGGTGGCTCCGGCGAGGAAAAAAGAACTGCTGGATTATTTTAAAATTTGATTGGGGGCTGGTTGCTCGTTGCTCGTTGCTTGTTGCTCGTTGCTTGTTGCTCGTTGCTGGTTTTTTAAAACAACTTGAACAACTTGGAACACTTGGAACAATTTGAACCATTGAAACGAAATCCACCAAGTTGTCCTATCATCCCTTCCGTTTTTCGATCATTTTGACATAGCGCAAAAACACCCCCCAAGCCATGATCGCGCTCACGATCAACCCTTCTTTCCCGTCGAGGAAGCCTTTTTGCAAAACGTAGTGTTTAAAAAAACGAAACGCCGGTTTTAGGTACAAATGAAAAAAAGTCACTTTGGGCGTTTTAGCAGCATGATCATCGGCAGACCAATCGGCATAGCGGCGCATTTTATCCAAAAAATGATCTACATCTTTATAGGTAAAATGATCCATTTTATGCCGGAGATAGCCCACCCTAATGCCCTTGGTGATAATTTCTTCGTGTACCTGCTTATCATCATAACGGCAACTGTTTCGAAAAAAACGCACTACTTTGTCGCCCTGCCAGCCACTGTAACGGATCTTTTTACCCAGGAAATAATTTTGCCTGCCGATCCAGAAAGCATCCATATTGATCTCATCTCGGGACAGCCATGATTGAATTTCAGCGGTAAGTTCAGGGGTCAGCCTTTCATCGGCATCGAGCAGTAGAATCCATTCATTCCGGGCTTGCGGGATGACCCAGTTTTTTTGTTTAGCGGGGCCTTCGTAAACATGTTCCAAAACCGTAGCTCCTTTTGAACGGGCAATGGCCACCGTTTCATCCGTGCTGAATGAATCCACCACGATGATCTCATTGGCCCACTGAACACTTTCCAGTAAAGAACCGATGTGATGAGCTTCGTTGTAGGTTGGAATAATGACGGTTAAGGATTGCATGGTTATTCCTTCTTTGCGTAGGCAATAAAATAATGGTTCAACAAATTTTCTTTATTATAACGCATGGGGCACCTGGTCACCTCATCAATGACACTCCCCCCCGCTTCTTCCAGAACGATCTGAGCGGGAGCAATATCCCATTCCATCGTCGGCCCCATTCGCGGGTAAAGTTGTGCCTCGCCTTTGGCCATTATCAAAAATTTCAGGGCACTTCCAACAGGAATCAGGTTAGGGTCTTTCAACTGGTCGATATAATCCTGGGTGGGTTTGGTGATATGGGAACGGCTGCACACCACATTGAGGCCGGTATCCGACAAGTCGAAATCTGACTTCACCTGTAACCGGTGAACCTGTTTTTCTTTTTCCATAAAAGCTCCATGGCCTTTAAGCGCCCAATACATCTCTCCCAATGCCGGCGCCCCGACTACCCCGAGGATGGCTTCCTTTTTATGAATCAAGGCAATCTGAACGGTAAAATCGCCATTTCTTTTGATAAACTCTTTGGTGCCGTCCAAGGGATCCACCAGCCAGTAATATTCATAGTTTATACGTTCCTCATAAGAAACCGTTTTGTTCTCTTCGGAAACGATGGGCCATTTGACTTCCAGGGCCTCCAGCTCCCGGCAAATGATCTCATTGGATGCTTTGTCCGCCCTGGTCACTGGAGAATCATCCAGCTTCATTTCCACCTGGAAATCAGCTTCATCGTTATAAATTTCCATGATCCGCGCTCCCGCTTCGTTCGCAATCTTAAGAATGGAAGGAATGAGCTCATTGAGTCGATCGTACATTATGGTCTTTTATTTTAAGGTAAAGATAGTTTACTTTAAGATTAAATTATCTTTGCAGTCACGCTAAACGCAATTTCAATTATGGCAAAAATACTGGTTACCGGAGGATGCGGATACATTGGTAGTCACACAATCGTCGACCTGATCAACAACGGTTTCGAGGTGATTTCTGTGGACAATTTATCAAACGCCACGGAAGATGCTTTGACTGGAATCCAAAAAATAACAGGAGTAAGCGTTCAAAATTATCGTACCAACCTGGTAGATCTGCAAGCGACCCGGCAAATTTTCACAGATCACCCTGACATTACTGGGATCATCCATTTTGCCGCCCTGAAACTGGTAGGCGAATCGGTGGAACAACCTTTAAAATATTTTAATAACAATTTAAACAGCCTGCTCAGTATCCTCAGTTGTATGGAAGAATTTAAGGTGTCCAACCTGATTTTTTCTTCTTCCTGTTCGGTTTATGGCAATGCCTCGGAGCTTCCTGTGACAGAAGATACACCGCTCCAGGAAGCAGAAAGTCCTTACGCACGGACCAAACAGATGGGCGAGCAAATCATCCGTGATTACCTGGTCAGCCAACCCGATCAGCGGTCTATTTTGTTGCGTTATTTCAATCCTGCAGGGGCACATGACAGCATTCTCCTTGGAGAATCACCGGCAGTGGCGCCATCCAACCTCGTCCCTGTCATTACAGAGACGGCCATCGGCAAACGTGAAAAAGTGGTCATATTTGGAGATGATTACGATACCCGCGACGGAAGCTGTATCCGGGATTACATCCACATCATGGATCTGGCCAATGCTCACACCAAAGCCTTGCAATACCTCCTGGAAAACAGGAATACGGATCATTGCGAAATTTTCAACCTTGGCATCGGTCAGGGTGTTTCTGTGCTGGAAGCGGTGAATGCTTTTTTAAATATCACAGGGCAACCGTTGAATTACGAGATCGGCTCCCGGCGGGCTGGTGACGTAATGGCCATCTATGCCGATAACACGAAAGCTTCTGCCTTACTGCATTGGCAACCTACCCGGGATATCAATGACATCATGCGTACCGCCTGGGAATGGGAGAAGAGAAAGGGAAAAGGCTAACTAAAGGCTAAAGGTTAAAGGCTAAAGGTTAAAGGCTAAAGGTTAAAGGTTAAAGTTACTTATATAATCACCCTGAAATAGACCGAAGTAAGATCCACGTGTACGCAGTGCCGGGGCAAGCTGAAACCATTTGAAACAAGCCGAAACCATTTGAAACCATAAAGATATTGTGCAATTAGGTTTTATTAAATAACGGACGAAAGAATATCTGATCATCTATTTTTTTTATCCTTTTATCGAGTTATTCAATCATATTTGGCAACAAAACGCGTTATTCGTACTAAAATAAATCAGAAAATTATGTTCAAAAAATTATTATTCCTACTCGTTTTGACGAGTACCACATTCTTTATGAATGCTCAGACCGTTGACGGAATCATTGAAAACTATTTCGAAAATTCAGGCGGTCTGCAAAAATGGAAAGACCTGAAGTCGCAAAAGATGGAAGGAAAGGTTCTTGTACAAGGCATGGAACTTCCCGGCACCATTTCTGCCGCTTATCCTAACAAGCAGCGCATGGATTTTTCTGTTCAGGGCATGACCATTGTCCAGGCTTATGACGGGACCACTGCATGGGGCATCAATCCTTTCCAGTCAGGTCCTGAGCCACAAAAAATGCCTGAAGAAATGGCAGAAGAAATGGATCAGGAATTTCCCAACATCTACCTCCACTACAAGGATAATGGCCACACGCTGGAACTCGAAGGCAAAGAGGAGATCGAAGGAACGGAATGTTACAAAATTAAAGTGACCAAAAAAGACGGTAAAACTGAGTACCACTTTTTCGACACAGAGTACTATATTCCTGTGATGGTCAGAACAATTGCTTCATCCGGTCCTGCTGCAGGACAAGCTTCCGAAACGTTCCTGAGTGAATATGAGGAAGTGGATGGGTTGATGATGCCTTTTTCCATCGAGACCAAGATGAACGGTCAGAGTGTGATGAAGTTAGCCATTTCCTCCATCGAGATTAATCCTGAACTTGAGGATAGTGTTTTTGCTTTCCCGGGTGGAACTGAAGAAGAAGCCGTGGAAGAAGCGCCGGCTGAAGCGATGGAAGAAATGATAGAAGAAGCGCCACAGAAGGTTGAAAAAATGGAAAAGATGGAGAAAATGGAAAAGCCAAAAAAAGCGAAAAAGGATAAGAATTAAAATTTTAGCTTTTGTAAAACAAGGAACCTCCCGGATTCATTTTTTAATCGTTTGCTAAAAAACCGGTGTCTTTGTTTTTTATAAAAAGATTCGGGTTACAAGTCAATTGACCTGTAACCCGAATCTTTTTTATTTTTGATAATAAGAGGATTATAGCTTAATATTTTTTAACGCTGATTCCGTTAATAAGCTTCTGACTGTCTGATCCACTGCACCCCGTTTTCACCCGGAGTATTCAGCACCCTTTTCGCGCACACCAGGGTATTCAGCCGGTCCTCCGCAAAATGTTCATCTCCGGGCCGCAGGCTCTCCATCTTTACCCTGCCCGTTGCATGAATGATCTTGCCATTGCCCCGGTAAATGGCCACATGGGTGATTTTTTCTTTTTGATCTGCCGTGGCTTTTTTTCCAAAAAACAGGAGATCTCCCGGCAGCAATCCTTCAAGAGAAGTATCCACAGCAATATCAGTGCCTATATGAACCTGCTGAGAAGCATCACGCGGCAGGATGATACCGTTGAGAAAAAATACGGTTTTGGTAAACCCGCTGCAGTCCATAGCCTTTCCCGAAGTACCCCCCCACAGGTAAGGTCGGCCGATGAATTCGTCGGCAGTGGAGAGGATATTGTCAGCAACGGGATTCCTCGAATCGAGCCACTCGGCATAATCTTTGGTCGTTCCTGCAGGTACAAAAGCCTTTCGACCGTCAGGAAAAGACAGTTCCGTCAGATTCTTTTCCGTTTCGCCAATATATCGAAGGATATTGCCGGCGAGCAGGTCACTCACCACTTGGGAGGTCATGTCCGGCAGGGCGTAAGCAAACCCGAATTGCGGGAGATAAACGACTTTCCTGGCATTTTTCCAGGCTTTCATTTCTGCTTCGTTCATCGGCGTAAAACCGCCTTCATCCAGCCACCCCAGGTAGCCGTCGGGCGTTTGCACGAGGTACCAGTCATTTTGCCGGGTCAGTAATTTGAGCGGGGTGCCGAGTGTAGCTTGTGTGGCCAGCTCAGAGGAATGCGCCGGATGGGAACGGATGTTGCAGGCAGAAAGATTGACCACTCCGAACAGACTGCCTTCAAGCGTGGTATCCGGGTATAAATGGATACGATTCTCGACATTGAGCCCGGCATCTTCGCACTTTTCCATCAACGCTGCCACGGCATCGGGCAGGTTTGAAGTTCCTTCCAACAGGTATTTCCCGCCTTTTTTGATACCTCTGATGTCAAATAAGGCCACCCGTTTGTCCGGGGCGAAATCCTGTTTGGCATCATCCATCAGGATGTTGAGGGATTCTCCTCCTCTTCCACAACCTGTTAAACAAACCAGCAAAAATAACATCGTTGTTATCCTCATATTAGAATTAAATTTTAATTTTGGCCTCCAAAATGTTTCACTTGTGGCCAAGATAAGTTTATTTGGGCAAACAATAAACAATGGCAACCAACAGTTCATCCTTTCCCACCTACCAAAAGAACACGGCAATTGAATCGAATAAAAATCACTTTTTTAAATCCTTTAATATTTTTTCAAACCATGGAGAAGTTTAGAATTCATTTTGGAATAATGGCAATGTTTGTTGCTGTTTTGTTTTTAAGCTCCTGCGGCAATAGCGCATCAACGGAAAACGGGGAAGCTGAATCTACCGAAGCACCAGAAGGAGCAGGTACGGAAACTACGGAAGCTACCGAATCTACCGAAAGCGATGACGATACCCCCGGACCGGAAATTACTTCTGTTTACATCTGCCCCATGAATTGTGACGGCAGCGGCTCCCCTGAGCCGGGCAACTGTCCTGCATGCGGCATGGATTACGTTTTCAATGCCCCTTATCATTCAGCCTTCATTTGCCCGATGCACTGTGAGGGCAGCGGATCAGATGCGGAAGGCCAGTGCCCTAAATGTGGTATGGATTATGTAAAGAACGAACATGCGGGACATAACCACGGGTAATGGTTGAGGTGCTTTTTGAAACTTACCGATTCAGGAAAAACCTGAGGGGTCGTATGGTTTCAAATTGTCCCGGCACTGCGTGCACGAGGATCTCCCTTCGGTCGATTTCAGGTTGAGCGAAGCGAAATACCGAGACATTTCATGTGCATCAGAGGTTCCCTCGGGGGATTCACGTCCTTTGATCTTTAACCGATCATCCTGCACCGGATTTTTCCTTTTGGGGAATTTTTAATCATTTCAAGATACGGAATCCCGAATCCTGGTTGACACAGGGTTCGGGATTTTTTTATTGTCTTTACTGGAATTACTGGACTGTTAGTTGGCCGGAGTTAAAGCTTTTCAAGTGTAGCCAGTAAGCAAATTTGGCATTGAAAATTAAATCCCGAAAAAGAAAAAATGCGGGCCTCCCTTTAGTGAATACAAGGGCGCGGGAGGGTAAACCAACCTTGATAACTCCCACTAAAACTCCTGACTATCACCTTTTTGACGACGAGCTTCGGCCACCCGGGGGAACATTAAGTGCTTTATTAACAATCTCCATTGTTTCTTCATTCCAAATCTTTGAGCACCGTTGGTGAATTTCAGTAATTTTTCCTTCAAATTGTATTCTTATTTTTAATGAAAAGCAACTTTTCAAACCAGGTTAAATCCCTGCTGAAACCTTTGATAAAGGAAGAATGAGTAGCTGAATATAATTCAATATTTGTTTTATCATGTCCAAGCACTAAGCACTGGGCAATCGAAATTTTATTTAAAGCGATTATTTTGGTACACAGTAATAAGGTCGCCCAACTGAGTGTTTAGGTTTTAGAAATGGCCATTTTGTGATGATTGTTCACTCTTTGACCCCCAGGCGCCGGGCGCGTTCTTCCCATTTTTCGCGTGCATACTTCCTCAGATCCTCTACGGCATCGGACTCATCCGTAATTTCCACACCAATGAGAGTTTCCAGAAGGTCTTCCATGGTCACCAATCCAACGGTGCTGCCAAACTCATCTACCACCAGGGCCATGTGGGCATTGTTGGAAGTGAGTTCTTCGAAAAAACGGGGGAGGGGCGCGCTATCCTTTACATAGAGCAAGGGCTTTGAAATATCTTTCAGTTTCTTATCATTATGGCCCTCTACCAATTGCTGCAGGAGCTCATCTTTGAGGATCATGCCTGAAAAATCATCCATATCCTCGTAAACGGGAATCCTGGAAAAAGGAAGCGGCTTGTGGCTCTTATAGAACCCCTCCAATGTAGCATTGGCATCCGCAATGGTCATCACGGTGCGCGGAGTCATAATATCCCTTACGGTGAGTTTGTCCAGCCCCAAAAGGTTCGTAATGATGGTATACTCGTTATGGGCCAGCGTGCCATCTTCTTTGACTTCATGAGCCATAGCGGCAAAATCACGCCTGCTAAAAACGCTTTTTTCCTTTTCCTTTTTGAGATTCCGGGTGATCAACTGGCTCAGCCAGACCAGGGGAGACAAAATAAACATCAGGATACGCAATGTGCGAACCGTGAAAGGCGCAAGTGCCTCCCAGTTGTTGGCTCCTATGGTTTTTGGAATGATTTCCGACAGGATTAATATGGCCAATGTCATCAGTACGGCAATGAGGGATTCATAGGATATTTCCCATGGTCCGACAGGCAGAAAGTGGGTGCCGAATAATTTACCCGCCTGCACTCCCACGCCCATGGCTCCTGCTGTGTGCGCAATAGTGTTCAGGGTAAGAATGGCGGACAAAGGCCTATCGATATCCTTTTTATATTCTTCGAGGATTTCACCCAAATTTCCCGGCCTGTTTTTCATCTGTCGGATAAATCGGGGCGTAATACTCAGCAGGACGGCTTCGAGCACCGAACACAAAAAGGAAAAACTTATTGATATCAAAAAAAACGCTAACAATGATCCCATAGGTCAAAAATAACAAATTTGATCATTTTTTGAGATGAAGAAGCCGAAATTAGTTTTTGCCCGGGGAAAGAGCCATGGGCTAAAACTATCTCCTGCGGCTCATTTTGACATCGATGCCGGCATGATCCTCTCCAAAACCAGAGATCGAATAGGCAAAACTGAGCATAAAATACCTGCCCAGCGATTGAATGCGTTCTTCCTGGGTGTAATTCAGGCGGCTCACCCGATTGATGCCCTCATTTTTATTGAGCAGATCAAAAACAGAAAATTTGATTTCCCCTTTTTTCTTCATTACAAAACGCGACACTTCTGCCGTCCACAGCGGGATGCCCAGCTGTTTGCCAAACGCCTCGTTCGAATAAACCTGGTAATCAAAGGACGAGTTGACTTGCCACTTTTCGACCAGATCCAGCGCCACATCCACATAATAAGTCTGACTTGAAAAGGCCTGGTTAAATTGCTCACTTACGGAATAGGTGGTGTGATTGAATTTAAAATTTGCTCCTATGGTGGCGTCCACCACTTTTTTATTGCGGTTGTCCAGACTTATGTCAAAAGCGGCGGTTCTGTACTTTGCATTATTGCGTAAATCATTGACAAATACAATGCTCCGGTTGTAACTCCAGTCAGTGCTTAGACTGATCCGCGTTTTTATCGGTCGGATGGGCGTAGTGAACGATACCGTACCCTGTACCCCAAAATCCTCCTCCACATTCACCGGGGTGGCATACCTTACGAAATATTCGTCAATACTTTGTGCCGTAGTGATCTTATCTCTGGTGTAGGTGGTCATGGCATTGATAAAGAAATTAGTGAAGCTGAACTGGTCGTAATTCATGAAAAAAGCATTCAACGAGTGAGTGTATTCCGGCCTGAGGTCCGGATTGCCTTCGTAAATACTCAATGGATTGCTGTTGTCTACAACGGGTTGCAACTCCTGGATGGTCGGCTCTCTCACTTCGGTACGGTATTCCAGGGAAAGATTTCTGGTGGTTTTAAAGTCATACCGCAAGGTCATTTCCGGCAAAAGATAGAGGTATTCCCCTTTAACGGGATCTTCCTGTGAGAAAATTTTGCCGTCCAGCAAAGCCTGTTGCAAACTGACCCCACCGCTAAAATTCATCTTTTTAGTGTTATACTTAAAAACGGACCCCGCCCGGTGATAAATATAATCGACGATATAGTGATTATTCAGGGCTTCAAGCGAAACTTCCTCATCGGAAAAAAGGTCGTAAAACTGTTTTTCCTGTTCATTTTCATACTGCTGACGGGAAGCGTTGATTTCGAGGTATTTCCCTTTCCCCAGTGGTTCGGTGTAGGACAACCTGAATCCGAAACCTTCTTTACGGGAATCATAAAGCTGGCGCTGACGGAGGGTGTCTGAAAATGAAGGCACCGTCAATCCTTCATAAAAATCATTGATGGAATAAACCTGGCCGGTTTGATTACCTCCATCATGTTGGTAAGAAACATTTCCGGAGAAAATTCGCCCCGCTTTCCCGAATTTTCGCCGGTAAACAAGACTGCTGCTGTACTGAAAACCGTCCTGGTTCGTAAAATAATCCCGGAAACTTCCATTGGCCAGTCCATTATTGGCAAAAGTATTACTGGTTCCAACTTCATCCAATCTTGAGTTGTTAATCGAACCGTTGCCCCGGAAAGTCAGGTTTTGCATCGAATCGATCTCGTGTTTAAGGGTGAAGTTGAGGCGATGGTTGGCTTTCGTGGTTGCTTTTTCACTTTCTTCGCGGGTGGCAAAACTTTGATCCCCAAAAAGAGTTTCACGATCTATGGTGCGATGGAGGGCGTTTTGGGAATTATTGTAAAAATAACTGGCATTCAATTCGGTATTGTCGGTGAAATCCGTATTAAAATTGAGCCCGCCGGCACGGGTGGTGGTGATCCCATCCTGGCCGTTCAGGTTGAGGGGCAACCCCGCTCCGTCACCGTCCATAGTAATCCGGAATCCGCCACCGCCGCCCGACATGAAATTACCCAGACCGCCCATAAAATTGATATAATCATTGAAAGAAAAACCCTGGTCATTGACGTTATTGGCCATTCCTATGGCCGAAAGCTGCGTTTTTTTACCGAAACGATTGAGATTGAACTTGCCGGTATAACGGTCATCCGTCCCGTAACCGGCACTGGCATTCCCAAAATATCCTTTTTTCTTATCGTCTTTCAGTTCCAGGTTGATCGTTTTTTGTTCCATACCGTCGTCAATGCCTGAAAATTCTGCCATCTCGGATTTTTTATCAAAAACCTGGACCTTATTGATGGCATCGGCCGGCAGGTTTCTGGTGGCAATGGTAGGGTCGTTGCCAAAAAACTCCTTCCCATCGACCATGACTTTGTCGACTTTTTCACCTTGTGCCTTGATGCTTCCGTCCCGGGCCACTTCAATACCAGGAAGCTTTTTCAGCAGATCTTCCACCGCATCGTTGGGAGCTACTTTGAAGGCTGCCGCATTGTACTCCAGGGTGTCGCCATTGACCACCATGGGCACATGCTCTGCTTTGATGACCACCTCATCCAATACCGCTGAGGCAGGCAACATCAAAATGCTGCCTATGTCGTTGACGGATTGCTGTCCGTCAAGGGTTAAGGGCTTACTGTAATTGCCAAAACCCAGGTAGGAGACCTGTAAAATATAGTCTCCCCCCGGAATTTTGGTGAGTTTGAATCCTCCCGCCTCATTCGTAATGTTGAATTTTGCAAGAACGGAATCGGCTTGTTGCAATAAAACGACGGTTGCCCCCATAAGCGGATGCAGTTGGTCGTCAACAACCTTTCCCTGCAAGGCAGTGGTACTCTTTTGGCCCAAAGCCGCGAAGGAAAGAAGGAGAAAAAAAAGGGTAGTCAGGTGATTCATGTTGCTGGTTGCTGGTTTGCTGGTTGCTGGTTGCTGGTTTACCCGGCAATCGGGAAAGAATTTTAGTTTTTAATTCTTATTCTCATGCCGCCACCGCTGCCGCCCATTTCTTCCTCCATCTCCTTCATCTTGGCCTCGCGGATGACTTCAAATTCGTCAGCTGTTACTTTTTTACCTTTTTGTGGAGCGGCGATCACCCCTTTGTCGAGAGACTTAAAAACAACCTCATCGGCTACCAGTTTTCGCTGGCCATCGTCAATGATTACTTCCAGGATCATGCCGGGCAGTTGGCCATATTCACCAGGACCTGTTGTGACGGGGATTTCCGGGGTAAACCAGGCTTCCACTTTTTTCTCATCGTCACTAAAAACCGCCTGCTGGCAATTGAAATCGAGTACTTTTTTTTGCTCTCCGGTAAGTTTCCATGGATATTTATCCAGGTCGCCGGAGATGAGGAACAGCTTTCCGAAAAAGTCTTCCTTTTGGATCTTTTGAGCACTTTCAAGATTTTTGTAAAGCTTATTTTCCATGGGACGGGCAATGATCATTTTGATCCGCACTTCTCCATCACCGCCTTCTACCACATCCTGGCCGTCGTCATCCTTATTTTCTTCATTCTGATAAAGTGATTCAGATGCGTTAAACAACAAAACCTTCCGGGATTTTTGCTCTGATGGCAAGGAAGCCGCCATATCTTCATGTCCTTCCGGCAAATTGAACACAAACTTTACGGTTTCTGTAAAATGAATTTCACCCTCGCTATTTTGGGCGAAAGACAAAAAGGGAAGCAATAACCCGATCATGAATAATAATTTTTGCATTTGTTTAATTTTTATCAAAGTTTTAAAATGGATGGAATTCTTATTTTAACTGTCGGTGCAAAAGTAGAGCCATCGCCCCCATATTAAGGTTAATCAAACTTGATTTAAGGTTAATAAAGGTTAATGGAAATTGATTATGGTTTTTTATTGCTTTAGCTTTGGGCTAAGTTTATGATAAAATTCAAAAACATATCCTTTCCCGTTTACCTCATGAGCGGGAGCTTGCTGTTGCTGCTGACCTTTGTGTTCCTGTGGCTCAACCGCGTATATATAGACGAATATGAAGCCTTACAGCGGGAGACGGACTTTCTTTTTGTCAATTCCATTCGTGATGTGGAGGACGCGTTGTTCCGAAAATCCGGCAATAAGCCCGTAGTGCTCAACCTTAGGGATACCGTGGGGCTCTCTTCCATTGAAAGTACAGGAAAAGCCATTACCCTGATCGATTCTATCATTGTATCCAATTCCAGGGAGGAGGGAACCCCGGAAATTCCAGAAACCGTGCACCGTTTCCGGAACAAACACATGACCTTCACCATGGTAAAACAATTGGACACCCTACATGAAAGGAGTGCCGATAGTACCCTTTCCATCACCGTAAAAACAATGAAAGGCCTTGGTGCAGATCCTAGTGAATTTAACGGAACACTTTCTTTTTATATGGAATTGGATGCCGACTCAATCCAATCCGATTCTGCCAAGCAACTCGCTACCCTGGAGATGCTGAACCGGCAATTTTGGAAATCGAAGGAAAACAATAAATTCAAACTGCCCGGAAATTACAGCATCATCCTGTTTACCGATTCTACAGGACATTCTAACCGGTTTCAACCCCTGACGTCCAAACAATACAAAGATATTTTTTCAGGCGAATCCTTTGCCGTGGAATTACCGGATTACCGGATGTTCCTCTTTAAAAAGATGATCCCTGAAATACTGTTTTCCCTACTCCTGCTGGGTAGCATTGGGCTGGCTTTTTTCATGACTTACCGCAGCCTCAGACAGCAGCAAAAGCTGACAGCCCTGAAAAACGATCTCATCAGCAATATTACCCATGAGTTGAAGACTCCCATCACCACCGTAGGGGTAGCCATTGAGGCGTTGAGTAATTTTGAGGCCAAAAACGATCCGGAGCGTACCAAAGAATACCTTGACATTTCAAAACTAGAATTGAACAGACTGTCCATCCTGGTTGATAAAGTCCTTAAAATGTCTTTGTTTGAACGAAAGGAGCCTTCTTTAACCCTTGAAGTTGTGGACCTTTCCGACATCGTACAAAGTGTACTCAACTCTATGAAACTCCAGTTTGAAAAAATGTCAGCCACTGTAAATTTACAGGCCAAAACACCGGCATGCCTGGTCAGGGGAGACCGGGTACATCTGACCAATGTCGTGTACAACCTGATCGAAAATGCTTTGAAATATACACAGGCCGCCCCGGAAATCGATATAGAACTTTTTATAGAAGCCCATGAGATCATCCTTAAGGTATCCGATAACGGTATAGGCATCCCCGAGCCTTATCTGGAAAAAATTTTCGACAAATTTTTCCGGGTTCCTTCGGGTGAATTACATAATGTAAAAGGGCATGGACTCGGACTTAGTTATGTGGGCAGTGTCATGAAACAGCACGGAGGGCGGATCAAGGTTAAAAACAGAAAAGCAGGTGGCGTTTGTTTTGAATTGGTGTTGCCTGGAATAGACAGTAAAGGGTAAAGGTCTTGGTTTTGAAAATTTTCCCTGGAGAACAATTAGCATCAAAAAGTCATTAGCTATCCTGTGAAATTATGCAAAACAAGGGCTGAACAATTTGGAATAAAATTTTCTACCGAACACTTGAGGGGGAAGTCCCGAAAAGTGTTCGGTAGAAAATAATAAAACAACCAGCAAGTGTCGAAAAAAATAAAAATACTGTATGTAGAAGACGAGCCATTCCTTGGCAAGATTGTTAAGGAAAGCCTTGAGAGCCGACAGTTTACCGTCAACATGGTAACCGACGGGCTGCATGCGGTGCCGGCTTTTCAGCAATTTTGTCCGGACATTTGTATTCTCGATGTAATGCTTCCCAATAAGGACGGATTCTCCATTGGGGAGGAAATCCGGCGCCTTGATCCAAATATTCCTATCATCTTCCTTACAGCAAAAACGCAAACGGAAGACCTGCTCAAGGGCTTTGAATCTGGCGGAAATGACTACATCCGTAAACCTTTCAGCATGGAAGAACTGATCATTCGCATCCAAAACCTGATCAGCCTTACCGGCGGAAAAAGCCCTGAACTTCAAAACGGACACACCATCACTTTTGGTTCCTTCATTTTCCATCTCGGTAAACACGAACTGATGTTGGGCAATACGATTCAGAAACTCTCCCACCGCGAGGCACAACTCCTGAAGATCCTGCATGAAAACCGCAACCAGGCCCTCGACAGGAAAGTCATTCTCAAAGCATTATGGGGAGATGACTCCTTTTTCAATTCCAGGAACCTGGATGTGTACATCACCAAACTACGTGGTTACCTCAAAGCGGATCCTGGCGTGCAAATCATCACACTGAAGGGCGTAGGGTATCATTTTTTAGTAGAATAAAGTCAAAACATGACAACAATCACCCATTTTGTATGACATTCGTCATTGCCACATGATCACTATTTCCTATACATTGCGTGTTACCAGGTAAGAGATAGATAAGACAGACTGGAGACGGTTAGACTGAGTTAGCAGACAAACCTGAAATCTTTTCTTCTTCGGAAGTTAAAACCGGGATGATTGAGCCACTAATTCAGCCAGATTCCAAAAAGCAACACCTAACGGTTATGCAAATGAGGATGAAGTCTATTCGACCGTAGCCTGGCAAGCCGAAGTATCCTTGTGATCATTTCGGACTGGAGTGGGAGTTCACGTAACTATGTGGATTCCCACTTGTGGTTTTTGGAGGTATCCTTTCTGAAAAAGAATGTTCCATTCAAAAGTGTTCAGAAAAATTTAAACGCTAAGTCCGTCAGGGATTCGCTAGGTGTGCAAAGAACCCTCCCGACCTACGCTACGGGATATCGCTGCGCTCCATTGAAACCACTTGAAACATCTGAAACTATTTGAAACACCTTGAACAATACAAACCAGTCCTGAAACAAAAAAAAGCCCGGGGAACATCTCCCTAGGCTTTTCTGATTTGCCGGAGTTTTTCAAACAGCCGGACTTCTTCTTCACTTAAATTTTTCGGTAGGACGACCATTAATTTCACGATGAGGTCGCCGTGGCCGGAGGCGCCGTATATTGGCATCCCCTTTCCTTTGAGGCGCAGCATTTTACCGCTGTTTGAGCCTTGAGGAATATTTATGGATAGACTTCCGTTCAAAGTCGGAAGGTTGATTTTGCCGCCCAGAACTGCAGTGTACAGGTCAACTTCCTTTTCGATAATCAGATCGTCGGCTCTCCTTTCAAACGTCGGATGGGGTAATAACCTGAACCGAATATATAAATCGCCGTTTGCCCCGCCATTGATGCCGGGCTGTCCCTTGCCTTTGATTTTGAGCTGGAGGCCGTCGTATGCCCCGGGCTTGATCTTTATCCTCATTTTCTGACCATTCAACTCAAAAGACCTCATACCGCCAAGGTAAGCCTGTTCGAAGGTGATCTCCATTTCAGCTTCAATGTCGCGCCCTTTCATCGTAGAAGCACGCCGTCTTCCGTTGGTGGCGTCACCAAATTTATCCTGTGCACGGGTGCCGCCGCCGCCAAAAAACATCTCAAAAAAGTCTGAAAAACCACTGCCGCCACCGCCGAAGAAATCAGCTGGGTCGCCTTCAAAATGAAAGGTTTGTCCACCTTTGCTCCTCGAACGCTGAAACTGGGTGGGATCGTAACCCGTATTCTGGTATGCTTCCCAGTTGGCACCCAGTTCCTCGTATTTCTTGCGCTTCTGATCATCGCTGAGTACCTGGTTGGCTTCATTGACTGCTTTGAACCGTTCTTCGGCCTCCTTATCGCCCGGATTCTTATCCGGATGGTATTTCGCAGCGAGTTTGCGATAGGCCTTTTTGATGGTGGCCTTGTCCGCATCCTTACTCACGCCTAATATTTTATAATAATCTTTATAATTCATTGATTCTTTTTGTGAGGATAACATCCATGAGCCTAAAAAAAGGAGGCTGAGGTAAAGACAATACTCCAATGGCCCTATGTCTAAACCTCAGCCCGCGCGCGGAAACCATAAGGTCTTATGAGATCTTGATGGTCTTAGCCGGTTTTGGTTGTGCTTCAGGCTTTTTTGGAAGACTTACATGCAGCACTCCATCTTTGTATTTCGCCGTTACCTTGTCCGCCTCAATGCTTTCAGGAAGGTTAAACCTGCGCTGGAAAGAGGAATAGGAAAATTCTCTCCTGTTGTAATTGTCTTTTTTATCTTCTTTGGAGAATTCCTTTTCCGCAGAAATAGTGAGTACGTCGTCTTCTACGGCAACCTTGAAGTCTTCTTTACTCATACCTGGTGCAGCAAGTTCCAAACCAAATTCCTTATCCGTTTCCTTAATATTTACGGCAGGAAGCGTTGCGCCTTCAGCCGCAAAATTGTTGTGGGACCATACAGGGAATTCAGTTTTGAAAAAATCGTCGAACATTGAAGAGAAAGTAGGAAAATTACTTTCGTTCCATTTAACTAGAGCTCCCATAATTTATCTGTTTTTGGTGAAAAAATAGTTTTTCAAATACATTAATAATCCTGCAAGAAAAATGCCATACGCCCGTTTCGGAAATTTTGTCAAAAAAACATTCATTTTTAAGATTTAAGAATGACATAATTTCCTGACAAACAGCTTTTAACATGACATTTTTTCATTTTTTGTCTGTTCGGAAAACCGATAAAAGAGCGTCTGGATTCCCGTTCTGGCAGGAAGAATTTCATCTTTGTTTTTTACGATTTAATGAACCCTCGCAGTATGTCGGAAATACCGGCAACACCTTAGATTATTTAACTTATTTTACTCAAAGAACATCATTGTATATACAACAAATATGACATGGGGAATGGATCAAAAATGTTGTCATCAGATTGTCATTTTTTGGGTGCATTTCTTCAAAAATTCCTGCCTGACCCAGGCGTTTCCAACGGTTCATTAATAAATATCAATAAAAAAAATGCCCTTGGGTGGAAGATAATCAACCTCCCGGCATTATCTCTGGAAATAAAAAATTGTACCTTTGACGCTTAATTATTTTTCTCCTAACTAAAAATAAAAAATCCATGACTTTTAATCTTCATCAGTATGGAATTGAAGTTGAAAATATTCATCGCAATACCAGTGTCCCCGGTTTGTACGAAATTGCTCTTCGCGCGGAAAAAGGAACGGCAATTTCAGACGTAGGGGCTTTATTGGTTTTTTCAGGCAAAAAAACAGGCCGCAGTCCTAAGGATAAAAGAGTCGTTGTCCACCCGGAATCAGAACATAATATTGACTGGGGTGACGTCAACATCGGGATTGACCAAAATATCTATGCCATTAACAGGGAAAGAGCGATTGATTATCTCAACACAAGAGAAAGACTGTTTGTAGTAGATGCTTTTGCAGGTTGGGACGAAAAGTACAGGATCAAAGTACGGATCATTTGTACCCGGGCCTACCATGCCTTGTTTATGCAAAACATGCTTATTATGCCTACTTTAGAAGAATTGGAAGACTTTGGAAAACCTGATTATGTTATTTTTAATGGAGGGGGCTTCCCCGCAAATGCCCATACCCCAAGTATGACCTCCAAAACCAGTATTGACGTAAATCTCGAAGAGAAAGAAATCGTCATCCTGGGAACGGAATATGCAGGAGAGATGAAAAAAGGGATATTCTCCGTCATGAATTACCTGATGCCACTGCAGGGAGTATTGCCTATGCACTGTTCAGCGAACGTAGGCGAAAAAGGAGACGTCTCTGTTTTATTTGGTCTTTCAGGTACCGGAAAAACCACCCTCAGCGCCGACCCTAAACGCAAGCTCATCGGTGACGACGAACATTGCTGGACGGATGAAGGTACTTTCAACATTGAAGGCGGATGTTACGCAAAAGCCATCGACCTCTCTTTTGAAAAGGAACCCGATATCTTCAATGCCATCCGTTTTGGAACCGTACTCGAAAATGTAGTTTATGACAAGTTAACGAGAACCGTTGACTTTCACGATATTTCCATCACCGAAAATACAAGGGCTTCTTATCCGATTCACTTTATCGATAATATCCAGCTCCCATGTGTTGCCGGGGAACCTAAAAATGTTATTTTCCTTACTTGTGATGCTTTTGGGGTATTGCCTCCGGTGGCCAAATTAACGCCTGAGCAGGCAAGTTATCACTTCATCTCCGGATATACGGCCAAAGTAGCCGGTACCGAAATGGGAATAACAGAACCTGAAGCTACCTTTTCTGCCTGTTTTGGTGCTGCTTTCATGATGTGGCATCCTAATAAATATGCAGAATTATTAGCTAAACGACTTAAAAATTCAAATGCTCAGGCCTGGTTGGTCAATACCGGCTGGACCGGTGGAGCTTATGGCGTTGGGGCAAGATTCAAGCTGAAATATACCCGTGCCATCATAGACGCTATTCACAGTGGCGATTTCGACAATGTGGAAAGCATGGTGGATGACAATTTCGGATTTGAAATCCCATTGGAGTGCCCTGGTGTTCCTTCCAAGAAACTGGTACCCAAGAAAACATGGGAGGAGCCGCTTAAATACGAACAGGTTAAGGCTAAACTGATCAAACTGTTCCAGAAAAATTTTAAAAAATTTGAAGCAGATGTCAATCCGGCTATCGTGGCAGCAGGGCCAAAGTTATAAAGGCGGGAAAAGGCTCTAGGCCAAAAAAACTTTTTAAAAATTGTTCGTCCCGGATTTTGGTTAAAACCAAAATTCGGGATTTTTTTATCCAGGGATTTTTTTAACGGTAATAAGCAGCACAGGTAACTGCAAATGGAACAAAGTTGAGCTCAGCGAAATCCCGCCCATGAAATGTCCGGGAGACATCTTCGACCAAGGAATGGCAGGAATTTGACCCTACCAGAATTATGGGTTGGAATTTGAAGTGTGTTTTTGCTTCGTAGGGTCACCCCGCTTTTACCCCTTCAGCGATTTTGAACTTCCCCTCTATTTGGACAATTCCTTTATGAAAGCAAAAAATAAAATGGAAATCGATGCTTTTGGGTGAATCTTCGATTTCGCAGGTACAAAAATTCTCGGTACTTTTGTGAAATGTCTTCACGAGATCACATATTGGATACGCCGATCGAATACCTTAAGGGCATAGGCCCCAAAAAAGGTGAAATGTTGCGCAAGGAGCTCAACATTCACACCTTTGGCGATCTGCTCCATCAATATCCTTTTCGGTATGTGGATAAGACTCAATTCCACAAGATCAGCGAATTGAATATTGATAGCGGCACCGTGCAATTAAGGGGCATCCTTCGGCGACTCACCGTTTCCGGTGAAGGGCGGCGAAAAAGACTGCAAGGACGGTTCAGGGATGAAACGGGCGTGATGGATCTCATCTGGTTTACGGGTATCCACTGGCTTGAAAAATCGCTGGTGGTAGGAAAAGAATATGTCGTTTACGGCAGGATATCCGCTTTTCGCAACCAGTTCAACATGGCCCATCCGGAGATGGAGGAAGTCAATGAAGACAACATGGAAAAGGCTGCGACTTTTTCCCCGGTATATCCGAGCACTGAGAAATTAAACTCAAAAGGCGTAGAATCCAAGGCCCGGCGGCGCATGATGGAAGCCCTTTTTGAAAAGCTCTCCCCTGCCGATCTGCCAGAGAACCTGCCAAAACAGTTGGTCGCGGCATTCAAATTCCCTTCCCACTTCCAGTCTATGAAGCATATTCATTTTCCGGAAAATCAGGAAAGTTTGTATGCGGCCACCCGGCGATTGAAATTTGAAGAATTGTTCTTTTTACAACTGAGGCTGCTTCAATTAAAAATGGGCAGAAAACAGGCCGTCAAAGGCTATGTTTTTGAACAGGTAGGGGATCAATTCAACGGTTTTTATAATGAAAAACTGCCTTTTGAACTGACCGGAGCCCAAAAGCGGGTCATCAGGGAAATTCGCCGGGATCTCGGTTCGGGTATCCAGATGAACCGGCTGTTGCAGGGCGACGTAGGAAGCGGAAAGACGGTGGTAGCGCTCATGTGCATGCTCCTTGCCCTGGACAACGGGTACCAGGCCTGTATGATGGCTCCGACGGAAATCCTGGCACAGCAGCATTTTATTTCAATCAGTGAATACCTCGAAGGAATGGACATTGAGGTAGCGTTCCTTTCCGGAAGCATTAAAGGGAAAAAAAGGCAGGCCATTCTCGAAAAACTCGCCAACAATGAGATTCAGATTCTCGTGGGCACGCACGCCCTGATCGAAGATCCCGTCCAGTTCAAAAACCTCGGACTGGCTATTACCGATGAACAGCATCGTTTCGGAGTGGCCCAACGGGCTAAATTGTGGAAAAAGAGTACGCCCTACCCTCCCCATGTGCTGGTCATGACCGCAACGCCCATTCCCCGAACGCTGGCACTGACCCTTTATGGCGACCTCGATGTTTCTGTGATTGACGAATTGCCGCCGGGCAGGAAGGAGATCAGTACCATGCACAGAACAGAACATCATCGCCTGCGAGTCATCGGTATCATGAAGGAACAGATTAAGCTGGGTCGACAGATTTATGTAGTGTACCCTCTGATCGAAGAATCAGAAACACTGGATTTGAAAAACCTCGAAGAAGGATATGAAGCCCTATCCCGTGACTTCCCTAAACCTGAATATCAGATCAGCGTGGTTCACGGGCGCATGAAGGCGAAAGATAAAGATTTCGAAATGCAGCGGTTTGTTAAGGGCGAAACACAAATAATGGTAGCCACCACCGTTATAGAGGTAGGGGTAAACGTTCCCAATGCGTCCGTAATGGTCATCGAAAATACGGAACGTTTCGGTTTATCCCAATTGCACCAGCTTAGAGGACGGGTCGGACGAGGCGCTGAACAGTCTTTTTGTATCCTGATGACCGGCTTCAAACTAAGCGCTGAAGGCAAAGAACGCATTCAAACCATGGTTCGAACCAACGATGGGTTTGAAATAGCCGAAGCAGACCTCAGACTCCGCGGGCCCGGTGACATTGAGGGAACGCGTCAAAGTGGTATCCTGGATTTAAGGATTGCAGACATCGCCAAAGACGGGCGCATTCTGCAAACCGCACGGGAAATCGCCTCGCGAATCCTGGAAGAAGATCCCAATATTGAAAAACCGGAAAATAACCCAATCAAACACTACCTGGCCAAAAATAAAAAAGTGCTGAAAGGATGGATTAGGATTAGTTAATGCGGGAATGAGACAAATGAGACAATGAGGGAATGTTGGAGTTTCACCAGGTTAAAAACAACACTTTGAACAATCCCGACCTGCGGTACGGGATGAACTTGGATTTAATTCAAAAAAATAAGGTAACTCGAAATTAAAATACATCAATGAATAAATTAATGCTAAGCGGTCTGATGATATTTTTCATCCTGGCCTTTTCGATAAAAGGGGAAGCCCAACGATTTAAAGGCGGAGTGGTGGTCGGGGCCAATTTCAACCAGATTGACGGGGACGATCTCATTGGATTTCACCAAATAGGCTTCCAGGGCGGGCTGAAGGTGTACACCATCTTCACGGAACGCTGGGAAATGGGGTTGAGCATTTTATATTCCCAACAGGGAAGTAAGGCCGCTGCCACGGATTATAGCTCTTCTTATGATAAATTAAAGTTCAATTTAGTGGAAGTGCCCGTACTGCTGCACTTTAACGAATGGAAATTCAAGTTAGGCACCGGCTTTTCTTATGCCCGGCTGATCAACTATACAACAATAGACATCACCGGGACTGATATTTCTGCTTTACAGGATTATAATTCAAACATTTTTACCTTTATTGTGGAAACCAGTTTGATGACCAATGAGCACCTCTCTTTTAACCTGAGATGGTCCAAATCATTGAGTAATTTGCAGGGGAACTCCGATAACGGGAAATTCCTCAGCAGAGTGATCGGGCTGCGGGCCATTTATCTGTTTTAGCGTTATCTTCAACTAATAATATTAAGCAAAAAAAACTTTTTGAAATGAAAAATTTATTCATGCTAGCGATCTTATCTTGTATCATCTGGGCCTGTGGACAAGGTGGAACGCCAAAAGAAACTCCTGCTACCCAAAGTGCCCCCACTGTTACCCCTGGCGAAGCCAACACATTGCCGGGTTACCCGGAGGAAAAGGCTAAGTTGCTTTTCGACAGTGCTGATTATGTGGATGTAATCTTTTACTATGAGGACTTTTCCATCAACCAAAAAAACCAGTCAGACATCAGGGGAATGCTCAATTACATTTCCACCAATGTTCCGCAAACAATCAATAATTCCTGTCAACCTATTGGGAGGATTTTCTTCCAGATCCAGGGGCGGAATGAGGCCGAGGCCGATATATTCTTTAAGAATGAGTGTTTGTATTTCCTTTTTTACAAAGACGGGAAGTACGCTTATGCCAATAATTTCACCCAGTCAGGAGTAAACTTTTTTACGAATATTTTTGCCCAGGTCAATGCCCAGAAACAAAAGGCAGTCCAGCAAAATTTACAACAGGGACAATAAACACCTATGTACAGATACGCCGTCATGGACTTAGGAACCAATACTTTCCATCTCCTCATTGCCGAGGATGATGGGATTGACGGCTTTCGCGAAATTTACAGGGAAAGGAGGTTCGTTAAACTTGCGGCCAAAGGCATTGGCACCATTTGCCCTGAAGCTATTGAAAGGGGCCTTGAAGCCATGAAAGAGTTCAAAAATAAACTGGAAGAGTTTGAGGTTGAAATCCAAATGGCCCTGGGCACTGCAGCACTGCGTACCGCAACCAATGGTGAGGAGTTTATTAAGAAGGTAAAAAAAGTAACGGGTATCGACATCCAGCTGATCAGCGGATCAAGGGAAGCCCGCCTGATTTACGAGGGGGTCAACTATATGGTGCCCTCCCACAAGGAACCTGACCTGATCATGGATATCGGCGGGGGAAGTGTGGAATTCATCATCGTAAACAAATTCGGGATATTATGGGCACAGAGTTTTCCGGTGGGCATTGCTGTGTTGTTCCATGATTTTCACAAAAGCGACCCCATTTCCATGGAGGAGCGGGAGGCCATACACCAATTCCTGGATGAAGTCCTTACCCCCCTGAACCGGGCTTTTGAAAAATACAAGGTCAAAAGGCTCATCGGCGCAGCCGGTTCCTTTGATGTATTGCAGCATCTGAGTTTACAGGAAGATCCCACCAAACCCTTTTCCATAACCATCGACCAGTTCAAAACTTTTTTCCAGTCCATCGTTTCTGCCACTTTCAACGAACGCCTGGAGATGGAAAACCTGCCGGAGAAACGGGTGGATATGATCGTAGTGGCTTTTATCCTGATGCAACACATTCTCAAAAAAACAGGCGTTCAAAAAATCGTTTTTTCTCCCTATGCAATGAAGGAAGGGGTGCTCCTGCAGATGTTCAATACAAGCAAAAAACATCGGGAAGGAGAATTTCGTGTTTTTTACAATCACAGTATTTACCCGGAATTACTCCGCATGGAAAACAGCCGCAAGCGTTTATTAGTCCTGCTTGGCCTGTCTGCAACACTTCTCGTCATGTTATTGATCCTGGATATTTACATCAATATATTCTTTCTCACCCTGTTGTTATCTCTTCCGGTGGGCGTATATATATTTTTCCTGGCCTCAAAAATCCGGCAATTCGTCCGCACCTTTAAACCACGCATTGTAAACCTCATTCTCCATTTTATGAATGAGCAACTGGTCAATTACAGGGAACTGTCCTATGATCCCAAAAAATTCATCAGTAAAAAAAGATTCCTGCAAAGCGGTATCTTTAGTACAAAGGCTGATTTTTATAAAGGGGAGGATTATATCCATGGCAAGATCGGTGAAATGGATTTTGAACTCAGTGAACTCGATGTCAGGGAAGTATCCCCGGTGAGTAATAAACTACAAGGCATCTTTAAAGGCATTTTCCTCCACGCCATTTTCAACGAGGAAACAGAAGGGAAAATTATTTTGTGGCCCCGAAGTCAAAGACAGTACCTGACGAAAGCCATAAAGAATTTCACCTGGCAAGAGGGAATAAACGTGGATAATGAGATCCTCAATGAATCTTTCAGGGAAAAATTTACCGTTTACGCCACCGAAGACACCCATGTGATCAGCATCCTTTCCGACCCAATGCAGGAAGCCATTGTCCATTTTATCGAAAAGAACAAAAAAGACATCTATATTTCCTTTATCGACAAGCAAATTTATGCCGGCATTACTTCTAAAAAAGATATCCTGGAACCGCGTATCCTGCGTTCGAACCTGAGTTTTGTCCTGATCAAAGCATTTTATGACGATATTGACATGGCCCTCCGGATCGTCCAGGATTTTGACCAGACCCATTAAAGGTTTAAACGCAGACGGGATTCATATAAAACCATTTGATGAACCACCATTAAAAATTCAATTGGGAGCAAAACGACCTCCCTGATCCTAATAGGATGAATCAAAACGTAATTTAAAGGACCAAAGGGACTTTTCTCCAATGATCTGATAATTCAAAAGCTTTTTAATCGTTATTGCATTAAGCTTTTAAAACTCAACCATTATGTGGCAAAAGATATTATTATTTACATTCCTGATCAGTTTTATACTCTTAGGAAACAGTTGTAGTAACAGTTCAGGCAATGAAACAAAAGGCGGGCTGGAAAATCTTGAGGAAGCAGCGTCCGATGCCAACCGGCTGAAAAATTTTTCTTTCGACAAACTCGATGACAACCTTGAGGTGGTAACCATAAAAGACGAATACCACCACACCCTTGAATACAGCCGAAATAAATCGGATTATGCCCGTCAGGGATTGTTTTTACGCAAAGATTCTCTGGGCCGATTACTAGAGGCAGCCAATTACCTCAACGACACCCTGCACGGCAGCAGAATCCTTTTTTTTCCTGAAACAGAAACCAAACAAATTGTGGAACATTACGATCATGGCCAATTTCACGGCAACTTCCAGGCCTATTTCCCCAGTGGCAAACTGGAACAGGAAGGCAACTACGTCCATAATGTAATGGATAGCATCTGGGTGCGCTATTATGAAACCGGGCAAATTAAAGAAGAAGTGACGTTCCGCGACAATGACGAAAACGGCCCTTTTACAGAATACTACGCCAACGGTAACCTAAAGGCTGAAGGATTCTTCAAAGACGGAGATAACGAACACGGGCTGCTCAAACTATATGACGAAGAAGGGGTACTCGTAAAAACAATGGATTGTAAAAACGGTATCTGTAAAACCATCTGGAAAAAAGAAGACATTCAGTAACAAGCGACCACCAACCAGTATCATGACAAAAAAACTACTCCCTCTCCTGTTTTTGACCAGTATAATCGTCCCTTGTTTGGGGCAGATTGGCGGACAAACGACTTATGAATTTATGAACCTGGCAGCCTCCCCGAGGATTTCTGCCCTGGGCGGCCAGGTGATCAGCGTGATGGATGATGATGTGGCACTGGCCTACCATACGCCTTCGTTGCTGAACGAGCAAATGCACCAAAGTCTTACCTTCAACCAGGGATTCCATGTGGCGGGGATAAAATTCGGGTATTTCGGTTACGGTCATCACGTGGAAAAATGGAAAACGACTTTTCACGGGGGCATACAATACACCAGTTACGGGACTTTTGATACAACAGATGATCATGGAGATGTCCTGGGCACTTTTAAAGCCAAAGAGTTTGCCATCACCACCGGAGCCGCTTATCATTGGCAGGAACGGCTTACCATTGGAGCAAACCTCAAACTGATCACTTCTTCCTTTGAATCTTATCACTCTTTGGGGCTCTCTACCGATCTTTCGGTCACCTATTCCGATACTTCCAAAAGATTTACGGCCACCCTGCTTGCCAAAAATCTTGGGGCTCAACTTTCAACTTATGGGGAAGGCAACAGAGAAAGAATTCCTTTTGAAATGCAGGCAGGCATTTCAAAGCAACTTAAATACCTGCCCTTCCGCTTTTCGGTTGTGTACCGTTATTTTGATAAATGGAATATCCTGTACGACGATCCCAATGCAGAAGACCAGATCCTCTTTTTGGGCGAGGAACCCCAGGAACGAAGCCAGGCCTCTATCCTTTTTGACAATCTTTTCAGGCATTTTGTGTTCAGCGGTGAGTTCCTGCTCGGCAGGAAGGAAAACCTCCGGCTTAGGTTTGGCTACAGTCACCTTCGTCAAATGGAAATGACCATCCAGAATTATCGAGGATTCTCCGGTTTCTCTTTCGGTTTCGGCCTAAAAGTAAAAACTTTCCGCCTCGACTACGGCCGCTCGAATTTTCACTTAGGCCAAAAGGTCAATCACATAGGAGTATCTACCAATTTTGGAGACTACCATAGAAAAAGAAGAGTAGTTCGCGGATTTTAGAATCTCCATTCCCCGGCCCAAAGGATTTTAGGGCTTACCACCAGGGAAATTTGATCCCTTTTGCATCCGATTGCCCTGCTTTATCTTTTGAAATTTAAAATTTTACATGAATCATTAATACGCTCTTTCATTCTTTCCTTCCATATAATTAATAAAAGCCTTATTTACCACCTTATTTCCGCCCGGGGTGGGATAATTTCCTGAAAAATACCAGTCCCCCTTATTTTCCGGACAGGCGATGTGGAGGTTTTCTATCGACTGGTAAATGACTTGAACTTCAGGGACTATATTGGGCGGGCTGATGATTTCGGCAATCTTGTCAGACACCTGCTCATAGGTAAATTCATTATACAGTTCGATCAATTCATTTTTGATCTTTTCTTTCGGAAAATGCTCCGTTGCTTTACAGCGCTTATAGGTTTCCTGCAAAAGATGTTCTTTTTTATGGTCTTTCAACAATCCCACCAAAGCTCTGAAAGCTACAAATTCGTTGATTTTCGACATATCAATACCATAACAATCCGGGTAACGAATCTGGGGTGCCGATGACACAATGATGATCTTTTTAGGCTTGAGTCTGGCCACCATTTGGATGATGCTGTCGCGCATGGTGGTTCCCCTGACAATTGAATCGTCAAGCAAAACGAGCGTGTCTACATGATTTTGAACAATGCCATAGGTTACATCGTAAACGTGTGACACCATATCGCCCCTGGAGTCGGTGTCTGCGATGAAAGTGCGGAGTTTCGCATCTTTGACCACGATCTTCTCCACGCGGGGTTTTCGGGAAAGAATCTGTTCCAGTTTTGTTGCATCGAGTTGATCCCCGAGTTCGAGAATTTTCTGTTGTTTGATGACATTCAGTCGTTTTTCCAACCCCTCCACCATCCCAAAGAAGGCGGTTTCGGCCGTGTTGGGAACCGCTGAAAAAACCGTATGTTCAAATTCACCATCAATGGCCTGGGTCACCGTATCTGCAAGTAATTCCCCCAATTTTTTACGTTCGAGATAAATATCACGATCCGTTCCCCGGGAAAAATAAATCCGTTCAAAAGAACAGGCATTTCTTTCCAGTGGATGCTTAAATTGTTTCAGTTTCACCCGCCCGTCATGTTTAATGATCAGGGCATGACCAGGTTCGATTTCCTTGATCAAAGAGAAATGAACATCCAGGGCCGTTTGGATGGCCGGGCGTTCAGAAGCCGCTACGACGATCTCATCATCCGCATAATAATAGGCCGGCCGGATTCCCGAAGGATCCCGCATCATAAAAGCATCTCCATGGCCGATCATCCCAGCGATCACATACCCACCGTCGAACTTTTTAGAAGCGCGCTTGAGGATCCGGTTTACATTGAGCTTATGAATAATCAGTTTATTGATCTTTTCGTTTGAAATTTCGTTGGGTTTGTACCAGGTAAAAAGCCGCTCCACCTCGTCATCGAGGAAATGGCCGATTTTTTCGAGTACAGTCACCGTATCTGACTTCTCCTTCGGATATTGCCCCAATTCCACCAGGTGCCCGAACAATTCATCCACATTGGTCATATTGAAATTTCCGGCGAGGATGAGATTCCTGGTGATCCAGTTGTTTTGTCGCAAAAACGGATGGCAGGTTTCAATGGAATTATCCCCGTGTGTCCCATACCTCAGGTGCCCCAGCAAAACTTCCCCCACATAAGGCTTATTGCCCTTGAGCCAGGCGGAGTCGTTGAGTTTGTCCTCCGGAAGATTTTCAAAGTGCCAGTAAACCTGCTTGAAGAGATCCTCAAGGTAATTGGTGGCCACACTTCTTTTCCGGCTGATATATTTTTCACCGGGGTTCGGATTCAGTTTGATCGTTGCCATTCCGGCGCCATCCTGTCCCCTGTTGCGTTGTTTTTGCATCAACAACCGCAATTTGTTCAGACCGTAGAGTGAAGTACCATATTTTTCCTGGTAATATTCGAGAGGTTTTAACAAACGAACTAAAGCAATTCCACACTCGTGTTTTATTTGTTCACTCATGAAGTATGTATAGAGGTGATTCAAAAGCGCAAAGTTAAGCAGTACAAAAGAAAAATCACGCATTTTTAAAAACACTATTTTGGATTTGTTTTTTACTTTTGCATCAGGTTTAGTCAAACTGCACCATCAGGGTGAACTTTTCCTGACTTCAACAGGTTGAATAATCAGGATGAATGGGCAGGAATATGAAAGAATGCTAATAAACAAACAATGTGCATTCGCTTCATTTTTAAACGATTACAACATTATTAAACAGGCGAAAATAATTATTTAAAATGATAAAGGAACTCGAAGCGTTGAAGGCTGAAGAACGTGAATTGATGATGGATGCCATATCTTTGGTCACATTACTCGTCGCAGGGGCGGACGGTAAGATTGACTCCCGCGAAACAGAATGGGCCACAAAAATCACCAAAATCCGTGGATACAAGGAAAAAGCAGAACTCAAACCCTTTTACCGCGAAGTCGGAGAGACATTTGAGGAAAGGTTACAATATTACCTGGACAAGTTACCTGAAGATGAAACTGAAATGCACCAGTTCATCAGTGACAAACTGGCTAAACTCAACGATATTTTACCCAAGATCGATAGTTGGTATGCTCAATTGTATTATGAAAGTTTATTGAGCTTTGCCAAACACGTGGCCGAATCTTCAGGAGGAATTTTTGGATTTATGGCTATCGATGCCAAAGAAAAAAAGGTCATAAAACTATCGATGATCAACCCGATTGAATTCCCGGAATAATCCGTGCACGCCAGCAATTTCCTGATCCTTCCGGGCATTGGGAATCTGCATAAAACCTGTGTATCTTGGATAATAAAATAGTCGATAATATTGCTGATGCTTTCAACTCGGACCTGCCGCCTGCAGATACGATGGATGAGTATTTGGACAAGATCATCCCACAGATCAGACACCATAGTGAAGACCTGAGAGAAGAAAAATTCTACGTTGAAAAACACTGGATCGAATTCAGGGATGACGATGATTTTCATGAAATCACCATGCACATCTTCAACCCCGAAGGCGAGTACCTTCGATCCATTGACGGCGATTACCATGCCGGTGAATGGCGTTACCTGAGTAATAAACTGATCTTCGGGTTCAAGGAAAGTGAAGGAGAAATATACGAGCTGGCCTTTCTTGACGGCGATTTTTTTATCCTAAAAAAACACGGTAACCCCAAAGCCATGGAAAGGAGGTATTTTGTTCTGGTCAAGGAAGCTGTGGCCCGAAAGGTAGAATGGAGACAAGCCCTCGAACTGCTTTTCAACAAATACAAAAACAACAACAGCTTTTACATCACTGTGGCTGTCATCATTTTGTTGATTATCGCCATTATTTTCGCACTGTCGTAAACGAACTGATAAATATTAATCACCGGACTTGTTACGGCATACCCACCAAAACAGGAGTCATCCCGGCATTCCATGCCGAGGACAGGTTCCCGGAATTTCAAAAACTGTCTGAACTGGAAATTATATGATTATTTGAAGTATTTTTTAAATGTAAAACCTGCGTGCAGACGCAGGAAGGCAGGTTTTGCGGTTTATCTCTTTTTGTAAAAGAAAAATCCCGAATTATATCTAATCAGATAAAATTCGGGATGTCTCATGTTTTAAATTTCCTCTTTTTGCTTATCCATTCATGGAAGCGAGGAATTCTTCGTTGCTGGAGGTATGCAGCATATTCTTCCGCATGAACTCCATAGCTTCTACCGGTTTCATATCGGCAAGGTGCTTGCGGAGAATGATCATCCTCTGCAAAGTATCTTTGTCTAAAAGCAGATCGTCCCGACGTGTACTGGAGACCGTAAGGTCGATGGCTGGATACAGGCGTTTATTAGACAATGCACGATCCAATTGAAGTTCCATATTACCTGTTCCTTTAAATTCTTCAAAGATGACACTATCCATTTTCGACCCGGTTTCGATCAGTGCAGTAGCCAGGATGGTGAGGGAACCTCCCCCTTCAATATTTCTGGCAGCACCAAAGAATTTTTTAGGTTTATGCAGTGCGGTTGCTTCCACACCACCGGACAATACTTTTCCGGAAGCAGGGGCAACGGTATTATAAGCTCTGGCCAGACGTGTGATGGAATCCAAAAGGATCACCACATCGTGTCCGCATTCTACGAGGCGTTTTGCTTTTTCCAAAACCACTCCGGCAACTCTTACGTGATTATCGGCAGGCTGATCAAAGGTAGAGGCAATCACCTCCGCATTAACGCTGCGTTTCATATCCGTTACCTCTTCCGGGCGTTCATCCACCAACAGAACGATCAGGTAACATTCAGGATGGTTTTTAGCGATCGCATTGGCCATATCCTTCAACAGGAATGTTTTACCTGTTTTAGGCTGGGCTACGATCAAACCACGCTGACCTTTCCCGATCGGCGTAAAAAGATCGATCATCCTGTTGCTAAAGTCTCTGCCTGTAGGAGAAACTGTCAGGTTGAGTTTTTCATCAGGGAACAAGGGAGTCAGGTAATCAAAAGGTACCCGGTCACGAACATCCTGTGGATTGAGTCCATTGATCTTGCCCACACGAAGCAGTGCAAAATATTTTTCGCCTTCTTTCGGAGGACGAATGGCGCCTTTAATGGTATCGCCGGTGCGCAACCCGAATAATTTTATCTGGGAAGGAGAAACATAAATATCGTCAGGAGAAGTCAAATAGTTATAATCAGAAGAGCGGAGAAAACCATAACCGTCGGGCATCATTTCGAGGATTCCCTCTCCTTCAATGATCCCATCCAGTTCAATATCGAATCGTGGTTCATCGTCATTATCGGAATATTCCTGTCTGGAATCTCCTTCATATTTATCGTCCCTGTTGTATTTAGGTTCAATGTTTTTTGAAGGAATATCCTCCCTTTTACGTTCATGTTTTACATTACGCTCAGGCTTTTCAACACGTTCAGGCTTTTCGATACGTTCGACTTTTTCGATGCGCTCGGTTTTTTCAACCTGTTCAGGATTTTCGACGCGTTCAAGTTTCTGAATGACTTTTTTCTTTATGACCTTACGCGGTCTTCTTTTTTCTTCCTCAGTAGCCTCGTCATCAACCTTTGAATTTTCTTCAACCTGGGGTTTATTTCTTGCTTCTACAGCAGAGCGTGAGATGATTTTCTTTTTCGGGGGATTTTTGCCTTCCTCAGAAGGGGGGGTACTGGCCCCTACGACAGCTTGTTGATCCAGGATTTTATGAATCAGCTCTTGTTTATTAAACTTCTTATAGCCTTTAAGGCCAAGTTTTTCTGCCAGTTCCTTCAGTTCAGGAACCAACATGTCATTAAGTTGCAAAATATCAATCATAATATTTTTAGTAGATTTCTTTTTGAATGATCCCTTGCCGGGATGAGGGTAAGTAAAATGAAAAATTTAAAATGAAAAATTATAAATATCCGATCACCATTTCTTTACTCCGGATCATGCATTTTATCTTTCCACTTTTTCCCGTTAATAATATTTTTTCGAAAATGAACGTCAGTATTAAATGCCTGGAGGATTCGATTAATGTGAATTGTGTATTATCAGCAGCACAAAGTTTTCTATCAGGGTTATTTAAGAAAATGGCAAAAATCAAACTTTATTATCAACGGTAAACTTTGTGATGAATAAAGGGAAAATGCCAGAATTGGAACATAATCCCACCTTTCAAAATTTATACAAGGTTACAATTGAATTTTTGCAATAATAGTGGAAGATAGAATTGGCTTGGCGTGCCTTAAATGATAAATGCCCGGCAAAAATACATTTATTTTTTGATTTCAAATAGTATCTTTGCAAAAATTAATTAAAACTTAAGAATTAAACGCACAACCATTGTGTAATATTATAAAAAACCGTAAGGAAAATACGCTGAATTTATGTTACAAATAAGCTTTATCAAAGAGAACAAAGAAAGAGTCATCGAAGGTTTAAGAACCCGCAATTATAAAGAAGAAGACCTTAAGATAATAGATGAAGTTCTCGAAATGGACGACCTGCGAAAAGCCTCCAAAACAGACCTGGACAATTCACTGGCAGAAAAAAACAGATTGTCCAAAGAAGTAGGCGATTTGTTCAAACAGGGAAAAAGGGCGGAAGCGGATGCCATCAAAGACGAGGTATCCCTTTTGAAAGATAAAATCAGCGAGCTGGAAAACAGCCTCAGAGAAACCGAAACCAAGCTGGCGGATGCCCTTTACACCCTCCCCAACATCCCGCATCCTTCTGTCCCTAAAGGCAGTACTGAAGAGGACAATGAAGTGTTTCGGGCCTGGGAAGGCAAAATGCCCGATCTTGCCCCCGATGCCATTCCCCATTGGGAACTGGCCAAAAAATACAATATTTTCGACCTGGAATTAGGAACAAAAATCACCGGTGCCGGGTTCCCGGTCTATCGCGGTAAAGGAGCACGGCTGGAGAGAGCCCTCATCAATTTTTTCCTCGATGAAGCCACCGATGCCGGTTATGAAGAAATCATCCCTCCGCTGATGGTCAATGCTGAAAGTGCCCGGGCTACCGGCCAGTTACCTGATAAGGAGGCCCAAATGTATTATGTTGAACGAGATGACTTCTATCTCATCCCCACCGCAGAAGTGCCGGTAACCAACATTTACCGGGATGTCATTGTTGAGGAAAAGGATTTCCCTATGAAGCTTACGGCCTATACTCCCTGTTTCCGCAGAGAAGCAGGATCCTATGGTGCTCACGTTCGCGGGCTGAACAGGGTACACCAGTTTGACAAAGTGGAGATCGTTCAGTTTCAGCATCCTGATAAATCTTACGATACTTTACATGAAATGCTGGCCCATGTCGCAGGGGTACTCGACAAGCTGGGGCTCCCCTACCGTATCCTCAGACTTTGCGGAGGAGATTTGGGTTTTACTTCTGCCCTGACTTTTGATTTCGAGGTTTTCTCCGCCGCCCAGGAAAGATGGCTGGAAGTGAGTTCTGTCTCCAATTTCGAAACCTTCCAAAGCAACCGGTTGAAAATCCGGTTCAGAGACGGAAAAAACACCCGGCTGGCTCATACCCTGAACGGAAGTGCCCTGGCCCTGGCCAGGATCATGGCGGCATTGCTGGAAAACAACCAAACAGCAAACGGAATTGTTATTCCTGAAGTTTTAAGACCCTATACCCGTTTCGATATGCTGGATTAAAAAAAATGTGACCAAAACTTGCATGCTTTGTCCTAACCTCGAAGCGGAACCCGAAGCTGGAAATATTCGTTCACAAAATTTTAATCATGGGAGGATATTTTGGATATATTGTTTTAACGGGAATTTTATCCCTGATCGGAATGGCCGTCGGGAACAGGCTGAAAAGCAAGTTCGCCCACTATTCCAAAATTCCTGTAAAATCAGGAAAAAGCGGTCGGGAGATCGCCGAAACAATGCTGCGGTATTACAATATTAATGATGTGGTAATCACCGAAGGACAGGGCGCGCTGACAGATCATTACAATCCCCTTAAAAAGGTGGTAATGCTGAGCCCGGAAGTCTATCATGGCAGAAGCATTGCCTCGGCAGCTGTAGCCGCTCACGAGTGCGGTCATGCCGTACAACATGCCAATGCTTATGCCTGGTTAAAAATGCGTTCAGCTATTGTACCTGTTGTCAGTTTTGCCGCCAAAGCACAGCAATTTTTGCTGCTTTTTGCCCTGGGAATATTTGGCGTAGGAAATAATCCGACGCTCATTTTAATAACAATTGCTACCTTTGCCATCACGGCACTTTTTAGTTTTATCACTCTGCCGGTGGAATTTGACGCCAGCCGGCGCGCTTTGGCATGGTTGGACAACAGCAACGAAATGGCCGCTGCCGAGCATGAAGGAGCGAAAGATGCTCTTTGGTGGGCTGCAATGACCTATGTTTCTGCAGCACTGTCGGCATTGGTTGTACTGTTGTACTTCATCATGAGGTACAGGGACTAAATTAATTAGATTAAAAAGAGACCGGTTATAAAGGAAAGGACAAATTCCTTTTTTTTGATACACTAAAATTAGCAATGACCTGCCGCAGACCAGTGGTTTATGCCGGCAGGAATATTATAAATAAAAATTACTGATATGGTTAATCATGCGGAAGACATTAAGCAACTGATGATTGAAACAACGGATTCGATGAAACAGGCAATCAAACACCTGGAGCAGGAACTGTTAAATGTAAGAACAGGGAAAGCCAACGCAGGATTGGTGGCAGGGATTATGGTTTCCTATTATGGCAACCCTACTCCTCTGAACCAGGTCGGCAACGTGTCGAATCAGGATGCCCGTACGCTGATCATTCAGCCGTGGGAGAAAAAAATGATCGCCCCCATCGAAAAAGCTATCTTTGAAGCCAATCTCGGGGTGACCCCGCAAAATGACGGGGAAGTCATCCGAATCAGCATCCCTCCTCTGACGGAAGAACGGCGGAAGGACCTGGTCAAACAGGCAAAAACCCTGGGCGAAGATGCAAAAATAAGCATCAGGAGTGCCCGGCAAAAAGCTAAGGATGCCATCAAAAAATCAGTCAAGGACGGTTATCCAGAGGACATGGGCCATGACCGGGAAAATGAAGTACAAAAACTTACGGACGAACACAATAAGCATGTTGACGAAATGTTCGCTGCCAAGGAAATAGATATCATGACCGTTTAGAAAAGTAATGGGGAATTTCATCCCGGTTGAGTGCGGCAAAATCGAGTATTGGAAATTGGTTAAAGTGTTTTTTCTATTGAAAGACGATCCGCTGACTCAAAGGTTGCCGTTACGAAACAGTTACCATTTTTCTTTACCGTCAGAAAAATAATTGATTAATAAATAGAGTAAATCAGGAGGTTACGAGTTTCGGGTTCAGTGTTTATTAACCCTGAACCCGAAACAAATCGGTTATTACAGATTATTGATAATCAGCCAATTAAAATCCCTGAAAAAATTCGGGAACCTGTTTTCGGTATAAATTGCCGGGAAGACTCATGTTTTATCGGCTTATAAAACCCAATATGGCAACACCAAAGACCGTATCCTTTTATACCCTCGGCTGCAAGCTCAACTATGCGGAAACTTCTTCTATTGGCAGAATGTTTGAAGATGCCGGTTATGGGGAGATAGGCTTTCCGGACGGAGCGGATATCTGTGTCATCAATACCTGCTCCGTCACTGAATTTGCCGACAAGAAATGTCGGAAAATCGTGCGTCAGGCTTTGAAAAGCAATCCCCAGTCGCTGATTGTGGTTACCGGGTGTTACGCACAACTCAAACCGGAAGAAATTTCCGGTATTCCCGGCGTGGATCTCGTTTTGGGTGCCGCCGAAAAATTCCGCATCCTCGATTATATCGACGACCTTTCAAAAACCCAGAATAAGGGTATGGTTAGCGCCGGTGAAGTCAGCGCCGCCAAAGATTTTATCAATGCTTTTTCTTTTGGTGACCGCACCCGGTCTTTCCTGAAAATACAAGATGGTTGTGATTACAAATGTACCTTTTGTACCATCCCCAAAGCACGCGGGGCCAGCAGAAGTGATACGGTTGAAAATGTAATTTCCAATGCCCGGAAGATCGCTGCCATGGGGGTCAAAGAAATAGTCCTGACCGGTGTTAATATCGGCGACTTTGGCAATGGCACCGAAGTCATTGAAGGCCTGAAACCCAAAAAAGAAGCATTGTTTATCGATCTCATCAAGGAGCTCGACGAAGTAGAAGGCATAAACCGCTTCCGGATATCTTCCATAGAACCAAACCTTTGTTCCGATGAGGTGATCGAATTCGTAGCGCAGTCAAAACGGTTCGCGCCGCATTTCCACATTCCGCTGCAATCGGGCAACGACAAACAACTAAAAATGATGAAACGGCGTTATCCGCGTGAATTGTACGCACAGCGGGTGGCCCGTATCAGGCAATTGATTCCACATTGTTGCATAGGCGTGGATGTCATTGTTGGTTTCCCGGGGGAAACAAAAGAAGATTTCCTGGAAACCTACCGTTTTATCAATGAGCTCGATGTGGCTTATCTCCATGTATTCACCTATTCTGAACGGCCAAACACGCCTGCCTATGAAATGCAAGATATCGTGCCGATGGAAGAACGCCGCCGCCGGAATAAAATGCTGACCATCCTGAGTGAGAAGAAAAAACGCGCCTTTTACGAAAAACATTTAGGCGAAGACCGGACCGTGCTTTTTGAAATGCATAAAGACAAAAGCCTCATTTCAGGTTTTACCGATAATTATATCAAAATCGAGATGCCTTATGAAGAGGGGCTCGTCAATACACTCGGACAAGTTGACCTGGTCGCGATAAACTCTAATGGTGCGATGGATTGTCAGGTCAAAAGCATGGTTTGAGTTGGATCCGCTCTACAAATCCGGAGGGCGAAAACCCGGAATTTTTTGTTTTAAAAATCATACCTGTAACACATGTACCCTGATTTATCCTACATTTTCCACGACTTATTCGGCACGCCTCTTGATGGAGGGTTGTCCCTGATCAAAACATTTGGTCTGTTGCTCGTGCTCGCTATTCTGACGGCGGCCTACTTTCTCAATAAAGAGTTAAAGCGAAAAGCCAAAGAAGGGTTATTCCGGCCTATGCCGGTAAAAATAACAGAAGGAGCAGCTGCTTCATGGGGAGATATCCTTTCCAATGGAGCCTGGGGACTGGTACTGGGGCTGAAAATCCCCCACGTCATTGACCATTATGCTGAGATGCTGAAAGATCCTTCAGGGGTGTTGCTTAATGCACAAGGCAACTGGCCGGTGGCTATTGTTGGTGCGCTGATTTTTGGCGGATACACTTATTGGCAGGGTCAACGGAAAAAATTGCCCAAACCCACAACCATCATAAAAGACATGTACCCCCACGACCTCATTGGCCCAATCACCATGATTGCCGCCGTTTCTGGAGTCATCGGGGCCAAAATATTTGCCATCATTGAAGATTTGCCGGCTTTCTTTGCCGATCCGGCAGGAATGTTTTTTTCCGGCAGTGGTCTCGCCATTTACGGAGGGCTCATCGGTGGATTCTTAGGCGTTAGCTGGTATCTGAGGAAGAAAAAAATTCCCATTATCCATGTGTTGGATGCGGTGGCTCCTGCGCTGATCATTGCTTACGGAGTAGGTCGATTGGGATGTCACTTTTCCGGCGACGGAGATTGGGGCGTTCCCCACCTGGCGGCTACTCCGGGATGGTGGTTTCTGCCCGACTGGTTATGGTCTTATGATTATCCCAGAAATGTGATCAATGAAGGGGTATTAATGGAAGGCTGTACAAACCGCTATTGCCACCATCTGGCAGAAGCCGTTTATCCAACTGCTTTTTATGAAACCCTGATGGCCCTGGCTATTTTCGGTATTTTATGGTTCCTTAGAAAGCGCACCTCTATTCCGGGCATGTTGTTTTTTATCTACCTTATGTTTAATGGTTTTGAGCGTTTTTGGATTGAAAAGATCCGGGTCAACATCAAATACGATTTTGCAGGAATACAGGTGACCCAGGCGGAAGTTATTGCCGTGGCGTTATTTTTGATCGGGCTGGTCGGGAGCATAATCCTATGGAAGCGTGCACAAAAAAACAAGGCCACTTAACGCAACTCGTTATAGCCAATATTTATACCAACTGAATGCAAAAAGACAATCAAAAAAAAAATCACTCATCCCTGATCCTGCCAGAACCGGCAAAACCAGGGATGAGTTTTTTTTACTCTTCTTCTTCGTCTATATTTCTCTTTTTATATTTCTCTTTTGGCTGAGGTTTTAATTTTTTCCTTCTTACCCCATCCTGGCCTACTTTTTCTTTTGTGCCCGCAGGCTTTTGTTTCGTTTTTTTGTTCTGATTTTTCATCTGTTTAAAAATTAACTTTAGATATCATATTCATCTTCGTAACCGTATTCGTCGGCAATGTCGTCCAACGAAATGTAATGATCATCTTCTTCGTCATCGTCAAAATTCGAAATAAAATCAAATTCATCATCCTGAATCATACTTAAATCTTCATCCTCATATTCAAAGGCCAGATCCTCATCCGTATTTTTGGCTTTCATGCTGTTAGTTAAAGTCGGTTCCACCAAAAGCCGTTGCTTTTCAATCAGCGCCCCAGTCGCTTCGCAAATTCCATAAGTTTTATTACGTATGCGAAGGAGGGCACGTTGCAAATTTTCAATAATTTTCACCTGCCTTTGAGCCAGTTCGGTAAGCAATTCTAGATCACTCATGGCAGAAGAGCTTTCAGACCAGTCATCGCTATCGTCATTGACATTTTCACTTAGATCCATTATCTGCTCCTGGTAATACCCCAATTCACTTTTTGCCTTTTCCATTTTTGAATCGATAAGAATTTTGAATTCTGCCAATTCAGCATCTGAATAACGTTTAATTTTTTCGTCCATTAGTTTAAATGTTTTAATCAACCTAAAAACATGTTGTTTTTAATGCGCAATACCTGATCACATTTACTGAAACAAAAATAATGCCATTGACTTTCTTTTGACTCTCCGGGCAGGATATTTTTCAATCCAATCCATTCCCCCAAGTCACTATTCTGTTTGCTAAAAAGATTCTTTACGAATCAACATCAAGGATGTTTTTTTACGATTTTTAAAAAAGACGGTTAAATTTAGTAAGGTCACCAGTTTTTCAAAAAAAAAATCAAAAAATCATTTCAAAAAAAAAACAATTCATCCTGCTTTGTCCCTGTTGAATGGTGGTCAACCCTGAATCCCCCCTTCCTTTAAGTAATCTATTCCACGGGCGACCTTAAGGACAAATCAGCATAACTGCCCGAAAAGGTGTTGCCCGAACCTTCATTGTGCAATTATTCCGCACTCACAAACGGACGGTGGATTCTCTCCTGAAACCTGAAACTGGCCCAAAGCCGCTGCAATAATTTGCCTCCGTTTATCCATTTGTTCAAAACCCGGGTAGATGTTTTTCAACAGTATGCTATCCCCCTTTTCATCTATCCCTTGCAGGTCGTATCGGACGACCACTGTTGTTCCGACAGGAGCATGGTAATACAACCGCCACATATCTCCTTCCTTCATCCCTATACACCCATTGGAATAAGCTTTACCTAACGTTTCTGGATTTGTAGTGGGATGAATGAGTTGCCCGTAACGATGCCCGTCCAGCTCTGGTTCAATCCAGGGAGTTCGGGGCAGTTTGGTGATTTTTCCGTCATCCCTTTTTGTAGTGTAGTATTTTTTGTTATTGCTCGGATTGATGAAAGTCGGGGAACGATTGACCCTGATCACTTTACCCGTCCCTGTTTTTGTCCTCAAATCCACCTTTCTCCCCGCCATAGCGAGATATTTTTGCTGTACTCTTCCCACACGAACCGGAAAGGTGTACAAAACCCGTGAGTTTTCGATTATTCGGAGTTTAAACTCAGGAATATTTACATCAATAACAATGGACTCCAGCATTTTTTTTAATGAATCCGCCTGAAGCGAGTCGGGGATAAGCAATTTTTCGCCCTTGCGAAGGGCTGGCAGTTTTTGTGAATCTTCATTAAAAATACCTTTACTCATCTGGTAGTAATAATCGGTATGGGCTAAGGTATCGATCAGCCAGGGGTTCGCCAGCGCGACTAAATATTCATTGACAGGGTAATTTAAGGTAGAGTCCAGGTGGGCGGTAAGGGAGTCCATAAATTCAAAATAGGCCCGAATGGGAACATCGTGGGCAACAGGATAAAAAAGGACAACAATATCCTCCTCAGCGATAGCCTCCGGGAGCAGGATTTCATTTTTGGACTCATTTTTCCTCCCGCAGCACATCATCATCAATACCACGAGAGCCCATCCCATCCAGGGTAAGTCCAATCTAAAACCAAAAGACTTAACAGGTATTTTCATATGAACTGTTATAAAGTCAGTACAAACAGAATCATTCGTTTTTTAATCCCCCTTAATATACAAAAAACCGGGGATAATTCCACGGCTTTTAACCTTGATGAAACGTTAAATTATTCAGGAGTGCCCACTAAGTACCGTGTAACAATTTTTTTTTTATTTTTTTAATAAGTCCCCCAACAGAAATTTTTTCGCGCAGATGGAACAAAGTGACATACCGTACCTCTGGTCGGTATTCCGGAGATGGAACACCCTGTACCAATGGTCGGGGCAAAGCGCAGAATAAAAGGATTTTTCCTAAATATTTCAGCGATAATCTGCGAAATCAGCGTGACAAAAAAGTATCGGGACAGAACATTTAAACTATATAAATGAACTTTTGTTACAGTGTACTAAGGAACGGTGAAAAAATAAATTGACATTCCTAATCTTGTAAGTCACTGAACATCAGTACTTTTAAACCTGTTTTCCTGCGTCGGCAGCCAGGTTTTACATTTGCCTAAGGAGATCCATCCCGAGTCCGGGTTTATCCTGCGGGTATAAAATTCCGTTTTTCAGGATCACGCACCCCTCCGCGGGATCATTGATCAGATCGAGATGCCCGTCAAGGTCTGCAAATTCAACATTGATCCTGGAAAGCGCAAAATGCAGCCCTGCCGAAATGCCGAGGGCACTTTCATCCATACAACCTATCATGGCCTCCATTCCTGCAGCCATTGCAACAGAATTGATATGCTTGGCCGGGATAATGCCCCCGACTTTCATCAATTTAATATTCACCATATCTGCCCAATTATTCCTGGCAATTTTAAATGCATCAGGAAGGGTCAGCAGGCTTTCGTCGGCCATAACCGGAAGGTGGGTTTGGTCTGTCACAATGCCCATGGATTCCAGTTCCTTACTCGGCGTGGGTTGTTCCAGGATTTCAATATTACACCGGTGTGATTCACTGACAAAACGAATGGCCTCGTCAATGGAATACCCCTGGTTCGCATCAAAACGCAAAAAGATTCTGTGCCCCAGTTTTTCCCTGATTTTAAACAATCTTTCCACGTCGAGGTCCACATTCATGCCCCCTTTTATTTTCAAAATAAAAAACCCTTCTTTTACAAACTGGACCGCTTTTGCCACGGTTTCCTCAACAGGTAAAATGCCAATGGTGATGCTGGTGGGAATGGAATGACGATACCCTCCCAATAACTGGTACAACGGCAAATCGGCCTTTTTGGCAAGCAAATCATGCAAAGCCATATCCACCATGGCCATTAATGAGGGACTTTCATGACATACTTTCTTCAATTCCACCATAATCCATACCATCTGAAAGGGATTCTGGCCCTTCAGGAAAGGTTCCACTTTTTGGTGGAATTGTGACAATACCCTCTCCGGTGTTTCTCCTGTTACTTCCAGGTCCGGCGCAGCACATCCGAAACCGACTATCCCGGTATTCGTCTCCAGCCTCAAAAAAATATTACTGGTAGCGTCTATCGTCTCATAGGCAATGGTATAGGGTTCGGTAAGCGGCATTTTAACTTCCCATACCTCCAGGTGTTTTATTATGATCATGTCAATATCTCTTTTGGTAAATTTCTTCCTGGTTCAGTTGATCAATCACCAAAAGAGCAGGATAAATAACAACAGGCGAATGAACAGCTTTTTGATTCATTTTTGCGTTTTAAACAGATACATTTTGATTTTTCAAATGCTTTATCACCACTTCAGCCAAACCGTCTGCCCCCTGCAATAATACGTCAAAAGCAGGTAAATTTGTTTTCATTCTAATTTCCTCGCATACCGCGGGCACTTTGTGTTTATGGATATCTTCGTGGTTGACTGTTACCGCTACCACAGGTTTTGCCGACAGCATTTGCACCAACTTAATTTGTTTTGAAAGCGGGTGGAGCGGATAACCGGGAAAACCATCATATTCTTTCCTGGCCGGAGCATGTTGCATGATGACGATATCCGGTCTTCCTGCAGCCAGGATCTCAAATCCACCGGGATAGGCCGGGTTCATCAGGCTGCCCTGTCCCTCGATAACAATCACTTCAGCACCCTCCTTCCAGGCGGAAACGACAGCATGTTCGATCTCTCCGGCGACAAAATCATTGACGAGGCTATCCATCACCAGGCTGTATTTAGCCCCTTGCATCCAGGCAGTTTGGCCGGTGCCTACCATTTCTGCTTTGATGCCCATTTTGCGCAAAGCATGAACCAGGAACCAGGCAGTGGTTCGTTTTCCTACGGCACTGTCCGTACCCAGGATGGCAACTTTCAGGCAGGTTACCTTTTCAATATCCCCGGTAAAAAAGTGCAGATCTTTGCGATGGGGTGGTTTGCGGATATCTGTAATGGTTACCCCTTTTGACTGAGCAAAGGCGACCATTTCAGGATCTTCCGAAAGAAAATCATGCAAACCACATACGATGTTCATCTGTTTGCCAATGGCATCCCATACCACTGACCGGGCCTGCTCCGGCAATCGTCCGCCATCGGGAGCCAGCCCGACCACAAAATATTCAGGACGTAAACCATTTGCCATAGCGTCTGAATAAGCATCTTCCAGGCCGGCATGAACGGGAATACCGGCATGAATTTCATCCAGTACCTCTCCTGCATCTCTCCCTGCGTAATGACTGTCGAGGACAGATAAAACATTGAACCTTTCCGTAAAGCGCACCAGCCCATGGGCCGTTTTACCGTTAGGTGTATTGAAAGCACCCTCGCAATAGACGATGGCATTTCCGTCGAGTACTCTTTTCATATTTTTTTCATTAAAGGTTCGATAAAATGGACAATTATTTTCTACTGGTCAGGATGACGACAAACCGGTCATTCTGGACCAATTCGGGATTCAATGGTTCGGACAGAGCCGCCAGTCCTGCTGTAGCAGCAGGAAGTACATTCAAGCCTTCTTTTTCCTTGAGCATTTTTGCCATAGTCACCATCTTTTTATCGGTAACATCACAGGCCCAGCCTTTGGACTCGCGAATTGCCAATAAAGTGGCTTCACCATCGAAAGAATGCCAGTTGATGAGGGGCTCGTTGACTTCGGTTTCCCTTATTGTGAAAGATTCAAGATCCTCACAGAATGTTTTATTCTTTAAATACGCCTGCACAATCGGGTTCTTTTTAGCGGCAGAACCTGCCACCATCATAGGCATTCTGGAAGTTTTTCCTCTCCGGTAAAGGCTTTGAAAACCACGGTAAATCCCCGTCAGAACCGTTCCGTTGGAAACAGGTACAGCCACCACCCTGGGGGCGTCGCGCAATTCATCGTAAATTTCGTAAGCGATCTCCCCGTAAGCTTTCAGTTGCAGGCTTGTATTATCACTCCCTGGGTTGGCATCATACAATTCGTTTTTAGCGGCATATTCCTGGGAAGCAAAAACAGCATGCTCATAATCTCCGGGAATCCTTATGATCTGTGCCCCCATTTGTTCCATTCCCTCCACCCTGTTGGTATGGTAATTTTCAGGAATAAACACGACGCATCCCAGCCCGGCATATTTTGCGGCCAGCGAACAGGAAGTACCGTAATTGCCACAAGTGGCCAGGACAATTCCCTCATATCCGCGGCGCAAGGCATCCTCTGCCTGAGCAAAAGCGATGCGGTCTTTTTGGGTACCGGTGGGGTTGCCTCCTTCAAATTTGAGAAAAATCTGTCGGATCCCCAGCTCTCGTTCTACATTCCTGGCCCGGATGAGTGGCGTATCCCCCACTTCAGAGTCCGTAATAAATCTGAAAGCTTCCAGCCTTTCTTCGAGGCTATTGCTTTTGTCTCTCAACCGAAGGTATTGCTGATCCAGCTCTTTCTGGATATTAAAATTGCCGTTGACTTGTTCTTCCACCTGATAGTTTAAAGTTTAAATAAAAAATATACTTAAAGACTCAAAAAACTTTCCGGGTCACTTTTTAAATCCATACCTGAAAATTAGCCTTAGGTTGGGTTTGATCGAAACTTGGTTTAGGGCTCCAGTAGTTCCAGTTGAGCGCAGCGAAATTCCGTACCGTTAGGTCGGGAGAGTTCCAGTTGAGCGCATACTTGGCTTTAGGTGTTTTCAGAGTGATTTCATCTTTTTCAAGAAGTCAAAATGGAGTTTTTTTACGCGTGAAAATATGGTATCTTTGAAGCATAAAGCATCAGACCGGTAAATAGATCCGGTTGAACCAGACGGGAGGCACAAAGTCCCGTTTCAATGCCAGTTTCATGGAAGATAATTTTTCATCGGTTTTTGAATTCGGAGACGCTGTAATAAAAAGCCTGCCTTACGGGATAATGATCATTGACATTGAGGGCAGTATAATGAATTGCAATGAGCTGGCCCTGAAAAACCTGGGCCTCAACCCCACGACTTCTGAAGCGATCCACAGGAATGTATTTGAGTACCTTGATGAGTTCCCTGTCTTTAAAAAAGTACTTGAAAACCGGCTGATCAAAGATCAAAAAGCATTTGACCTACGGTCGATTTTTTTTCATGAAAAACATCTTCGCATCCAGGGGAACGGCCTCCCCAACGGTATGGTGCTCACCATCGAGGATGTCACCCAAAGGAAAAAACAGGCCCGGATCAATCTGAATGCGGTACTTGAAGGACAGGAAAATGAAAGGAGACGCCTTGCAAGAGAGATCCACGACGGGGTGGGCCCGGTGATGTCGATCATAAAACTCCATCTGGATGCCGTAAAATCTGAGTTAAAAGAAGTCCCCGAACCGGTCATGAAAAAGATCAACTCCATGAGCGAGCTCATCCATGAAGTTTCAGAAAGCATTCGCGACATTTCCCATGACCTTATGCCCAGTGCCCTGACGGACTTCGGCTTAGTGGCTGCTTTGGAAAATCTTTGCCGGAAAGCCAATGAAAGCGAAAAAATCCATGTTCGTTTTTACCATTCAGGCATGAAAAACCAACCCGACAGCCAGATCGCCCTTTCGATCTTTCGCATTACCCAGGAATTACTCAACAATGCCTTTAAATACTCCGACGCTCAAACCATAACCATCCAGCTGATCAGGCATCCGGAAAGCATTATCCTGATGGTGGAGGACGACGGCACAGGCTTTGACAAATCAGAATTGAACCTACTCCTGGAGAAAGGAATCGGGATCAGAAATATTCAAACCCGAACCGCAGCAGTCGGTGGCCTGTTTAACCTCGATACCCAAAAAGGAAGAGGGGTGCTGGCCACCCTGGAAATTCCGTTAAAAAACTAAAATCATGATTACCATTCTCATCGCCGATGACCACAAAGTATTCAGAGAAGGCATCATCTCCATTCTCAATGAAGTGGAAGATATTACGATCATCGCGGAAGCAGGCGACGGCAGAGAGGTCATGGAGCGCCTGAAAGAAGTCCGGCCACAGATTATCCTTATGGACATTTCCATGGGCGATACCAGTGGCATCGAAACTACCCGACAGGTCAGGGAAGCTTATCCCGAAATTAAAGTACTGGTGCTTTCCATGCACTCAGAGAGTGCTTACATCGTCAAAATGCTGCAGATTGGCGCCTCCGGGTACCTGCTCAAAGATACAGGAAAAGAAGAAATGATCCGCGCCATACGCACCGTGGCCGAAGGGGACACCTATTACAGTCAAAAAGTATCCTCCGCCATTGTGGAACATCTCTCTGCTCCGGGCAAAGCCAAAAAAGAAAAAGGCGGCATCCCGCTGACCAAAAGGGAGGTGGAAATCCTTCGACTGATCGCCGAAGAATACTCCAATCCTGAGATTGCCGAAAAACTTTTCATCAGCATCCGTACCGTGGATACACACCGCAGGAATTTGCTGGAAAAACTGGGCATTAAAAACACGGCAGGATTGGTAAAATACGCCATAAAACACGGCATTGCGGAATGACCCCACTAAGAGAATTACCTATAAATACGAGAAATACCGCTTTTGAAAAAATACGCTTTTTAACGCTAACACTGTTCAATATTCCCTACTACATTTGTATCAGCTAATCATTAAAATGCAGTGAATATGTCGGGTTTTGAAATTCATGACCTTTCCGATGAACAATTGGTGCTTCAATACCGGGAGACCCAAAACAATGAGTACTTCGCTGAAATTTATAACCGCTACTATAAGAAAGCTTATCATACATGCCTCGACATCGTGAAAGACCGCGATACTGCATACGATCTCGTTCAGGATGTAATGATCAAAGTGATGCACAAACTGCCCACCTTAAAAAACGGTTTCCTGCTGGGCTTTTGGATTTATCGTATTGCTCAAAATTACAGCATCGATTATTGCAAGGACAGGAATCATTTTGCAAGTATGGTTTCCGAGGACTGGCTTGAAGGGGCAGATGAGGGGGCGGACAAAGAAGCTCTTGAAGCCCGCGAACATCTTTTAGACAGCCTTGAACCTGCCCTTCAGCGATTGAAAGAGGCCGACCGGCAACTGCTCATCCGAAAATACCTTGACAATCATTCAGTAGAAGAGCTCGAAAACGAATACCAGCTTACCGGCAGTGCCGTCAAAATGCGTTTGTCCAGGGCCAGGAACCGCATGGCTGCCCTCTACCAAAAAGAAAAAAAATTTCGCGAACTCCGACCTGCCATGTGACCCAGATAAAAACCAGGGTCTTTCTTGCATAAAAAAATTTTCATGATGAGGAAAGCGGTTTTATTTCCTTTTAAGAGCTTGTCTAAATTTCCATGATTGAGCGAAAGTGAGCAAATTTTATTCTGATCAAGGCAAAAAACGCAGGCATACCTGGAAGGTAAGGCGAGGCTTTTTAACGCAGAGCAGGATGAAATTTGCCGCTTGCAGCCAATTGATGGAATTTTAGACAAGCTCTAAATTTCACCAACACAATGCAATGGATTTTTTCTATTCCAGAAAAATCCGGCAAAAGCCTGATAATCTACCCTGAAAAATATTCCCCCCGGACCAAAATGAAAAAATAATACTTTAGGAATGTCGGCAATCTGTTGGAATCTCCTTTGACAGGCGCCGGCCTCCTGAAGTTTTACTTGCGCATCTTTCGGTGAAAATAACCCTGTCTCATCCTGAAAGCCAGCCGCCCGTCCTCTCGTTTCATCGGAACGCCCAGCACTTCTTCACACGCAGGACATTGCAGGTTCTGCAGATCGGTTGCGTTTTTGACCGACTCGTCGTATTGAAGTTTTTCCAGCTTCGGCGGCTCAAGTATCCGGCTGAGGTAACAGCGAAGGATGCCTCCTTTGCCCAATTTAAGGTAAGTAAATACATAGTGCCCGCACTTGCCGCAGTTTATATCAAAGACTTTATCGTTACCGCTAAACCCTTTCTGTTTTTTTATCTTTGATTTTGACATGTCATGATTATTCTTCTTTTTATTCTCGAGATGACACCTTTTACAGGCCCGATAGCCATCGCACGAAGATGTCACCTCGTACCTAGAGGTGTCACTCCCCGGGGAGGTAAATATGTCCTGTGCGGTCGGCATATCCCTCGAACGGGCCGGTCTGAACCAAAAAGACGCCGTTGAAATTAAGGAACTTAACCCTGGAAAAGGTCGCATCAAACAGCCTTTTTCCGCTCCTGGCAGCTACGCCGAAAAGGTCTCCTTTTTGAAGTTCGAAGTAACTCCTGCCTCCTTTTTCGCGGATGACATCATATTCAAAAGGGGTGAGCACCTCCCCTGAATGGTGCACGATACCGAATTTTCCGTCCTTTTTGCCCATAACGATATCCACGCCATACCCTCTGGCGGAAGTGTAATTTCTATAGACTTCCACCACTTCATCAAACCCGGAAATGGTATCCAATACTGTTTTATTGGGTCGTCCTGCATAGGTGGTCATAAATTCAAAAGCTTCTTTATCCCCGACTTTTA